>WRBJ01000043.1 GCA_009784615.1 Defluviitaleaceae bacterium | reverse complement strand
CATAATCGTTATCAAGAAATTCGTCCCTTTGGGCAGTTAATTTCATATTTCGAATCACCTCTTTTTTCAAGTATGCCATAAGCAAATGTTCGATTCAATGATGTTTTGATGAACTGCAATTTTGAGGGGTCAAACTGCAATCTTAAAAGCAAGAAAATAAATATCTGAAAATTGAGCGAACTAGGACACCTGAATCTCCTGCATTTCCACGGTGTTTGCATCATGTCGCGAGCAGTGCAAGATTGCGTCATAAGCGTTTCGCTACAAAAATCAAGAGCATTTTTATTGCTGACATTTTCATATACAACAAAAAGAGCCGATAGCTGTGATTTATTTCACAAGTTATCGGCTCTGCATCTTATCGGTTGGCACTTATAAATACTTATATCGTTTTCCAAAACCAAACAAAACCGCCAAGGAGATAATAAGTGCTACACAGACGAGTGATAGCGGAGCGAGTGAGTATGTGTAGATATGCAAGCAGACTGCCGTAGGCGGGGTGATTGCATATCGGGTGACGGCATACGGTTTTGCAGTCAGGGGAAATGCAAGCTGTTGATTGCATATATGGTACATGGTACGGATTATGCAATCGTCTTTTTATGATGCATATATAAATGAAGCGATTGCATTTGCAATGATTGCATAAATTTCTGCTGTCATTGGTTGTGCAAACGAAGGATTGCATTTTACGTAATCCTCCCTGTCGGTGCTTGCGGTGAGGGTGATACCGTTGTCGAGCTATCCCCTGTGCTTAACCATTCTTCAACTTTTTGCACGTTGATAAGGTGTTTCTTACCCGCCTTAACATGAACAATACGACCGTCTAAAACTGCCTGACGGATAAAGTTCTTGGGTAATCCAAACATTTTGGCTGTTTGCTCAATGGTGAGCATTTTCGGTGTTTGCATGAATCAACTCCTAATCTCTGATTTTTTCATAGCAAATATTTTTTAGTGTCGGGAGTATTTTCTGAATCGCCACCCGATTTGCCCGGGCGATTTGTTGCTTTGCTATGAAGTTTTATTTTGTTCTTGCGTTTGTTAGTGTTGTTTGATATAGTTTATTTATCGCTAACAATTCAAGTGTAGCGCATGAGATATTTAATGTCAAGCAATATTGGTGTATAATCGTTAATCTATAGCGGTGTTAGTAAAGGGGTTTTGATAATGGCGAAAAAGCAAACAGTACAACGGAACAAAAAAACAACCGAGCAAGCGAACACGGCAACATCACAAGAAAGTACGGCAAAACAAAATAAGCCCACGACAGAAAACCGTAAGGCTAAATTTTATGACGATATATTGAATTGCCGCTTGCGTGAACTCATGGACGGCAGGGAAGCCAAGACCGAAGAACTGGCTAACGCCGTGGGTATCGGCTCTAGCGGTGTACGCCAATGGTACACAGGCTATGCCCGTCCCGATATTGATAAAATCCCTGCTATTTGCAAGTTTTATGATGTTAGTGCGGATTGGCTGTTGGGCATAAGCGAAACCCAAGCTGTAGACATCGAAATGCGCGACATATGCGAAAAAACAGGGCTTTCTGCACAGACGCTACTAAATCTAATGCGATACAGCAATGACCAAACCCTTGACGGCGTTCCCGCTTCCCATGCTTCATCTGTAGCGACAGAGCGGCTTTGGTTCATCAACAATCTTATTGAAAATGAGGAAATCTTAAATATACTGGCTGACAATGCAAATTTAAGCGTGAATATCCGTAGGGCTATTGATAATTTCGAGTTGCCCGAATATGACGGCGAAAGTGCTGTTACTTTGATGAAATTGGGGGTTGAGAAGTTCGGAATGACGTTTAACTTCACACAGGGCAAAGAAACGGCCGATTTTCACGCTTTCATGTGCCAGAAGTATTTTGTAGATTTTGTTGAGGGGTTGGATATGCCCGCTTATTGGTTGAAGGGGTGGGAAGTGGAGGTTAGGGATAAGGGCGAGGACGAAAATTGAAATTACTATTAAATTGCTGTTTCTTAATAACTTCATAACAACTCCATGATACACTTTCTGACGAGGTGATTTTTTATGGCAAAAATACTTATAGCAGAGGACGAGCAAGTAATAAATACGCTTATCAAAAAGAATCTTACGCTTGTAGGGCATAGTTGCGTATGTGTATTTGACGGTGAAGCGGTCTTTGATGCTATGGAAGAAAACACATTTGACCTGATTTTGTTGGACATTATGATGCCCAAAATGGACGGCTTTCAAGTTTTAGAGGAATTGAGGGAGAACATTCCTGTGATTTTCCTTACGGCACGTTCTGCCGTTAATGACAGAGTAAAGGGATTACGATTAGGTGCTGATGATTACATAGTCAAGCCCTTTGATATGTTGGAATTGCAAGCACGAATAGAAACGGTTTTGCGACGGTTTAATAAAAATGACACAATCTTTATTCACGGTGATGTTAAGGTAGATATGGCAAGCCAACAAGTTTATCGTAATGGTTGCTTGATAGATTTTTCACCAAAAGAATTTTTGCTTATTGAAACATTTATTAAAAACCGCAATATTGCCCTATCTCGGGACAAATTGCTTGAAATAGCATGGGGTTATGACTTTGGCGGCGATACAAGGACTGTGGACGTGCATATCCACTCTATCCGTAAAAAGTTGGGGTGGGATAGCGTGATTAAAACAGT
>WRBJ01000042.1 GCA_009784615.1 Defluviitaleaceae bacterium | reverse complement strand
ACTCTTTTTGCCCTGTCTTTTCTGTTAAATCACTTGCAAACACTTGTGAAATTACTTATTTTCCAAATGTGGGTTTGATTTTGAAGTTTCGCAATTGTCTAAATAAAATCACATTTTCCACACTATTATCCACGGCGGCGGTGTGGCATCTCGCCGCTTTAAACTGACATTCAATTTCCACCAACATAGGCATTCCCCCTTTGTGTTTATGATATGTAAAAATTGGTACTTTCTAATTATAACACACATATACACACACACGTCAAGCACTTTTTAAAATTTTGTCTAAAAAAATTATTGCGGTTTTATTCAGGTTTATATAAACTTATTAAGAACATCGCTTGATTTAATTAAAAATGGTTTGTCATATATTATTTATCTATGAATAGACTTGTACAAATGTACTTTTTTATCTGCAAGGAGGATTTTTTATGCAAATGGATGAACCGAAAATGGAGCTTTTAATACCTGATGTTGTGCCTGCGCCTTCTGCGGCTCGTATACGATATACTAAAAACCCCGAGGTTGCGGAGATGCCGCAACAAAGTAGGTCTGCCGCAAAACCTGTACAAGAAAAGACTTGGCGAGAGCGCATTGTTGTGCAGGCTATGATATGCGGCGGGTTTTTGGCGGCGTTGCTTTTATTTAGCGTACTTGATAATCCTGTTACTAATAATGTAACGGATTGGGTAGAGCGTAATTTGTCTTATAATATTTTGTCGGAAGAAGGCGGTGTTGGTGCTTGGGCAGACCGTTTGCTGGGCATATTTGGCGATGATGAAGTGCTGGATGTTATTGATGTTTATGCACCTACGCAATTTACACCGCCTGCTAATCTTCCCGTTTCAAGCCCTGATGATAGTTGGATTGACCCTAATTTATTGCAAGAGATTAGTGAAGAAGCCGACATATATTACGAAAACAATAGGTAATTGACAAATCCTTCACCCCATTGTATAATAGATTTTGCAAGGGGGAATTTTTATGTACACTGCATTATATAGAAAATTGCGTCCAACGGCTTTTGCAGATGTTGTTGGACAGGAGCATATTGTGCGCACGCTTACCAACCAAATTATACACGAACGTGTTAGCCACGCCTATTTGTTTTGCGGCGTGCGTGGTACTGGCAAGACAAGTTGTGCAAAAATTTTTGCACGTGCTGTTAATTGTATGCAACCTAATAATGGTGAGGCCTGTGGTGCTTGTGTATCTTGTGTTGATATTGCACGTGGCGCAAATATGGATGTTATAGAGATTGATGCTGCTAGTAATAATGGCGTGGATAATATACGGGATTTGCGAGAAGAAGTGCGGTATCCGCCTAGTGGCAAATACAAAGTATATATTATTGACGAGGTGCATATGCTATCGACGGGTGCGTTTAATGCACTTTTAAAGACACTGGAAGAACCGCCCAGCCACGTTATTTTTATACTTGCCACCACCGACCCGCAAAAAATACCCGCCACTATACATTCTCGTGTTATGCGTTTTGATTTTCATCGCATTAGCGCAAATGTGATGACGGCGGCATTACGGGGTTATGTGGATGAAGAAGGCATTGGAATTGCCAATGATGCTTTAGATTATGTTGTGCAGATTGCTGATGGGTCTATGAGAGATGCTTTAAGCCTTTTGGATAGGCTTGCGGGACTTTATTATTGTGAAGAAATTACGTTAAATGGTGCGTTGGATGTAACGGGTTCTATGTCCGCAGAAGCCTTTTATGTTTTGTTTAATGCGCTTATAGGCGGTAATGCAAATAGTGCGCTCGACCTTATTGAGGATATTTCTGCAAAAGGACGGGATTTTGCACAGTTTGCGGACGAGTTTTTGGGGTATTTACGCAATATGATGTTAGAAAATCCAAAAGAAATAATTCCATTGATTACGCATTTTGCTGGGGTTGCTAGGAACATTAAGCAATCGGGGGCAAATGCCCGTCTTGCGCTTGAGATTGGTTGTATAGAATGGGCGGCTGGTGGTAATGAAGGATTATTAGGAAATAAAAATGAAGAAACGAAGGTAGTTATACCTACACAGAAGCCTGATATTATGCCTGCTGTCGATATTGTGTTGCCTGTTGAAGCTACCGTTGAAAATATTGTTCCGCAGTTTGTTGAAATTATTGAGGATGTAGATGCGTCATCTATTGTCAATGTTGAAGTCGCTAGTGGTTCACCCGTTGCGAATGTGATTGCTAATTGGGCTGGGTTTGTTGCTAACTTAGAGCCATTTTTGGCTTCTTTTGTTAAGAAGGCTCGTGTTTATCATCTTGATAATGACACTATTTATTTGGTATGTGCTGATGATGACAAAGCCTTGCAAACTCAGCTTTCTAAAAAACAAGATGTGATTGCAGAAAAGTTATCTACGCAATATAATGTCCAGTTTGCAGTAGTTGTTACAGCAAGCAGTAATTTTGCGCAATTACACATAGAAAAATTTGGTAAGCCTCCGCAAGACGACCCAAATACGGAAACTTTACAGAACTTGATTGATTTTAATGTCAAAATAATGTAAACATAAAAGGCAACCATAAGTATGGTAGCCTTTTATTTGAATGACAGGAAATTCAATGCAAAATCTCCGTCCAAATTGTTTTTTTTCTACATTCTCCACATATGAATGACCGTGAAAATGTATTACCATCTCGTGAGTAATATGCGTTTGAGCCACTGCATTGTGGACATTCATATTTGTCTACAGGTCCTTCGTAGTACCGACATACATTGTTTTGTGGCCTATCGTTAATTTCCACACCGCATAAATAACTTTGATAACGCTCTCTGTCCTCAAGCCTTCCCTCTCGTGCTTTTCGTGCTTTTCTCCTGAAATCGCAATAATTGCAATGGGCATTAAAGTTCCATAGTTTCGCTACAATTTTACGTTCTCTTTCTTCCTGTTCTGCATTTCGTTGACTTTGTTTGATTATTTGCAGAAATACAAACACTGCAATCACAACAAATATAGCGAAAAGTAAAAAACCCATAAAACTCCTCCTAATAAAATAAATTATTTTGTCTAGCATTACTCTATAATTATACCCACCCCCCCCCCCCCCCCCCCCCCCCTCCATTTTTTTTTTCTT
>WRBJ01000041.1 GCA_009784615.1 Defluviitaleaceae bacterium | reverse complement strand
TTTCAATTTTCAGAACATTCAAATGAACCATTCTCACCGCACCGTTACTGTTGATGGAGCGGTTATTTCGCTGACTTTCAAGGAATACGAACTATTGCATTATTTGCTAATCAATACAGGCATAGTGCTAAACCGTGATAAAATTTTGGAAACTGTGTGGGGTTATGACTACGAGGGTGAAAGCCGCACATTGGATATGCACATTAAACGATTACGCCAAAAGTTAGGTGATGCGGGCGAATATATAAAAACAATCCGCAATGTTGGATATAAACTGGGCTGGTCGTAAATGCTTTGCATTTACTGCTCGCCATGCAACCAGGGGTGATAGCTTTGCAAAAACGCATATTCATAAACTTTGTTGGACTAATTTTGGTTTGTGTTGTTCTGTTGGTTGTGTCGTTTGGCTTTCTGTTTTTTCGGGCTGCACAAACCCATGAAATGGCGGCAATTCGTGATAAGGCACAGCTTGTAGCTGAACTGCTTAACCAAAACACCGATACGAATTATGAGGTTATCAACAGCGGCGATACTCGAATCACAATTATATCTGCTGATGGCAGAGCATTGTCGGACAGCCACATAGGGGCAGATTTGAGTGTTAATCGTAGTGACCGCACAGAGTTTATACAGGCGGTCAATTATGGTTCTGGCGAAGCAATCCGAGCATCCGCCACGTTGGGTGCAGATACATTTTATTATGCCATTAGACTTGATAACGGTAATGTGTTGCGTTTATCCCGAACACTGTATAGCTTGGGTGAAGTGTTTACATCAACCATACCCATATTCGCAATTATTACAATCGTTATTTTAGCGGTAGCATATTTTATTGCTTACCGCCTTACTCGCATTATCATCAAACCGCTTACAGAAATTGATTTTGACAACTCAACATCAAGCGAATCTCTCTACGAAGAATTATGGCCATACATGAAAAAAATCGACCATCAAAAAGCAGAAATCGCAAGCCAATTTGCTACGCTCCGCAACCGTGCTGAAACTATTGATGCAATAATCGCAAATATGCGTGAGGGGCTTGTAATGCTTGATGAAAAGGGTTTAGTGCTTGCAGTCAACAAAAGCGTGTTAGATATTTTCGGCATATCGGCAAAACATGATGTTGTCGGGCAAAACATAGGGTATATTTATCATGACTCCGATTTTATGCAAGGTGTAAAGCAATGCCTTGGCGGTGCGTTTTTTGAAATGAATTTTTCGAGGAACAATAAATTTTATAATGCCTTTCTTAGCCCCGGGACGCTTGGGCGAGCAGTGAGCGAAGCGAACGACCAGCCTGCAAGTGGTGGTGCAATAGTTTTCATTTTAGACACCACGGAGCAACACAAAGCCGACCTACAGCGTAAAGAATTTACTGCCAATGTTTCGCATGAATTAAAAACACCACTCACCACCATTTCCGCATTATCTGAAATGATGGCAAATGGTATGGCAAAAGCAGATGATGTCGCTGGGTTTTCGCAAAAAATATCAGACCACACCAAACGCCTTATGAATATTATTGACGATATAATACGCTTATCCGAATTTGACGAAAGCAAAGTCGAAAAAAACTTTGTGAAATTTGATATTTACGAGTTAGCTAAAACAGTTATTGCGACCTTGCAGGATAAGGCAGAAGAAAAATCTGTATCGGTTGAACTTACGGGGCAGCCATTGCAAATAGAAGCGAATAACCGCTTGCTTGACGAACTCATTTTTAATTTACTCGACAATGGAATTAAGTACAACAAAGACGGCGGCAATGTCACTATTGACATAAGCTACGAAAACGACAAATGTAAAATTTCCGTTACCGATACAGGCATTGGAATTGCAAGCCAACATCAAAGCCGTGTGTTCGAGCGTTTTTATCGTGCCGATGCTTCCCGCTCTAAAAAAACAGGCGGCACAGGGTTGGGGCTTTCGATTGTAAAGCATATTGCGGAACATCATAATGGAAACGTGATTTTAGAAAGTACAGAAGGTGTTGGTACGAAGGTTGTATGTTACATCGCTATTTAACAAATTCGAGACAAGTCTATCAAGGGCAAGCCGCCTTTGGCGGTGCTTCGCACCCTTGACAGCCTTATTCCGTCCGTGCTAAACGATATGCAGCGACGGGGAATAATTACTTTGAGCGTTTTATTGCGTTAATGGGGTTTGCGTTTGCTGTTCACACCTTGCCGCCTCTTGCTTTATATCAGCAATGGCACATACATCAAGAGGGCAGAGTTTGGATTTGACATTGTAATTGGGGCAATATTTGCAATCGCAATCCTCTACGCTCCAAAACTCAAAGCGGTTATATATGCGTGTGGCTGTTTTTGTACTTCGTTTATATTTACTGCCTTGCATGAGCTGTCAGCTCCTTTTCTGATGGAATAAAAAAACTCCAGGTCAAGTTAGCTCGAAGTAGGCAAGCGGAGGATAGGCACATACATCAAAAAATAAATTTTCAGAAATTTTCAAAAATTAAAAATATTTTTCTGAAAATGAAGTTCCGCCGCCAAGTTTCGTGTTATAATATAGAGATAATTCCATAACAACTTATCCAAACAAAAACACCGCCGTTATTTTGGCGGTGTGATGTGTAGGTTAGCTCCTTGTTTATCGGGGTTTTGGGTAGTTGTACAATGGGAAGTGAAGTTATCAAAATCACATAGCTGATCCGACTAAAAACCGTAACCGCCAATGCTTGACGATAACTGCCTCTTATGTTATAATTGTCTTTGATTTAAGCGGTTAAATATGCGGCTGTGGCGGAACGGCAGACGCGCTGGCTTCAGGTGCCAGTGAAGGTTACTTCGTGGGGGTTCAAATCCCTTCAGCCGCAGATAATGGCGCAGAGGACGAGCGGTTTTCTCGTTTGCGTTTTGCACCAACAGGAGCAAACAATGACTTAAGCAGGGATTATCCCCCTGCTTATTTTTTTGCGTATAGCAAAACTTAAACCTCACAAAAAAAATTATCCAAAATCCCCGAAAACACATTGAATTACCAGTATTTAGAAGTTATAATTAACTGAACGCTATTAAAATAAACGCAGGAGGAAAACCAATGCAAAAACTAAAGAAGTGCCTAGCAATCTTCTTAGCAGCGATAATGCTAATAACATCAATCAACATACCAAGCATGAGCTTTGAAGCCTTCGGGTTCGAAACATCGATTTACACTCCGGAAGATAATCTTATTGAAATTGACTTACCGGAT
>WRBJ01000040.1 GCA_009784615.1 Defluviitaleaceae bacterium | reverse complement strand
ACCAACAGCATCAAACTGTCTCATATGTACCGCAGATGATTGCGTCACAAGAACATTCAACACACCAAATTCATCAATATACATACCACCAAAATAATCGGGGTACATTATTTCACCCATTCTATTTCTAGGGAAGTTGTCGTAGATGATATTTGCTGTTTCTATCGCAACATGGTAGTTATTAGCAAATTCAAGACCAAATTCATCTACAAGTACGTTATGAAAGGCTATGAAGTCTTCATCTGGTTGGTTGCTAATCTCTCCAAAAGCTGTTGTGTTTGGCACAAAGGCAAAAGCCATCACCAAAACGAGGAAAAGGGACAAGGTTCTTTGTAATGCTTTTTTCATTTGAAAACCTCCTTGAAATTGAGGCCTGTTTGAGGCCTGTTTGAGGCCTGTTTGAGGCCTGTTTTTCTTGTCTTAATAATTTTACCACATTGTGGGTGGTTTGTCAAGATGTTTTTTAACAAATTTCCATATTTTTATTAATACAAACTTTCGTCATAATTCGACATTGGGGTAAGTTAAGTTACAAAAATGTAATAGGATTGTATAAAAGATGTTGTTGCATATAATGATTTTATAGTGTATTATCAATCTATCGACATTTTTTGAGCGGAGGGAAAACCTATGTGCGGAATTATTGGATATATAGGCGAAGCGGATGCTGTGCCAATTATTGTGGAAGGGCTTAAACGGCTGGAATATCGGGGGTACGACTCGGCGGGTATTGCTGTTTATAATAGCGGGGCTTTTGGGGTGGTAAAGCGCAAAGGACGCATTGCAGAGCTTGAAGCCAGTTTGGAAAATGCAAATATTTTTGGAAAGTTAGGCATTGGGCATACACGTTGGGCAACCCACGGGGAGCCAAACGATGCAAACAGCCACCCGCATCTTGGCGAAAAAAGCCGTATTGCAGTGGTTCATAACGGAATAATTGAAAATTATAAAGAAATTAAAGGTTGGTTGCAAGAAAAAGGTGTTAAATTTGCATCGCAAACAGATAGCGAGGTTGTAGCACAGCTTTGTGAGCATCATTATGACGGTGATTTGATGCAAGCCGTTATTAAGGTAGCGAATATTCTTGAAGGCTCTTATGCCCTCGGCATAATGTGTCTTGACGAACCCGATATTTTAATGGCAATTAAAAAGGATAATCCCCTTATTGTGGGCATTTCTGACGACGGAAATTTTATTGCCTCAGATGTGCCAGCAATTTTACCGCATACCACAAAGGTGCATTACCTCAACGACAAGGAAATTGCCATTTTGACAAAAGACGATGTAAAATTTTACAATATGGACAGCGAAACGATACATAGAGAAGCAGAAACCATCACGTGGACAATGGAGGGTGCGGAAAAAGGCGGGTACCCACATTTTATGCTTAAAGAAATCATGGAACAGCCCCGTGTAATAAAAGAAACCATTAAAAACACATTAATGGATGGAGCAAATAAAAATGCAATAGATAGCCTTGATATATCACATTTTAACAAAGTAGTCATCACAGCTTGCGGCTCGGCATGTTATGCAGGCATTGTTGGAAAATACGTCTTTGAGCGTTTGTGCCGCATTTCCGTTGAAGTAGAATTTGCAAGCGAATTTCGTTACAAAGACCCTATTGTAGACGACAAAACTCTTGTAATAGTCGTCAGCCAATCAGGCGAAACAGCAGACACCATAGGCGCAATGCGTGAAGCCAAAAAACGCGGTGCTACCACTTTCGCCATTGTTAATGCGGTAGGCTCTACTATTGCGAGAGAGGCGGACTTTACCGCATATACCGCCGCAGGGCCGGAAATTGCTGTGGCAAGTACAAAGGCATTTTCAGCACAGCTAGTGCTTTTGTACATTTTAGCAATACGCTTTGCGCAAAAGTTAGGCAAAATTGACGATATTAAAACCGCTGAACTTATTGATGAAATCAACGCTCTGCCCGAAAAAGCTACGCAGGTATTAGAGCATACCGATTATATTCAAAAATATGCAGCTGGTAGCATTAACTCTAAAAGCGTCTTTTTCATAGGGCGCAATGTGGACTATGCAATTTCTTTTGAAGGGTCGCTTAAACTTAAAGAAATTTCCTACATCCACAGCGAGGCATATGCAGGCGGTGAGCTTAAACATGGAACAATAGCCCTTATCGAGGAGGGTGTATTGGTTGTTGCCATTTCTTGTTGTCCAAGTCTTTATGGCAAGATTTTTAGCAATGTAGAGCAAGTTATTAGCCGAGGTGCAAGAGTGCTATTTGTAAGCACCGAAGACACAAAGGAAGATGATAAACTCTCGCTAATAAAGCTACCGCCAGTACATGAGCTTTTCTCGCCTTCATTATCTGTTATAGTGTTGCAGCTATTTAGCTATTATGTTGCCGCCAATAAAGGGCTTGATATTGATAAGCCTCGCAATCTTGCAAAATCTGTTACAGTAGAATAGCATTGCCCCTACCGATGAATAATGGAAATAGGAGGACACCACATGGAGCTTGTAAATTTTAATATGCAAGACGAAAATATGCTAATGACATTGTTGCCGCTTTATCAAACCTATGAAGCCGAAATTTCAGAAGAAGAGCCGAACGAATTTTATCCAGCCGACTCGTTTGATGAACTCTTTAAGCATTTCAAGGGGTATTTTGGGGGAAAGACGACTTATATATGCGTAGTGGATGGCGAGTACAAAGGTTTTGTCACTTTTCACCTAGACTGCGAGGAAACGCCCGGTTATGTTGATGGATATAAGGGTTGGGGCCATTTGTCGGAAATATATATTGACAAACATTCGAGGGGAATTGGACTAGGCAAGATAATGGTCAAAAAAGCCGAAGATGAGCTTAAAAAACTTGATGTAAAAGGTATTCATCTAATGAATCTACTGCTGGAAAATGGTGCTTTTTGGAAGTCGCTAGGCTATACAGACACTGGAAAAATAGAGCCTAATGAAGGTGGGCAGATTTACGAAAAGTATATATAGCCAGCTATGAGCAACGCTCCATAACCCGCTAATGAGAAATTAGCGGGTTATTTTGCGCATTGAATGTAAATTGGCAGTATAGGACAAAACAAAAAGCAGCTCTCATCGGGCTACTTTTTATTTTGTGAGATTATCTTGGTGGTTTTGGTCCATAATATTGATAAAAGTCGGTTTTTGTAGCACCGTTAAATAATTTGCGTTTGGCATTTGCCTTGCGCCCAAAATGTTGCTCAAAGCTCTCATCAGAGGTGATAACATATAGCGACCATGTGGATGTTTTAGGGATTAGATTTTTAAGCGATTTATAAATTTCTAACATAGCCTCAAAATCTCCAATGCGTTGTCCGTATGGAGGGTTGGTCATTAAGATGCCGTATTCACACGGCAGTCCTTTTTTTGTTATGTCGGCGGTGGAAAATTGGATGTATTCGTCAACCCCAGCCAGTTTTGCGTGTTCTTTGGCTTCGTGTATCATTTTTTTATCAATATCACTT
>WRBJ01000039.1 GCA_009784615.1 Defluviitaleaceae bacterium | reverse complement strand
GCGGCGTGGCTTGCGCCGCTTTAAACTGACATTCAATTTCCGCCTTCATAGGCATTCCCCCTCTCATACTTTCCACAACTTACACTAAATAGAATATAATGGAACATTTTTATTATATATATAATGTCAAGTAGTTTTTGAAATTTTTTTGATAATTTATTTTTGTTGCAACAATGTTAAAATGAAACATAATTATAAGATAGACCCCGCTTAACAAAAATAAGGGCGACCATCGGCCGCCCGCTATTGTAATTATTTATGATTGAAAAAGCCGCACAATATCATTATAAGCCACCAAAACAAACAAACCCATCATCAATGCAAAACCTGCTAAATGAATTTTGCCTTCCATTTCAGGATTTAACGGTTTGCGACGTATTGCTTCAATGCCCAAGAAAACCAAGCGACCACCATCAAGGGCTGGTATCGGCAACAAATTAAGCACGCCAAGCGATACAGATAAAAACATTGTAAAATGCATACCCGTCCAAAAAGTAGCGGCAAAACCGTGGTTTGTGGCGACCTCTGTCATCTCGCCACCCACAACATCAACCATCCCTATTGGTCCCATAAGTTCACTAATACCGTGGGTAAAAAGCCGACCAATGGCCGTAAACGTGGCTCTGACAATAAAAGAAAGATTTTGCGCACCAACGGCAACACTTTCAAAAAAACCAACTTCACGATATATCTCTGTACCAACAAGTCCAGCAGGGACACTTGCAAAAGCACCAACGGCGTTAAGCATACCAAAACCAAGCAACCAGTTTTCGCTTTCTTCGTGTTGTATTGGGCGTACAGATAATGTATGTGTTGCGCCATCACGGTCTACAGTAACGCTCATCGGCGAGCCATCCGCACGCAACATCGCAAGCGTCAAATCGCCACGCACATTTACACTTCGTCCGTTAACAGATGTTATACGGTCACCTATTTGTGCGCCTGCGGCTTGCATTGGCGAATTTTCGCCTGTAAAATTCACCACGGTTGGCTCGGCATAGGTTGTAAAAAGTGACATAATGATTGCGATAATAAGGGCAAGGGCAAAATTCATAACAGACCCTCCAGCCATTACCAAAACCCGCCATCCAATGGGTTTGCGATTTAAAGAGCGTTCGTTTACATTTCCTTCCTCGTCCTCATCTTCACCAAGCATACGGCAAGAACCACCTAACGGCAAGGCTTTAAGGGAATATATTGTTTCGCCGCGTTTAAATTTTAATATACGTGGACCCATACCTATAGAAAATTCTTCAACCTGTATACCGGCACGGCGTGCCGCCCAAAAGTGACCCAGTTCGTGAACCAGAACAATTATTGTAAAAATTAGTAAAACAAATAATATGTTCATTTATTGCCTCCTATAACAGTTTTCGCCCAATTTTGGGCGTGCAATATTGCATCTACATCAACAAGCCTACATTCATCAGTATATGCAGACAAGGCGTTTTCTATAATCATTGGGATGTCTGTAAAACCGATTTTTTTATCGAGAAACGCATCAACTGCGGCTTCATTAGCGGCGTTTAAAATTGCGGGGTAAAGCCCACCTTTGCGCAGTACGTCATAGGCAAGGCGTAGACAGGAAAAGTTTACCATATCTGGCGGAGAAAAGTCAAGCGAAAATTGCTTGCTAAAATCCAAACGCCCAAAATTATTGGGTAAGCGTGTAGGATAAGTCAACCCATACTGTATCACAAGACGCATATCAGGTGCACCTAACTGTGCAATAACTTGCCCGTCGTTAAACTCTACCATACTATGCACAATTGATTGTGGGTGGATAACCACATCAATATTATCTTGTGGCACATCAAAAAGCCAACGGGCTTCTATAACTTCCAGCCCCTTGTTCATCATCGTTGCGCTGTCAATGCTTATTTTTTTGCCCATTGACCAATTTGGGTGCGCTAGGGCTTGCTCAACGGTAACATTATGCATTTCTTCAAGGCTTCGTCCTCTAAAAGGCCCTCCGGAAGCTGTAAGCAACAGCCGTTTTGGCTTGTTGTCGTCTAAACATTGGAAAATGGCGGAATGTTCGCTATCCAGCGGCAAAATATCAACATTGTGTTTGCGGGCAAGCGGCATTATTATTTCGCCTGCACAAACAAGGGTTTCTTTGTTGGCGAGGGCTATCGTGTTGCCTGCTTTTATTGCGGCGATGGTTGGCAATAGACCTATTGAGCCCACTAGGGAGTTTACTACTATGCTTGGGCGGCAGGTTGCCGCATCTATGATGCCATCTATGCCGTGGTTTATTTCGCATAGACCACCTATGCGTTTTTTAAGCTCGATTGCGGCGGCTTCGTCGTACATAACGGCTAGTTTTGGGGAAAATTCACGAATTTGCGCTTCCATTAAATCTACATTAGAATGTGCTGTTAGCGCATAAACCGTCAAGCCTAAACTGCGTACTACATCAAGGGTTTGTGTGCCTATAGAGCCTGTCGAACCTAAAATTACTATATTCTTCATCATAATACCCACCATAAAAATAATAGCGCAAAAGGTGCTACAAATAATATGCTGTCAAAACGGTCTAAAACACCACCGTGTCCAGGTATAATGCCGCCAAAGTCTTTTATGCCCGTGCGGCGTTTTATCGCAGAAGCGGTTAAATCGCCGGCTTGTGCTAAAATTGCCGCAATTGCACCGTATAAAGCAAATAAAATAATATTTGGATTGGTTGTTATCCCGCCGCCGCAAGCGACAACGGGCATAAATGTTGGTATTATGAAAGCGGCAAAAACAGCGCAAAGCACGGCGGCAGTTATTGTTCCACCAACTGCGCCTGAAATTGTTTTGTTAGGTGATAGCTTTGGAACTAGCTTGCGTTTGCCAAAGGCTTTTCCGCAAAAATATGCCCCAGTGTCGCAGCCCCAAGCGGCAATAAAAATAAACCAAGTGTACCATAGCCCGAAAAAGTGACGGACGAAAAACACACAAGATAGTAGTATGAAAACATAAATAAAGCCCACTAAAACCGTAAATATATTTTTGCGCTTAAAAGCACGTAGAAACTCTGCATACCCCAATATGGCAAGCAATCCCAAAGCCGCCGCCAGTGGTATGCCGCCAAAATATATTAACACAATAAAAATCGGCAAACCAATAATGGCGGATATTACACGTTTTTTCATCTTTAAGTTCAGCTTCCTTTTCGTCCGCCAAAGCGTCTTTGGCGTTTGTTATAATGCTCTATTGCTTCATATAAATGACTTATCTTAAAATCTGGCCATAATATAGGGGTTGCGTAAAATTCGCTATACGCCGCTTGCCATAATAAAAAATTAGACAAGCGCATTTCGCCAGATGTGCGTATAATCAGTTCCGGGTCGGGCAGAGGAGCAGTGTCGATATATTCGTTTATATGTCGTTCGCTAATTTCACCCAAAGCCAGCTTGCCTGCGGCAACATCTGCCGCAACAGCCCGTACAGCCCGTACAATATCATCACGACCGCCGTAGTTGATTGCTATATTTAGCAAAATGCCGTTTTTATCTGCTGTCATTTGCTCTAGCATAGCAATGCGCTGTTGCAAATCAACAGAAAGTCGTGAACGGTCGCCAATAACACGCACACGCCCATTACCTTTGTCTGCTTCGTCGATATATTGTTGTATGTATTCGCTAATTAAGCCCATCAAATAAGCTACTTCGCCATCGTCACGTGTCCAATTTTCAGTTGAAAAGGCGTATACTGTAAGAACTTCAAAACCAGCTTCGTTCATACCTTCGACCAATTTGCGCAAGGTCTGTGCACCAGCACGATGCCCCGCTTCACGTTTTAAAAGAAACTTTTTTGCCCAACGTCCATTGCCATCCATAATAATGCCGATGTGACGTGGAAAAGGTGCGCTTACAGCTCTATCGCCCTTACCCATTTGCTTTAACCATTGCGGCGATATTATCAACGACTTTTTGACATTGTTTTTTAAATACTATGCCAGTAAAGCCTTTAAGGTCGCCTTCTTTGCCCCCATCTAATCCTTTTGATGTCCAAGCAGAAATTACAATTTGGTTAGGCGGAAATTCTACTTTAATAAAGGTTTTCATTAAAACAAGACCATCGCCTTTGCTCCATACATTTTCTTCCTCATAATACTTCGCAACAGCATAACCATTTGATTGCAATACTTGCCAAATACTTTGTGAAATTGCCGCTACATCCCCGTTAAACGGTACATTAACAATTGACCTTGCCATAATAATCTCTCCTATTATAATAATGATAAGCAACAACCCTCCAATAGCCACCAGCTGAAACATAAGGTATAATTCAAGGGATGGGTCGAAAAACGCATCTCTCCTCGGGCGGTTGAAAAT
>WRBJ01000038.1 GCA_009784615.1 Defluviitaleaceae bacterium | reverse complement strand
CCTTTTTAACTTAGCAAAATAAAATATGCTAGATATACTTATACTAGCATATTTTGTAATGTTTTGTCAAGGATTTTTTTAAAAATTTTCTATTCAAGTTTTTTTGTGGGTTTTGTATTATTTTTGTAAAACTCCTGTATGGTATGCCACGGCGGTTTTCCAATCTGTTGTCTTAATTTTTTCAAGCGATACACGGCTTAAATCCAAATCTTGTATATAGATGTGGTTAAAATCTACTAATCCGTCATCTTCAATATTAGCACTATCCCCAAGAACAATAACGCCGCTTTGTTGCAGAACATACACAGCATGTCCTGGTGTATGACCCGGTACGTGCATTACCTTAACACCACCACAAATAGGCACTATCTCGCCGTCTGCCAGCTCGCAATCTACTTTAACACGGTGTGCCGCTACCATCTTTACAGCATTATCAATTTGCGCCTTGCCTTCATCGTCCGCTTCGTTATATCTATCCAAAGACTGTTGCAGTTTAACAGGCGTTTTGCGTCCGTCTATATATGGTGCTTCGTTTTTATGCGCCAAAACCTTTGCGTTTGACGCAACCTTTAGCAAATCTGCAACACCGCCCATATGGTCCATATCTTGATGTGTTAAAAAGATATGCGTAAGATTAGCCACATCAAAACCCATATCCGCAATAGCTTTTGAAATATGTTCCACGTGGAACGTATACCCTGCGTCAAACAACGCAAGGTTTTCATCATCCCAAGCCAATGTAAGATACAACGCCTTATTAGCCGCCCCGTCAACCTCAATCTTTAAAACTGATACATTTTCGCCAATCTTCATAGTTAAGCCTCCTTAAAATATTTAAACGATAGTATGCCAATAGGCAAAAATATTGCGCACCATACCGAAAGTACAATCGTACCAATATTTGATGCGTCGTTTACTTCCATATTGCTAAACACACCCAAAATAGGCATTATTAAACTGCTTATAAAGAAAACACCGTGTCCCGCAAGCAAATATTTCAACACCTTGTCTGTCTTTTTCTTCCCGTTAATGGTAAATGCCGCAAAAAATGTTGATAATGACATCATCCCATAACCCAATAGGTTTAGGTTAAAAAACCAACTAAAATTCCTATAATCCAACATAAAGGCAATGCCGCCGTCAATGTTTTCGTTATGCAATGTGGTAATTTGCGTAAAATACACTATCAAAATAAGCACAGCATAAATGGCGGCAAAAACCATAGCCGCATTGCCTGCCGCCCTTTTTTCTACCACGCTATCCGCCGCAAGTGCCGCAACCATAGGCACAAAGCTAAGTGCAATAAAAATGCTGGCAATAACCGCCATAAAAAATACATCGGCAATCAAAAACACCGCAAAACCTGCCACAGCAAGCATATTAACCACCGACGCTATCATTCCAATTTTCTTGTTCAACATCATCACCCCTTAATTATAATAAAAATAAAACAATACAACCAATTATTAAACCTAGCAATATAATTATATCAAATGTATAGCTAGGCGCAATAGCAATAATGTCGGGTTGTTTTCGTTTGTAATATGCATTAATTTTAGTACCAATAGGCATAGGGTTAAATGTAGTGGTATACGCCTGTTTTTCAAGCGTTTCGCCTTCAAACTCAAAAGAAAATACCTCAGCATAATATTCTTTTCCTAGCCTTGTGTTCACGCCCTTAAATTTATGACTTACAACCTCTGCCATAACCTTCGTTCCACCAATCACCGTTTTATATTTTACCCAAAAATGCACAAGCAACATTACAACAGCCGCCACCCCAATAAAACGCCATAAAGCAATAGCATCAGAAGTTTCGCTTTGTGTTCGCCATAATAGCACAATCCCTTTAAATATTTCGCTAATCATTTAACCACCCATATTTAACCTTGATTTCTTGCAAATTCTATGAAAAATTTATGCTGATTAAGATGTATTTATCACATTTTTAAGTTATTATCTACAACCCTGTCGAACCAAAACCGCCATCGCCACGCTTGCTGTTCGGCAATATTTCAACCTGAACCAACTCCGCAATCTCCACACGGTTAATAATCATCTGCGCTATTCTATCCCCACGCTTGATAACAAAATCCTCACCGCCTAGGTTAATAAGCAAAACCCCAACCTCGCCCCGATAATCCGCATCAATCGTTCCGGGGCTGTTTGGCATAGAAATGCCGTGTTTTAGCGCAAGCCCGCTACGTGGACGAATTTGCGCTTCATATCCCTGCGGCAATGCCATTTTAAAACCGCAAGGCACAACCTTACGCTCCATTGGGTGCAAAACAAACGGCGTGTCGTTTTCGACCGCCGCAAATAAATCCATACCAGCCGCCCCCGCCGTCTGGTATGACGGCAGAGGTAAATCTCTGGCATTATCCAATTGTTGTATCATTATTTTCATCCGTTGTTCCTCGGTGGTCTGTTACCGCCTCTGTTAAAGCCGCCACGATTACCGCCGTTACGGTCGTTTGGACGTGGCTTTTTTGGCGGTGGAACAGAATCTTCGTAACCCGCAATAGTCGCTTTATGCGAGAAGTTAAGGCGACCTTGGTCATCTACCTCAATCAAGCGCACAGGCAATACATCGCCAATTTTCACAACATCCTCTACAGCATTAACACGCTCTACAGCAAGCTGTGATATATGGCACATACCCTCTTTTTCAGGTGCAATTTCTACAAAAGCACCAAAGGACATAATGCGTACAACCTTGCCTTGGTAAACCGTGCCAACCTCTGGCACCATTAATATTGTGTTAATCATATCAATAGCTTTTTGAATATTGTTCATATCATTACCCACAACGTAAATTTTGCCGTCTTCCATTGTGTCAATGCTTATGCCGCCAAGCTCTTTTTTGTCGCCACCACATTCGTCAATAATGCGGTGTATAACCTTACCACGTGGTCCAATAATCTCGCCCATACGCTCTGGGTCTATTTGTATCATAACAATCTTCGGTGCATATTTAGAAATTTCCGCACGTGGTTCTGATATTGCTGGGTTCATACTTTCGTTTAATATTTGCAAGCGTGTTGTTTTACTACGTTGCAAAGATTGCTCAATAATATCGTGTGATAGCCCATCAACCTTAATATCAAGCTGAATGGCAGTAATGCCCTCTGTTGTGCCTGCCACTTTAAAGTCCATATCGCCAAAAAAGTCCTCTATGCCTTGTATATCATCAATAAGCATAAATTCTTCTGTGCCTTCTTTGGTAACAAGACCAACAGAAATACCTGCAACAGGGCGTTTTATAGGCACACCAGCCGCCATTAAAGATAATGACGAACCGCAAACAGCACCCTGTGACGTAGAGCCGTTAGAGCTAACAACCTCTGAAACAGTGCGTATTGCATACGGAAAATCTTCTACATCAGGCAATACTGGCAACAGCGCTTTTTCTGCCAAAGCACCGTGCCCAATTTCACGTCTGCCAGGACCTCTTGACGGACGGGTTTCGCCCACACTATAGCTTGGGAAGTTATAATGGTGCATATAACGCTTTTCTTCTTCGCCCAAATCTAAACCATCAAGGCGTTGAACCTCGCTCATGCTGGCAAGAGTTGTAACCGTCATAACCTGCGTTTGCCCTCTTGAAAAAAGGGCAGAGCCGTGTGTGCGTGGCAAAATATCTACGCTGGAATGTAGCTTGCGCAATTCATTCACCTTACGACCATCCGGACGTTTTCCATCAACAAAAATCATTTTGCGTACGGTTTGCTTTTCAAATTTATATATACTTTCACCAACCCAACCTGCAATCTCGCCTTCGGTATAGGTTTCTGCGAATTTTTCTAGGCAGTGCGTAAGCGTTTCAGCTTTAATAGCACCCACAGCCTCATCACGCAATTGTTTTTGCTCGTGAAAAACTGCAGCCTCCATACGGTCGCTACCAACAAAATCCTTAACAGCATTATAAATATCTGTCGGAATTTCGACTCTTTCAAACTGGCGTTTTGTTACGCCTTCTTTTGCAACAATACCATTTATAAACTCACAAATACGAACATTTTCGTCGTGGGCAAGTTTTATAGCCTTAAACATAACATCTTCGGGCACTTCATTAGCACCCGCTTCTATCATCATAACTTTTTTAGCTGTGCTAGATACGGTTAGGTGCATTTGGCTTTTTTCCTTATCATCACCGCTTGGGTTTATAACAAGCTCGCCGTCAACCAACCCCACATTAACAGCCGCCGTTGGACCATTAAATGGTATATCGCTAATGCAAAGAGCAATATTTGCACCTATCATAGCCGCAATCTCTGGGCTATGGCTTTGGTCGCAAGACCAAACAGTTGCAATAACCGCAACATCATTGCGCAAATCGTCAGGAAACAGCGGACGAATAGGGCGGTCAATTAAACGTGATGCAAGCACCGCTTTTTCTGTCGGGCGACCTTCACGTTTAATAAAACCACCAGGGATTTTACCTACAGAATATAGTCTTTCTTCATAATCACAGGACAATGGAAAAAAATCAATCCCCTGCCTTGGTTTTTCGCTGGCTGTTGCGGTGCATAACACCACAGTTTCACCATAATGTATAATACAAGCACCGCCGGCTTGCTCGGCAACACGCCCAATTTCTACCTTAAAAGGGCTACCCGCTAGGGTGGTTTCATAAGTTCTGTGCATATTTTCTCCTTTTCAAAAAAGGCGAGCAAAGCCCGCCCCTACAATGTTAGACAACCGCAATATGCGAGTAAACACGGCAATATTCCCCGTTTTGATGAAGAAAATCGCCTTCGTAAATCCATCCATATTGTTCATAATAATCAATATGGTCGGTGTTTAAATATATTCTTTCCAAACCCAATTTTGCGGCTTGTTTAGTCGAATGTTCAAGCAATTTTGCTCCTAGACTTTGCCCTCTATATTCTTTATCAATATACAAAGCGCAAAACCACGGGCTAAAATCGCAATCACTTTCCACCATAAAATCGTTTTCTATAATACCATAACCGCCAATAATTTTATCGCCATCCATCATAACAAACCAATGAGGAAAAAATGTGCTGGTTGTTAGGCTGTCCTTCATACTATCAATATACAATTTTTCATCAATGCCCCATCGGACGGCGAAATATCCCGCCGCCGCTTCTAATAGATGGGGTTTATCTTTAATGCAAATAATTTCCATACTTCATCTACTTTCTGATACCCAATTCCGCAATTAGCTCACGATATTTGGTAATATCGGTTTTAATAAGATAATCCAAAAGCCCACGTCGTTGACCAACCATCATCAACAAGCCACGACGGCTGTGATGGTCTTTTTTGTGTGTTTTAAGGTGGTCTGTAAGGCTGTTTATTCTAGCCGTAAGCAGTGCAATTTGCACCTCTGGCGAACCTGTGTCGCCTTCTGTTCTTCCAAATTTTTCAATAATTGCTTGTTTGTCGATAGTCATTTTGCTATCTCCTCCTAAAAAATAATTTGTCCTTATGCCACGAAGGGAACGGAGAAACCGCCATCCCAGCATAGGTTTTGTTATGGGTTTTAATGTAATTTTACCCATAACCCATACATTTTAGCACATCAAAACTATAATTGCAAGCGTTTTAATGAAATTTGTAATAAAAAATCAGCCTGTGATAAGACTGACGAATAATATGCTTGACAAATAGACCTGAAGTGTGTTAATCTACACTTAGGTCTTCGGACTGGAGCGGGTGCTTGTCGTGGTGGGTTGTCTTTTCTAGGGAAACCCCACCCGACAAGCATTTTCT
>WRBJ01000037.1 GCA_009784615.1 Defluviitaleaceae bacterium | reverse complement strand
GTCTATCAAGGCTATAAGCAAGACTATAAGTCTAGCAGGCTGATAGATGTTAAACAAAGCTGATAGATGTTAAACAAAAGTTTTTGGTCTTAATTAATTATTCGGTTTTCAAGGAGCGAGGGTAAATTGAATCTTATTTTTAACTGCCTTGTCGAAGGCACGAAAACCATAATAACATAACCAATAATTTCTGTCAAGGGTTTTTTTCAAATTTTTTCGTTTTTTTTCAAATTTTTTTACAAGGTGCATAAACAGGGTGTTTGGAGACTATATTTTTGACTAAAATCTATTATCAATGTGATGGTATTCGACAAAGTTTTTATTATAGTACAACAAGTAGCCAACAAGCATAGTCATTTGGTTGTTCCCGCTGCGTCGCCTGTGGTTATCGCAATTATTCAAGCAAATACAAATTGGATGATAAACTTGTTTCATAAAAATTTCACAAAAGCCACTTTCGCAAACAAATAACACATGACTTAAAAACGTCAAGAAAAAGACATTGCAAATGATGTTCTTTTGTGGTTTAATTGATTGCGAGGTGAATAATATGAAAAAGCACGACGTGATGGAACTTTATATAGAAGAAATTCGTTTCCCTAATATAGGTTTGGCTTATGTTGATGGAGTTGAAGTTGAAGTTAAGGGTGGTTTGCCTGGTCAACGACTTTTGGTACGTTTGGTTAAAAAGGGTAAGATTAACAAGGCTCAAATAATGCGAGTTTTAACACCTGCACCGCAAGAAATCACTTCGGATTGCTCTGTTTTCGGTATTTGCGGCGGCTGTTCTTTCCAAAATATTCCTTATGAATACGAGTTACAATTGAAAACCAAAATGGTGAAAGATATTTTGTTGGACGTTGAAGGAATTGCAAAACAAACCCTTAATGATATTAATTCTTTTGGTTCACCAACCGAACGCTATCGCAATAAAATGGAGTATTCCTTTGGTGATGACGGCAACATAAACGGAGAGCTAACGCTTGGTATGCGCAAAAAAGGTTCATATTATGAAGCATTGGACTCATCGTGTTGTTTGCTTTGTCATCCAGACTTTGGAAAAATATCAACAGCCACTTTAGAATATTTTAAAAATACAAACGAAACCTTTTATCACCGTAAAAAAGAAACGGGAACTTTGCGTCATCTTGCAATCCGACACGGAGCAAATGTGGGTGAAATAATAGTAAACCTTGTTACAGCAGGCGATAAAGATTATAGCAATTACGCAAAAATGTTGCTTGACATATCGCTAGAAAACACAATCGTTGGCATAATCAACACGACAACAAATTCTGTTGCAGACGCTATTATTCCCGATGAAGTCAAAGTTTTGCACGGCAGGGATTATTATCACGAACATTTTACCGAACATGGGATGGGTATGACCTACAAAGTCCCACTTTTCGGTTTTTTCCAAACAAATTACATAATGGTTGAAAAGCTATATGCCATTATTGCCGAATTTTGCGGCGATTTAAACAATAAAACTGTTTTTGACCTATATTGCGGCTCAGGCACAATTGGGCTTTATCTAGCCCGTTATGTCGCCCGTAGCTCACAAAACATCAAAAAAATCGTCGGTATCGAAATTGTTGAAGAAGCCATTCAATCCGCAAAACAAAACGCCGCTCTAAACGGCGATAATGCTGAATTTATTGCTGGCGACGTTAAGAAAATCGTACGTGAAATAACGGAAAACCCCGACATAATCATCCTAGACCCGCCACGTGAAGGCATAGTGCCAAAAGCCATTCCGCACATCTTAGCCTTTGGTGCAAAAAAGATAGTCTATATATCGTGCAAGCCAACCAGTCTAGCCGCAAACCTGCCTGCCTTTATAGAAGGCGGATACACGGTGGCAAAAATCCAATGTGTTGATATGTTTGCTCGCACCGCAAATATCGAAACTATTGTTTTATTAGAAAAATCTTGACACGCCGCCCAAAATAAGTTATAATACCACAGTTGCCCAATTAGCTCAGGGGATAGAGCGTTTGCCTCCGGAGCAAAAGGTCGCAGGTTCGATTCCTGCATTGGGCGATACATCAAGCCGCCGTGTTGGCGGCTTTTTTGCGCCCCTTTAAAAACTCGACAATGCCCATTATAAGCAAAAAGCCTGCAAAGATTTTGCGCAAAGTATCACCTTGCAGATTAAGCGCAATTAAAGAACCGCCAATTGCACCGATAATTCCGCCTATGATAGTAACGGGTAAAATTTTAGTTTCAATTTGTCTGTTTTTGGCGTGAATTATTAGGGCAAAAATAGCTGTGGGTATAAAGTATAGCAAATTTATATTTTGCGCACCGTGTTGTGTTTGCGAAAAAAGCATTGTTAAAGCAGGTATTAAAATAACGCCGCCGCCAATGCCCATTCCGCTAAGAACGCCAGCTAATGCACCAAGTAATATCATAAGCACAATATTCATCCAAAAAACATCCTAACGGCGGCAAAAATCATAACTGCCCCAAAAATTTTGTGTAACCATTTTGCAGAGATTTTTTTAAGCCATTTTGCACCTACAATACCGCCTGCAACACCACCAATAGTAACCCATAAGGCCACCGTCAAATCTACATCATACATCCACAAATATATTGCGGCAGACACCAAAGTAAGCGGCAAAATAACGGCAATGGCTGTTGCGTGCGCCTTATGCACTTCTACCTTAAAAAACTTGCGCAAAGCCAAAACCGCCGCAACCCCGCCGCCAGAGCCAAGTAAGCCGTTTAGCACCCCGCAAATTATTCCTACAAAGAACTTCTTCACATAACCACCTCATTTTGTTATATTACCCAACGACTGCCATTTTATGTTGACTTATGATAATCATTGTGATAAAATAATACAAAGAGGTGATTTTGTGTTAAAATATGAGGATTTGAAAAAGAGCAAAGATGGAATGCCGACAATAGGAAGTTTATACCCTGTTATAATGACATTGTTGCTTCAAAAAGATAACTTCAACCGAAAAGAATTGCGTTCAAAAGTTGCCGACTTATTAAATTTACCTTCGGAATTGAGCAACGCAGTTTATAAAAGCGGCAACGGAAATATTTTTGAAAATAGAATTGATTGGGCATTGAGCGAACTAAAGGTAGCAGGACTAATTAGCTTGCCAATGCGTAGCGTTTTTTCAATTACGGATTTAGGTAAGCAACTATTTGATAAACATAAAGAAAAATTTGACGAAAAGATAGTTAAAGCTCAACCAAAATATATCGCTCATCAAGCCGTGTTAAAAGAACGCAGAAAATCTAGTGATTATTCTAATCTGCCCCAACATTTCCAAATGGAAGATGAGCAAGAAAATCCTATTGAAATACTTGACACAACAGAAAGAAATCATAAAGATGATATAGCAACTCAACTTTTAGAGCGTATTCGTAATGAAAGTCCAAAATTTTTTGAAAATTTGGTTGTTGAACTTCTTGTAGCGATGGGCTATAAAGGAGCAGGAGGACTTGCAAAATCTACCGGTGCACCGGGCGATGGCGGTATAGACGGCGAAATAAGCCAAGACCCGCTCGGTATTAATAAAATATTTATGCAAGCTAAACGATATAATAATGACAACAAAATTTCAAAACAAGAAATTCTTGCTTTTTCGAGTGCTCTGAAACTAAAAGGGGCGGATAGAGGCGTTTTTATCACAACTTCTAGTTTTACGAAAGATGCTAAAGAAGTTGCCGACACTTTATTAATCACAACAATAGACGGTATAAAATTAACAGATTTGATGTTAGATTATAAAGTGGGCGTTCAAATTGACAGAACATTTTATTTATATAAAATTGACGAGGATTTTTTTGATATGATATAGGAGAATGGCGTATGTATAACCGCAGAAAATCAAAGACAATACATATAGGAGGCGTTGCCATAGGCGGCGACCATCCTATTACCATACAATCTATGACAAATACCAAAACCGCCGACGTTGCGGCTACTGTGGCACAAATTAAGGCTTTACACAATGCAGGATGCGAGATTGTGCGGGTTACTGTTAATGACAAAAAAGCCGCAGAAGGCTTTGCCAAAATTCGCAAAATTGTTGACTTTATGCCAATTGTAGCGGATATTCATTTTGACCACAATATGGCTTTGGAAGCTATTGCCTCAGGGGCAGATAAAATACGCATAAACCCTGGCAATATAGGTTCTCGTGATAAATTATCTGCCGTTGTTTCCGCCGCCAAAAAGCGTGGCATACCGATACGCGTAGGTGTAAACGCTGGCTCATTAGAACAAGAGCTTGTTGACAAATATAATGGTCCGACCGCCGAAGGCTTGGCAGAATCTGCCTTGCGCAATATCCGCCTTTTGGAAGAAATGGATTTTGACAACATTGTCGTATCAATGAAAGCGACCAATATCCCAATGACCCTTGCCGCCCACGAGATTTTATCACCACAAGTTCCTTACCCTTTGCACATAGGCATTACCGAAGCGGGTACGCTATACACTGGAACAATAAAATCATCGGCAGGCTTGGCGTCACTTTTAACCCGTGGAATGGGCGACACCTTACGCATATCGTTAACCGCCGACCCGATAGAAGAAATAAAAGTTGCAAAAGAACTGTTACAAACCCTAAAAATACGCCAATTTGGTCCAGAGATAATATCCTGCCCAACCTGTGGCAGAACACAAATAGACCTTGTATTAGTTGCAAACCAAGTGCAATCGCAAATAGCCCATATAACAACCCCTATGACCATAGCCATAATGGGTTGTGTTGTAAACGGACCTGGCGAAGCCCGTGAAGCTGATATTGGCATAGCCGCAGGAGCTGGCGCAGGGCTGTTGTTTAAAAAAGGTGAAATAATCGCCCGTATTCCCGAAGCCGACCTTACTAAAACCTTAATTGAAGAAATAGAAAAAATGGCGGCGGCTTTATAAAAAGTCCCGCTTTTTTCACATCATAAAAATCCCAAAAAGTATAATTTTTGGGATTTTTATTTTTGCGTGGAAAATTTTCTTAAAAAAGTTTCCATAAAACGCTAAAGTAATATTTGGAAGATGCCGATATATTTTTTGAGAGGTAAAATAATCCTAAAGTTACATAAAAAATAAAAATCCCAAAAAGTTAAAGTTTAGGGACTGATGCAGGACGCAGAGGAGGAAGCAAGATGCTATTAACAACATTAGGCGCAGGGGATTACATAATGCTAGGCAATGATGTGGTAGTACACTTTGACCACAAAATAGATGATAACAACATATCCATAGCCGTAGAAGCTCCAAAAAATGTATCTGTGTTAAGAAAGAAACTATTTGAAGCAGGTGTAAGCCTTAATAATGACACAGACAGCACAGAAATATCCCGATTTTTGGTAACTCTTAATGCAAAAGAAGACTATGTAATGATAGGCAAAGACATCCAAGTAAAATATAAAGGCAATAAAGGTCATTCCTTTTCTATAGGAGTATCAGCACCACGTGATATAAAGATAACCCTCAAGTCCACCTACGAAAAAGAAATAGAGCAAGCCGCACAACAAGGCGACTATCAAGCTCAGATTATCGCCGATATGCTTACACAGCAAGCGTTAGAGCGTAAGAGGTTATCAGCGCAAAGGAAGGTTAAACAGCAGAAGCATAAGCAAAATCACGCAAAACAAAAAACAACATAAAAATAGCAACAATGCTCATTACGAGTATAAAGAATACAAATGTTGTGTTCTTTACGGTCGTAATGAACAATCGGGTCGACACGATTTTAAAAACGACCAACAAAAATAACCCCCAAGGATGGGGTAAATAAAACTATTTTCCAAGGAGGAAAAATTTATGTCAAATATGGTAGTTAGAACAAATGTTATGGCTCTTAACAGCCACAGAAATCTTGGTAACGTAGCACGTCAACAAGCAAATGCTTCTGGTCGTCTTAGCTCTGGTTTCCGTATCAACAGCGCTGCTGATGATGCTGCAGGTCTTGCAATCTCTGAAGGTATGCGTTCTCAAATTCGTGGTATGAACCAAGCGGCTAGAAACGCTCAAGACGGTATCTCTTTAATCCAAACTGCTGAAGGTTATACAAACACTCTTACCGAGCTTATGCAACGTGCTCGTCAATTGATGGTACAAGGCGCAAACGATACTAATAGTGCCGCACAACGTACTCATATCTCAAACGAGCTTACACAAATTAGCAGAGAAAGTGCTCGTATTTGGAATGAATCTACATTTAATGGTCAAAGAGTTTTTGGTGCTGGTAACCTTTTAAATGGTAGCTTTAACCTTCAAGTAGGCGCTGACGGTATTGCTGGTATGCGTATTGACGCTGTTGTAGAAATTGGTACTACTAGAATTACTGACGCAGGCACTGCCGCAACAACTGCCACTAACTTTGTACCTGCAACTGCAGACCACGCTGGCTTCCAAGGTACTATAGTAACTATGGACACCGCTATTAATAATATGTCTGCCCTACGTGCTGGTCTTGGTGCATTGCAAAACAGACTTGAGTTTACTATCGACAACCTAAACGTTGCTTCTGAAAACCTATCTGCCGCTGAATCTCGTATCCGCGACGCTGATATGGCTCAAGAAATGATGAGATTAACTCAAGCTAACGTATTACAACAAGCTGCTACAGCAATGTTAGCTCAAGCTAACCAAGCACCACAATCTGTATTGCAACTT
>WRBJ01000036.1 GCA_009784615.1 Defluviitaleaceae bacterium | reverse complement strand
TTATAGCAACCGTAAACAAATTAGACGAAGAACAGCGCAAAGTAATATTGGATATGGCAGAAATGCTAACCAAAACAAACAATTATTATGAATTTTAAAAAACACCGCAATGGTGTTTTTTAGGTTAATTAGTATTGATTAAAATTATCTGACGAAAAATAAAATTTACTATTGACAAAAACAATTATATTTGGTAAAATACTTTTTAGTGTAAATGGATATGCAGACGAAAGTCTGCAATATAGGGGTTTGGTCAAGTGGTATGACGTCGGTCTCCAAAACCGCAAG
Organism: Defluviitaleaceae bacterium; assembly: GCA_009784615.1. Taxonomy (GTDB): domain Bacteria; phylum Bacillota; class Clostridia; order Lachnospirales; family WRAX01; genus WRBJ01. The sequence continues at coordinate 7,913 of WRBJ01000036.1, read as the reverse complement.
TGGGGGTTCGATTCCCTCAACCCCTGTTAAAATATAATTTAAATAGGCTTCAGGGCAGGGTGCAAAACCCGACCGGCGGTAAAGTCCGCGAACTGAAGGCGTTTATGCCTGATGTATGATTTGGTGAAATTCCAAAACCGACAGTAATTCGCATTGCGAAAAGTCTGGATGGAAGAAGCAATAGATAGGTTGTTTTATTTACGATTTGATTCGTTGTTTTCATAAGACTCCTTCTCCTTCTGCCCAAAACCGCTCATACGGTTTTGGGTGTTTTTTTCCTAACGGGCACTCCTGCGCTGACGCAAATAAAAAGGAGTGTTTTTATTATGGAAAATGGTGCAAAAAACTTTACAGAGCATCAAGAAAAAAAGAACAAAAAACAGATGTTTAATGTTAAAACATTGGTAACGCTTGCTATGCTTGCTACACTTGCCTTTGTTGTAACTGCGGCAATACGCTTTATTGTGCCGTTTCCGTCTGCCCCGTTTTTGCAGATGGATTTTAAAGACATAATTATAGTAATTGGTGGATTTATCTTCGGACCGATTGCCGCTTTTGTTATCACAGTTGTTGTAGCTTTGATAGAGTTTGCAACTGTAGGTACATCGGGCTGGGTTGGGCTTGTTATGAACATAGTATCTGGTACGGCATTTGCTTGCACCGCATCATTTGTTTATAGCAAAAAACGTACTATGTTTGGTGCGATAATAGGTTTATTGGCAGGCATTATCGCAATGACTATTATTATGGCTTTGTGGAACTACATATTAACGCCGATATTTATGCAAATGGATAGAACCTTTATAGCCCAAAATATGATTTTCCAAGTATTTGTGCCGTTTAATATTTTTAAAGGTGTTGTTAATTCTGCCTTGGTTCTTTTGGTTTACAAACCTGTTGTTACTGGCTTGCGTATGGCGAGATTAATGCCAAAAGCGACGAAAAAAGACGGTGAAGCCACCGGCGAAAAGAAAAAGATTTTTAGCCCCGCAATCGTTGCTATTTCGCTTTTCGTACTGCTTTCCAGCGCGCTTTGGTATATGGCGCAACACGAAATAGGCCCTTTTAGAAGTGTCGATTATGTCGAAACATACGACTATGACGATAGCGATGATGATGGTATTGATGAATAGTATATAATTTTTGAACTCCTCCAAATAAAAACCACTCGGCATATCTTTTAATATCCGAGTGGTTTTTATTTCCATTATTTGTCTGCCTATTAACAAATACAAATTACTAAAATGCTATTGACAAGCGGGGTTGTGGCGGTATATAATGGATACACAATTAAATAGAAATATGCTATGGAATTGGGTTAGATTCCCAAACAGTCCTGCTGCCGTGTTGGTTAGTATTTTATCTGTTGCATATACAACAGCCATTGGAGCAAAGCTCTGAGAAGGCGATAAAATACGCTATACCTTAGTCGGAATACTTACATATTTTATGCAATGTCAACTCTACAGAGAATAGGGGGATGATAATGATGAAGGTGTTATTTGTGCCTTTATATTGTTTTTGTATCTCCTGACCAATTGGTCGGGTTTTTTATTGTGGATAACTTTGTGGATTAAGACTTAATTTTTTGCTTTCATTTTTGAGCAAATAGTGGTATAATGATTATATCGGCATTTGCGGTATGCAATGGATATAAATGCTTTATTTATCGCATTTGCAGAGCTTTACTCGGGAGGATAATTATGAAAAACACAGCACAAACGGCAGTACAAAAGGGTTTGCAAATCCAGCGTATTTTTACAAAAGATTTGCAAGCGGGGCAAAATGTTTTTGATATGTTTAATTGGAAAAAAGTAGATGTTCTTTTGAAAGATTACAGTAGCGGTAAAACTTTGACGGATATGAAAGGGCTTGATTTTCCAGAGCATTATTCACAAAATGCCTGCGACATAATAGCCTCAAGGTATTTCCGCAAAAAAGGTATACCAGAAATAGGTCACGAAACTAGCTTGCGGCAAGTAATACATCGTATGGTTAATTTTTGGACGCTCTCTATGGTAGACAGCGGCTTAATTTCGGGCGATACACAACAAATTATCTATGACGAACTGTGCTATACAATGCTATCCCAAATGTGGGCTCCAAACAGTCCGCAATGGTTTAATACAGGACTAAAACACGCCTATGGCATAGAAGGTAGCTCTAACGGACATTTTTATTATGATGTAAAAAGTGGTGAGGTACGTAAAGCAAATGACAGCTACACCCGTACACAAGGCTCTGCTTGCTTTATTTTGGGCGTTAATGACTCTCTTTTAGGCGAAAAATCGTTATTAGAAACAATGATGACAGAAACCCTCCTATTTAAATATGGCTCGGGCGTTGGCTCTAACTGGTCAAATATCCGTGGCAAAGACGAATTTTTATCGGGCGGTGGCAAATCGTCAGGGCTTCTTAGTTTCCTAAAAGTAAGCGATAGAAACGCCGGCGCAATAAAATCTGGCGGCACGACCCGCCGTGCCGCAAAAATGAACATCCTAAACCTTGACCACCCCGAAGTAATGGAATATATTGGCTGGAAAAGCCGTGAAGAAGATAAAGTGGCAGATTTAGGGCGTTTAGGCTACAACACATCAATGGACGGCGAAGCCTACGACACCGTAAGCGGACAAAACGCTAACAACTCGCTTCGCATACCAGACGAATTTATGCGCCTTTTAGATAAAGAAGGCGCTATGTGGCGTACAAAAGGGCGTGTAACTAGCGATGTAGATAAGGACATCCCTGTAAACTTAATTTGGGACGAACTTGCAAAAGCGGCATGGCGTTGCGGTGACCCTGGCGTGCAATATGACGACATCATCAACGCTTGGCACACCTCGCCAGCTGGCGAAGATGGTCTTTTGTGGAGCAAAGACGCAGATGGCAACGAAATAAACAAACACAACAAAATTAACGGCTCTAACCCTTGTAGCGAATATCTATTTTTGGACGACACATCGTGCAATCTAGCAAGCGTTAATATACTAAAATTTTATAACCAAAAAGAAAATTTATTTGATGTGGACAAATATACACATACAATAAAACTTGTGCAAATGGTGCTTGAGGCTACCACGCATTGGGGGCAATTTCCAACAGCAGACATCGCCCGCAAATCGTACAAATTCCGCACAACTGGCATTGGTTTAACCAATATCGGTGCACTTTTAATGTATATGGGCTTGCCATATGATTCTTCACGTGCTAGACATTTTACGGCGGCATTGTGCAGTATAATGACAGGTTATTCGTATTATACATCCGCATTAATGGCAGAAGCCATCGGTGCGTTTGCGTGCTATGATTTAAATGCCGTACATATGCAGCGTGTGATAGGTAATCACCAAGCGGCAGCGGGTTGCCGTGAAAACTTTGAAGCCATTAATTACACTCCGCTTGTAATAGACCACGACGTTATACGCCGCATAGGTATGACGGATGTCGTAAAATGCCTAAAAGATAGCTGGGATTTGGCAGTAACCCACGGCAAAACCCACGGCTACAGAAATGCACAAACCAGCGTGCTTGCCCCAACAGGCACAATAGCCTTTTCTATGGACTGCGACTCCACATCCGCAGAACCATTCTTTTCTCATATAGCCTTCAAAAAACTTGCAGGCGGCGGCTCTATGATAGTAGAAAACCTAGCAATCCGCCACGGCTTAACAAAACTAGGCTATTCAGAAAAACAAATAGAAAAGATTATAGAATATATAATGCGCACAGACGACAACGGCAACCTAATAGACGGTAAAATAGAAGGCGCACCGTTTATCAGCGATAATACCGAACATATGCGTGTTTTCGACACTGCTAACCGCCCAGGCACTGGCGAACGCTTCCTAACCCCCGAAGCCCACGTAAAGATGCTTGCGGCTCTAACCCCGCACGTAACAGGCGCAATATCAAAAACAGTAAATTTACCACGTACCGCAACGCCTGAATATATCAAAGAAATCTACCGTCTATCGTGGCAGCTAGGCATAAAAGCCGTTGCCTTATACCGTGATGGTTCTAAAGAAGTACAACCGCTTAACACCGATAAAAAAGAGATGTTTGGGCGTGTAAAACCCCGTGGCATTAGAAACGCCCGTGTTCACGAATGTTTGTTTGCAGAATCTAACACACGTGTATACATAATAACATCCTTCTATGGTACAGAAGATGGCACACTTGCGGGAAATCTTGCAGAGGTCTTTATCGTATCAGGTCGCCAAGGCTCGCTTACAAAAGGGCTTTTAGAAGCAATAGGCACAGGCATTTCCAAATCCTTGCAACACGGTATGCCGGCGGCAGAAATAGCATCAATGTACGAAGGGCAAACCTACGAGCCAAATGGTATGGTTTCAGGACATCCTTTTGTAAAATCTGCCAGCTCTATATCAGATTTGGTTGCACAAATAATCAGCAAAGAAGCCGAAGGCTACGATATTAACGACCTGCCAAAAGGCAGAAAACCAAAGAAAAACGGCGGCGGCCGCCTAAAACCAACAGGCATACGCCGTGCGGCAATACATGAAGCACGCATTGGCGACGCAAAGGTCTTTGTCGTTGCGGCTTTCTATAGCGATGCCGATAAAGAAGTGCTGGGCATACCGCTTAACGAAGCACATCTTGCAGAAATCTTCGCCTTTGGCGGTGGCGAACAAGGTACAACTGTAAAAGGACTGCTGGGAAGTATTTCTACAAATATTTCCATATCACTGCAAAGCGGCGTTCCTGCGTCCAATTTGGCAAAAATCAACCGCCGCCAAGCCTTCGACCCATCAGGATTAGTCAGTGGACACCCATACATAGGTGCGGCTTCATCCGTTTCAGACCTTATCTCAAAGGTTATAGAAATTTCATATGGCGATTATACAAACTGCCAAGTGAAGCCAGAAGGCATTGCAGATAAAAAGCCAACCGCTACAGATTATAACCCTTCCGATATATTGCACGGCGAAATCTGTACGTCCTGCGGCAGTGATAAAATGGTGCAAAGCGGCGTATGTAAGGTTTGTATAAATTGCGGAACAACAACAGGCTGTAGCTAAAAAATACATAAGCTACATAAATTTTTACAAGGGCGAGCGGGGAACGCTCGCCTGTTTTTGTATTTACAAAACCAATGTCATAAAAAGGACATAAATTGCTGATACAATAACTGGGGGTGATTGTATGCAAAAAATTTTAATAGCAGATGATAATGCGCAAATTGTCGGTATTTTAAGCGATTATGCAAAAAAGGAAGGTTTTGCAGTTACAACGGTATACGACGGCGAAAATGCGCTAGAACTAGCGTACGACGGAAATTTTGACATTATTTTGCTGGATGTGATGATGCCAAAGATGGACGGTTTTTCTGTTTGCCGCGAAATCCGCAAAACATCAGATGTACCAATTATTATGATAACGGCAAGAACAGAAGATTTTGACCGCATTATGGGGCTTGACATAGGTGCGGATGATTATATTATTAAACCCTTTTCGCCTAGCGAGGTTATGGCAAGAATAAGGGCAATTTTACGACGCATTGGAAAAAATGAAGTAGGAAGTGAAATTTTTTCGCAAGGTTCTTTATTAATAAATTTAATAGAATATATTACAAAAATCAATAACCAAAAAATCCCACTTACAAAGAAAGAAACAGAGCTATTATGGACATTGGCAACCAACCAAAACAAGGTTTTTTCACGTGACGCACTATTAAACAGCCTTTGGGGATACGATTATTATGGCGACAACCGCACAGTAGACACGCATATAAAACGTCTAAGGGCTAAATTGGACGAAACAGACCATCCAGATTGGGATATAAAGACAATTTGGGGCGTTGGTTATAAATTTGAGGTGTTAAATGATGAAAAATAAAACCCTGCCAAGGCTTATAGTCTATTTTTCGTGTTCTTTTGTGTTTTTTGGTGCTATAATCGCCCTTTTATTTTCGGTGCTTTTTTCTAGGCATAATGTGGCAGTACATCATAATGAACTAGAGCGTAGGGCGGTTAGCATCGCCGACACTTTAGCAGATTATATGCATAGCAACAACAACCGAGGTATGGGTCGCCACGGTATGGGCGGGATGAGCAATATGGGTGACTTAAACGCCTTTTTGCGCCAAATTGAAAATATAGCAATGGGTGATATTTGGATAGTGGATAATAATGCAAGACAGCTAATTTTTGGACATGACAGACACCAAACGGTGATTAATTTCCATAATTTACCTTATGGTTCGGAACATATAATTTCTGCCGCTTTTGATGGCAAAGTAGCTTATAACGAGAGTTTCAGCGGCTTTTGGGACGAACCGACAATAACCGTAGCCGCGCCAATAATTCTTGCAAATGGCGAAATTATAGGGGCTGTACTGCTTCATTCCAAAATAAGCGGGATTTATAGTGCAACCAGTGGTGGTTTTACATTATTGTTATACAGTATGGCAATATCGGCTGTTATTGCATTATTTGCGGCGATTTTGCTATCGGTTAGACTGACTAGAATTGAACAGAAAAAAGTAAACAAAATGAGGGACGATTTTTTTGCCAATGTTTCCCACGAACTACGCACGCCAATCACGGTAATGCGTGGCTCGCTAGAGGCGTTATTGGATGGGGTTGTTACAGAGCCAGATAAGGTTGCGGAATATCACAGACAAATGCTAGTTGAAGGTAGGCATATGGAGAGACTAGTGTCAGATTTGCTAGACCTATCACGCCTACAAAATGCCGATTTTGCTATGGTTTCGCAAAATATAGACTTCGTGGATATTATGAAGGATGTAGCCCGCAGTATTTCAAAAATAGCACAACAAAAAAATATTGACATTTCGCTTGATATAGAGGATAATGATTTTAGAAGCGTCGGCGATTATGGTCGCCTGCGCCAGATGTTGATGGTTGTGGCAGATAATGCCGTTAAATTTTCACCACCTATCAGCGGCAGGATAGAGATGGTATTGCGCAGGGAAGGTAGCGGCATAGTTATGCGCATCAAAGATAACGGCAAAGGCATAGCAGATGGCGAGCTGGAACAGATTTTTGACCGTTTTCACAGGCAACGGTCAGAACAAAATAAAACCGGAACAGGGCTTGGACTTGCAATAGCAAAACAAATTGCAGATAGGCACAATATAAAGATTTCGGCACAAAATCAACCTTCTGGCGGTGCAGAGTTTGTTTTTAGGAGGTAAATTTTACGATATTGGCGCACGGCGATAATATTGTAAACAAAGCTAAAGGTCTTGTAAAATCAGCATTTGTGTGGTTATAAATTGTCATTGAAAATATAAAGTTTTGACACAATTTTGCCATAAATGGTTGTTATAATGCTTTTAAACTAACCGAAAAGGAGAGATTTATTATGAAAGCGAAAAGAATTGTGGCGTTGGCATTGCTTGTAGTAATGATTATTGGCGCAAGTAGCAGTGCTGTTATGGCTCGTGGGTTTGGGCGTATGGATGGCAACCAAGGTTTTGGCGGTTGCGGCGGCGGTATGCAAGGATTGATGTGGGATGATAACGGCGAATTTTTAGCCCGTGAAGCATTCGAGACAAGAATTGACGGATATATCGCCCAAGGTTTTATCTTACAATCAAGCAGAGCTGGGCTTTTGGCACATTTTGATTGGTGTGCAGAAAACGGCGGCGGCGCATTTGGTCGTTGTGTTTTTGGCAATGCGGCACGTGGTACAGGTTGTGGTGCTTGGCGTTAGTGATTAGATAAAGTTGTGTAGAAATAGCAAAAAGGTGCTGATGTTTAAGTCGGCACCTTTTTTGTGTTGTTATACCCTTGTCGCATCGACATCCCTTTACTGGATTGCTTCGGGCTTGGTATGCACTGCTTTATGTATTTAGTAGCCCTCGCAATGACGGAAGCATAGAAGGGTTACCGTCATTGCGAGGGACGTTCCTACGATAAGATGGGTAG
>WRBJ01000035.1 GCA_009784615.1 Defluviitaleaceae bacterium | reverse complement strand
TAGTTATGATTTTCAAGCTCTTATAGGGCTTGTTTGCTATACTGTTTTGTCCATCCATTGTCTTGTTAAAAATTTTCTAAGAAAATTTATTTTGGGTATTGACAATTCTTAGCTGGACTTAATAGGATAACCGTCATTGCGAGGGCTACCAACACCATAAAGCAGTACATATAAAGCCCGAAGCAATCCAGCCAAGGTTATCGGCAACATCGCTTCGGGCTTGAATATATTAAATGTACACGCATTATCAAACTTTTTTCCAACCAATAAAAATTTCTGTTGCAATATGCCCGTCTTTTTCAATAACAGCCATTGTTTCTACATTGCCATCATCAGCAATTTTTTTATACAAGCTAATTTTTAAATCATCCCCAGGATATGTTTCTTTTTTATACGCCACCTTCAAAGTCGATGGGCGATAGTTTAAATACAAATCATCGTCAATAAAATTATACACCCATTTTAAATAATTGACGTTATTAACGTGTCTGTTGGTGTCCATATCACGGCGTGTTGCGGTATAGTTATGGGTAGATATTGGGTTAAAACCATCCATTTTGGGCATACCAAAATCCTTTGTAATTAAAAACGGATGACGCTCGCCGTATTTTTGCGCTATATATTCCGTTGGGCGCACGGGTTTTAAATTATTGCGGTCAAGCAATATCCAATTAGAATTTGCCACAAGCAGGCGTTTTCCTGCCTTATCCATCACTTCAAAACCACGCTCGCCAAAATAAGCCTTATATCCCACAGCCCAAGTGGAAATGTTGATAATATCGGCAACTTTTGGCGTATCGTAAATTTCTACTTGCCAATGCGTCAGCACCCAAACCCAGTTCATTTCGTCATAATAATCAAATGCACCAGGTATAGAATGTGTGTGGTAAAGCGAGGCTTCCTGCACATATTCCATCAGTCCGCACAGGCTCATTGTGTTGTCGGGCAAAAGGCTGTTAAACCCCACACGATAGTCCAAATTAAATTTGTTTGTTGTTATCATCCTTATCATCCCCATTTTTTTGCAAGCGTTTTCTATAGGCATAAATAACAGAAACAAGCACAAGTAAAAGCACCAAACCAACAATTAAAGCCCGCAGGTCGTTCAAAGAAATTAACAATGCCAAACCACCTGCAAAAATGCTTGCGGTGTACATTATAAGCACCGTTTGTTTATGCGACATACCGCGGTCTATAAGCTGATGATGCATATGTCCACGGTCTGCAACCATAGGCGATTTTCCACGCAAAATGCGCTTTACGGTAACATAAACGGTGTCTACAATGGGCAAAGCAAGCGCAAAGCCAACAATAGCAACGCTTAACAGTGCGTAAGATTTGTATACACCCATTATAGAGCTAACCGCCAAAACATAACCCAAAAAGGTAGAGCCAGTGTCGCCCATTATTACATCTGCTGGGCTAAAGTTTCTAGGTAAAAAGCCAAGGCAACTACCAGCCAAAGACACCGCAAAAATAACCGCCATAGGCGAACCCGAAAGTATGCATAAAATCATTAAAAACACGGACGCAATGGAAGAAACACCAGCCGCCAAACCATCTACACCATCAATAAAATTAACAGCGTTTATCATACCCACAATCCATAAAACGGTAACGGGTATTGCGGCATAGTCGATAAAATCAGGCAAATCCCAACCTATAAAATCTATTTGCGTACCGGTAAAAACAACGACAAGTGCCGCAACAATTTGCACAAATAGCTTTAGCTTTGCGGGCAGGTTAAACACATCGTCAAGCATACCAAGCCCGACGATGATAAGCGCACCAACAACAAAGCCTGCAAACTCTAGCGACCTAAAATCTTCCATACTAAAGGTGGCAATGCCCATTGCTACGATAAAACCAATAAAAATAGCAAGACCGCCCATACGTGGCAAAGCCTTTTTATGCACGCCACGGGCTTTTGGATGGTCTACAGCCTTTAGCTTTATTGCGACTTTTCTAGCCCAAGGTGTTAGCAAAAGGGTAATTGCAAAAGCCGCACCAAAAACAATTATATATAGCAACCAATTATGCACTAATTCATATTCGGGGTTAATTAAATTCATAGCCTATCTCCTTACAAAGTTCGACAGGAGCATTTTATCACATATCTATTTGGTTGTCAATCATATCTATACGGCGTTGATGACGTTCTGCATTAGAAAATTCGTGGGATAGCCAAGTATCCACAATTTCAAGCGCAAGACCTTTGCCAATAACCCAGCCGCCCAAAGCCAAGATGTTACTGTCGTTATGGTCACGGGTAGACTTTGCCGAAAAAACGTCGTGGCACAACGCACAACGTATGCCCTTAAAACGATTAGCGGCGATAGAAATGCCAATGCCGCTACCACAAATAAGTATGCCACGTGTAGCATCGCCGTTTAAAATAGCTTGCGCTACTTGCTTTGCATACATAGGATAATCAACAGGTTCTTCGTTAAAAGTACCAAAATCTTTATATTCTAACCCTTTACGGCTTAGGTGTTGCTTTACTTCCTTCATCAATGCAAAACCCGCACTATCGCAACCCAATGCTATCATCTTATTTCCCTCCAAATAATTTCGTCCAAAGTATTTTTTATCTGCATTGCACAATCTTCATAAACTTTTACATCATCGCCAAATGGGTCGCTTACATCACTGCAATTTTCACAAACATCTGTAAAGCTAAATATTTTTTCGGCATATTGTGGATAGTTTGCAACCAAATTTGTTTTATGACCAGCTGTAACGCATAAAACAGCCCAAGAATCTTCCATTATTTGTGATGTAACCCGCTTTGAGCTATGCTTTGCCAAATCTAGGTTATAATGTATTTTAACTACTTTTTTTGCATTAGCCGAAGCCGCTGTGCCATCTGTTGCAAAAATACCTGCGCTGTCTGCAATAAAATCAAGCCCATTATCTTCAAACAACCTTTGCGCCAAAACCTGTGCCATAGGCGAACGGCAAGTGTTACCCGTGCAAACAAATAATATCTTTAGCATTTTAAACCTCCAAAACATTTGCACCAGCCGCTTTTTTAAGTCGGTTCATAATAGCAACGCCCAATTCTTTTTCTTCAACACCCTGTACAAAAATTTCGTCGTGTTCATCATCATCACAACGGCGCAAAACGGCATATATATTTGCGGCAATTTCTTCATCACGTCTGCCTAAACCTATAAATGGTACGTTTGCATATAAATCTTTGTTTGCTGTAGGCGCAAGGATTATAGGGCTTTTTGAAGTAGAGTTCTGAAGCATTTCAAGAATTTTTGCAGATGATATTTGCGGTTCGCCGATAACAAGTGTCAATTTGCCTTTTGGTGAATAATGTCTATACTTCGTACCAGGCGATTTTGGCGTAATTTCTTCACCATTTAAAGCTGCAACGGCAACCTTTCCAATGGCGTTTTCTATCATTTTAAGCGTTATAGACCCTGGCCGCAATAGCTTCGGCGTGCTTTCGCTAAAATCTATAACTGTGGATTCTACGCCGTGTTGGCAAGCCCCGTCGTCTAATATCATATCAATTTTACCGCCTAAATCTGCCAAAACGTGGTCGGCTGTGGTTGGTGACGGTCTGCCCGATATATTGGCAGAAGGTGCTGCAATAGGTACACCGCTATGATGTATAAGCAACTGCGCCTTCAAATGCTTGGGCATACGCAAAGCCACCGTATCCATATGCCCATACGAAAATACGCCCGCACGTGATTTTAACACAAGCGTAAGCGGACCTGGCCAAAAGGCATCCATCAACAACCTAGCACCAGCAGGAACATCCCGCGCAATCCGCTCTATATCAAAATTTTTATCGATGTGGACAATTAGCGGATTATCCGCAGGGCGACCTTTTGCAAAATATATTTTGCCTGCCGCTTCATTATCCAAAGCATTTGCGCCAAGCCCATAAACCGTTTCTGTAGGAAAAGCCACAAGGCCACCACTTTTAATAACCTCGGCAGCCTGCATAATATTTTGTTTAAAGGTTTTTGGGTCTTGTACGCTTTTTACAATGGTTTCGATGTTATGCCACCGCCCCGCAACATTTTTTGTATTTTTTGCCACTGCCACAGGTACAAGGGTCGTTTCGACCTACTTTTTCACCTACAACAACCGTGCCGCTTTTCTTTTGCTCTATAAACATTTTTTTGCGTTCGTCTGCACTAAAAATATTGTCCCATTGCGGCAGTGCAACAAGATGCTCTGCTTTATATTCCACCATTTTTTTATACAATGTTTCAAAATCAACCACAACATCAATTTCGCTACCTTCAGCAATTTCGTCCATATCGGGTGCTACATTTAAAGCGGCGGAAATGCCATCTAAAAAGCCCGCCATAGACTCCAAGCTCATACCGTATTCTGCCGCAAGCTCGCTAAATTTACCCTTTATAACATTGTTTTTTGTTTCAAGCATTTTTTCATACACGGCTTGTTCTAATGGCAAATGCGTATCCCAAGTCTTTTTTACCAACCCGCCACGCTGGTCATAAGCCACTTCAAGCCAATTACTATATATTCCCATAATTACCTTCCTCCTTTGTCATTCCGTCAATTTTACATCACATATACAAATTTGTCAATCATCCTAAAAATGGTATAATAATCCACAATGGTGATGTCGCCATCAAAATTATTCCCGATACTTTGGTCATTTTTATTGTTCTTTTCAAGCCTATCCATAACATCGTAGATTCGTTGTAGAAAGGACAAACAAATATTACAAGCCCAAGCAAACCCCAGCTAAGGGCAGAAATGGATACAGTAAGCCATATGTTTTGAAAAATAACTGCAATGGGAATTATAGCGACAAAAAGGGCAAAAGACAATGCCAAACCCCATATAAGCCATTTTTTACGACTTTGAAAAAAATCTATATGCTTGCGAAGATGTGTTATACATTCATCATTGCAACAACGCATACGCTGAAAATCCACAACCATTTCCTGAATATTTTCGCTGTTTTCGATTATCTTATTGCAATAAAAGCATTTTGTTTTCTTCATAAATTTTCACCCAACGGAATATTTTGTAAAATAATAATATCGAGGTGTTATATATGCAAAACAATATCATCAATGAAATTCCAGAACCATTTCATAGTTTTCTTGTTGAAAATGAAAAACCTATCGGAATTGCATCCGCAAGAACCGAGATTGCGAACCAAGCTCGCAATGACAGTAACCAAAATGACCTATTGTTTTTGGCTGCAATATTGATGTTGTGTGATGATTAAAACAGCTTTTCGGGATATTTCCCTTTTGCTATCAAATCCCCAATATGTGCTTTAACAATCGGCAAATCTTGCGAATATGTCATACCCATCCATCTATCCGCAACAGGCAACACCTTCATTGTAGCCAAACCATCTGCAATTAACTTCTTTACAACATTATTAAGAAAATACTCCGCTTCAAGCGACCCTTCAAATGCCGTAAAAAAATCTGTAAAGCCATCTTCAATTGCTTTAAAAATAGCAGGTGTAAAACCAAAAACAAGCATATTAACAATTGTATCATCAGGCAAAATCTCAAATTCACCAAAAACATCGTGCCCTATACCTTCAGGGCGTTTTTCTATTTTGCGCAATTCCCTAACACCAACAAGATAATCATCTTCAACCACGCAAACCGCACGTGATACGCTACCGTAGTCTGACACTGTCTTTGCAAGCTGATGTCCTGGCATTACAAAGGTATATTTGCCATTATCTTTAACCTCGTTGGCTAAAAAATTGTGCATAGATTTAAACACACCACGCCCATAAAAATCATCAGCAGATATAACCATAAAAGGCTCGCTTACAATATGCCTTGCCGCCCATAGCGCATGCGATGTTCCCCAAGGATTTGTGCGACCATATGGTACGCTAAAACCAACAGGTAAATCCTGCATATCTTGAAAAGCAAGCTCTACTTTAACGCCCTTTATGCGTGAAGCAACTTTTTCTACAAATTCAGCTTCAAAATCCTTTTTAATCACATAAACAATCTTTGTAAACCCCGCCTGTATAGCATCATAAGCAGAAAAATCCGCAATTGTTTCGCCACTTGCAGAAAGCGGCGTAAGCTGTTTAAGTCCGCCAAAACGGCTTCCCATACCCGCCGCCAAAACCACTAATGTTGTGTCCAAAATATATCCCCCTAAAAACTTGCAATAATATCTTTATTTAATGCCTTAACCACCTCAACCGCCAATTTTACACCATTTTTATAATCTTCAAAACTAGCGATAGAATGTGGGCTGTGTATATGGCGTGATGGATGCCCAATAATAATTGTCGGCACGCCTAGCTCGCTAATATGAAAAGCCGCACCGTTTGTACCGCCGCCGGTACGCACAGCTTCCTGCACGGGAATACCTTTTTCACGGGCAATATCAAGCGCAAAGCGTATAAAACGTGGGTTTGTTATCATACCTACGTCAATATGACGTAACATCGGACCTTTTTTAAGTGCAGTTTGCACCATATCAGACACCTGGAAAGTATCATCCGCTGGCGTTCCCTCGAAGCATATAGCAATATCGGGTTTTATCATATTTGCCGCAACCTTTGCACCACGGTATCCATTTTCTTCTTGCGAAGTAAGTACGCCAACAACATTAACATCCAGCGGCATTTCTTTAACAGCGTGCATAACATCCATAACAGCGGCACAACCCAAACGGCAATCCATTGCTTTTGAAATAATTACATCACGGGCTTCGTCATATTTAAATTGCGAATACGGTACAATAGGGTTAGCCACACCGATGCCAAAAACCTTTATAGCTTCCTCTTTGCTGGTCGCCCCGATATCAATAGACATATTTTCGACCGCAAGCGTGTCTTGCTTAACTCCGCCAAAATGCGGCGGCGTTGATGCTACAACACCCTCAATATATTCTCCACGGCTATTCTTAATTACAACCTTTTGCGCCATTATAACAGCAGGCGACCACATACCAATAGTGATAAATGACAATGTGCCGTTGGATTTTACAGAATGAACCATAGCCCCAACTTCGTCCGAATGTGCGTCAATAAGCACAACTGGCTTGTTTTCATCACGCTCGTTTTTCGGGCAGATATATAAATTGCGCATATTGTCTTCTACAAGTTTAGCACCTTCTGGCGCATATTTGCGACCAACCGCAACAACATCATCCTCAAAACCAGGTGCACCAAAGGCATTTGCAAATTCTTCAATCATTTTAATAGAGCTAATCATTTTATCTTCTCCCATCGTTAATTTTTCAACAACCTCTATTCTACTATAAAATATTCTCATTGTCAAACAATTCAATGTTTGGTATAATGGTGAAAATTTACCATATACGGAGGAAAGCTATGAACGAGGACAGAAGATACAACTTTAAACAAACAGAAGAAAAATGGCGCAGTTTTTGGGCGAAAAACGAAATTAACCCAGCAGACCCAAATAAAGAAAAAATGTATTATCTCGATATGTTTCCATACCCGTCCGGCGAAGGCTTGCACGTTGGGCATTGGCGGGGCTATGTGTTAAGTGACGTTTTGTCCCGCCGTGGTATTTTGGACGGCAAATATGTTATCCACCCAATGGGCTGGGATGCTTTTGGCTTACCTGCCGAAAATTTTGCAATAGAAAATAATGTACACCCCGCCGCCGCTGTAACTCAAAGCGTTGCAGATTTTAAAGCAGAGCTTAAAGACATAGCCGCCATTTATGACTGGGATATGGAGCTAAACACTACCGACCCAAATTTTTATAAATGGACGCAATGGATTTTTGTAAAAATGTTTGAAAAAGGATTGGCATATGAAAAAGAAATGCCATTAAACTGGTGCGAAGCCTGCAAAGTGGTACTTGCCAACGAAGAAGCCGCAGGCGGCGAATGTGAGCGTTGCGGCGGCGCAACCACTAAAAAGAATTTGCGCCAATGGATGTTACGTATTACAGATTATGCAGAACGCTTGTTAAACGATTTAGAAGGTTTGCAATGGCCCGAAAAAGTAAAGCGCATGCAAGCAGAATGGATAGGTAAATCGCACGGCGCAAAAGTAGATTTTGCAATAGAAGGTAGCGATGAAAAAATCACCGTCTTTACAACCCGTCCCGACACTTTGTTCGGCGCAACCTTTATGGTGCTTGCTCCAGAGCATAAATTAACCACAAAAATAACAAAAGAAACCGAAAAAGAGCGTGTGGATGAATATGTAAAAATCGCAGGCTCTATATCCAATGTTGATAGAATGGCAAGCAAAGAAAAAACAGGCGTTTTTACAGGAACATATGCAATAAACCCATTAAGTGGCGAACGTATGCAAATTTGGGTGTCCGATTATGTGCTAGCCGACTACGGCACAGGTGCAATAATGTGCGTACCGGCTCACGACGAGAGGGATTTTGAGTTTGCAACAAAATTTGACCTACCTATAAAACAGGTAATCGCCGCTGTCGCCAGTGTAGGGACACAATATATTGCGTCCCTACAAGAAGCATATACGGGCGATGGTATAATGATAAATTCAGGAAGTTTTGATGGCTTGACTTCCAACGAAGGCAAACAAAAAGTATCAGAATATTTATCACAAAAAGGATTAGGCGAAGCCACAATAAACTATCGCCTACGTGATTGGGTCTTTAGCCGACAACGCTATTGGGGTGAACCTATCCCTCTAATACACTGCGAAAAATGCGGTGTGGTAGCCGTGCCAGAAGCCGACTTGCCTGTTACATTACCCCACGTAGAATCCTACAAGCCCACAGAAACAGGCGAAAGTCCGCTTGCATTAATACAAGAATGGGTAAATACCCCTTGCCCAAAATGCGGCATACCCGCAAAACGTGAAACTAACACAATGCCGCAATGGGCTGGAAGTTCTTGGTATTTTCTTCGATATGTGGATGTAAACAACGATAAAGAAATAATAAGCAAAGAAAAAGCCGCAAAGTTTCTGCCGGTAGATTATTATGTAGGCGGTGTAGAGCACGCCGTGTTACACCTACTATACGCCCGCTTTTACACAAAATTCCTTTACGATATAGGCGTGGTGGATTTTGAAGAACCTTTCAAATTATTGTTCAACCAAGGGATGATAACACGCTTTGGCACCAAAATGTCAAAATCTAAAGGTAATGGCGTATCACCAAAAGAAATTTTACCAAAATATGGTATAGATACATTGCGTATGTACATTCTTTTTGTAGGACCGCCAGAGCTTGATGCAGACTGGAACGACAATGGGCTTGAAGGTGTATACCGCTTCCTTAACAAACTATGGCGATTGATTAATGATTTTTCAACCGCAGAAGGTGCAAAAGATACAGAAAAATGCGAGCGTATCCGTCATCAAATGGTGCGTGATATTACCCAGCGTTTTGATAATTTGTCGTTAAACACCGCCGTTTCGGGCTTTATGGAGTATACTAATAAGCTGGTAGAATTGTCCCGTAACGAAGGTGTCGACAAAGAAACTTTAGAAGCAATAACGGTTATGCTAGCACCATTTGCACCCCATATGGCGGAAGAATTATGGCAGATGTTAGGCAACACCCCATCAGTTTTCACCCAAAGCTGGCCAACATTCGACCCCGCAAAAGCCGCCGAAGATACAATAACTGTGGTAGTGCAAATAAACGGCAAGCTACGTGCAAATATGACCGTAGCCGCAGGCATAGCAAAAGACGAAGCAATAACTATAGCCAAACAAAACGCCGCAAAATGGCTGGAAGGTGCAACAATTGTTAAAGAAGTCTTCGTGCCAAATAAATTAGTAAATTTTGTAATTAAATAGCAATCGTATGGGCGAGTGCTACTCGTCCATCGTTGCTTTAATAAGGAGGACCCCCCAATGCTAACTCTATACTTCTCCGGCACAGGCAATACAAAATATCTTGCAGAGATATTCTCTCGCAAAATGCGTTTTGCCTGTTATTCTATCGAGGAAAACGCCGATTTAGGGCGGCTTATCGCAAGCGCAAAAGTTGTGGCGTTCTGCTATCCAATATATGGCTCACGTGTGCCGCGACCTATGCGTAATTTTGTCGCTAGACACCTTGAAGCCCTGCGTGGTAAGCGTTTGATAATCTTCTGTACACAAGCAATGTTTTCGGGTGACGGCGCAAGAGCTTTTGCAGATTTATTGCCAAAAAACCACGCAAAAATTATATATGCCGAGCATTTTACAATGCCAAACAATATTTCGCATTTTTATCCGCCGTTACAATCTCCCGAAAAAGTCGCAAAAATAAAGCGCAATATGCAAAGCAAATTGCGCAAAACTATAGTTAATATACGTATGGGAAAAATGGTGTTGCGTGGGTTTAACCCAGTATCGCAGGTTTTAGGAATGATGCAGGGTTCGTTTTGGTATAGTCTTGAAACGATTGGGCGGCGTATGGTTTGGATAGATGATACAAAATGCGTATCTTGTGGGCTTTGCGCAAAAATATGCCCGACACATAATTTTGAACAAAAAACGGGCAAGCCAAACCCCAAAGGAAATTGTGCATTATGCACACGCTGTATGAACCATTGTCCGCAAAAAGCAATTGCGATTCTTATCCCTAATTTTCCTAAAACCCAATATAATTGCAACCTATAGAAAAAATAAAACATTAGCGATATTAAGCATCATAACAGCAATTAAAGTGCACTGAAACAGCCGCTTAACGATGGTTTCGCTAAAGATTTTTGTTAGCTTTGCACCAATAAGACCGCCAATTGCGGCGGCTATTACTACAAATGGAATGATTGATAAATCAAAGGCGGCAAAGCCGTTTGATGTTGTCATGCCGATGATTGACGTTATTTGCGAGATAAACACGATAGCCAAAGAGTTTGTTGTAGCGTCTTTTATGTTCATACCAAAAAGTATCATAAAAATTGGTATGTTTATAATGCCGCCACCGATGGATAAAAAAGCGGCTATAATGCCAAGCACAATACCAAAAAGCGGCGGAAAAAGCGGCGATTTTATTTCGTATCGCAAATTTGTTTTGGTTGATAGAAAAAGAGCAACCAATAGTATTGCCACGGTTGAGGCGACTTGTATGTATTGAAAATTATGCTCGTATGTTAAGGCATTAAGTAATATTTGGCGCAAGCGGTCGCCGCCAATGCCGCCAATAGCCGCACCAATAGCAATTGCGCCCGCTGTTTTAAAGTTAATCTTTTGCCCATCACGCAATCGTTTAATGGTAGACACAATAGCCATTGTTGCAATGGCAAGACCCGAAAAAAAAGCGATGTTGCTGACATTGTGATGACCCATTGCGTCAAAAATGGGGCGGAAGAAAACGCCGCCGCCAATGCCGACAATAGAACCCAAAATGCTCGTTAAAAGAATTATTACAAAATAGATTATGCCTGTCATATATTATTCTCCCGAGGTGAAAAAATGAATATTGAAAAATTAATTAAATGTGCAATCGAAGCAAAAAAACGTGCATATACGCCATATAGCGGTTTTAAAGTTGGTGCGGCATTGCTTGATACAAATGGCGAAATATTTATGGGTTGCAATATCGAAAATGCGGCTTATAGCCCAACAAATTGTGCCGAGCGCACGGCGTTTTTTACTGCTGTTTCGCAAGGTATTGCACAATTTGAAGCAATTGCAATAGTAGGCGGTATGGGTGATAGTCTTGCAGAAGGTTGCTTTCCTTGCGGTGTTTGCCGCCAGGTTATGATGGAATTTTGCAAACCTGATTTTAAAATTATAATAGCCCAAAGCCCACAAAAATACACAATTCATACATTGGCAGAGGTTTTGCCGAACGGTTTTGGCCCTGCTTCACTAAATTAGACCTGTTCTGAAACCTTGCCGCACCAATTTCTTGGCGTGGTAGGTGGCAGAGTTTTTGCCCATTTGTGGGCAAAAAGCTCGAGACCTTGCACTTTCGCTGTGCGAAAGCGACGCATAGCGT
>WRBJ01000034.1 GCA_009784615.1 Defluviitaleaceae bacterium | reverse complement strand
CTGTTCTGAAACCTTGCCGCACAAATTTCTTGGCGTGGTAGGTGACAGAGTTTTTGCCCATTTGTGGGCAAAAAGCTCGAGAACCGTGCGCCAAAAGAAATTGTGTAAGGCAGTTTCAGAACAGGTCTAATAATTATGAGGTGATATTATGGCACGCGGGATTATTATAAGTGGTGCGTCAGGCGTCGGAAAAACAACATTAGGCACAGAGGTAGCGAAAAGATTGGGATGGGAGCATTTGGATTTGGATGAATATTTTTGGAAAAAAGACACGACTTTGCCTTTTACAGAATTTTATAGCAAAGATGAAATGGTTATAGAATTAAAGGAAAAAATAGCAAAACAGCCACATTTTGTAATGTCGGGTAATTATCAAAGTTTATGCAGAGAGTATTTTAAAGAAATGTTTGTTTTGGCTGTGTTTTTGACCGTGCCGCAAGAAGAAAGAATGGAACGTGTGCGAAATAGAGAAATTAATCGCTACGGTGATAGGATTTTGCAGGGCGGCGATATGCATAAAAACCATATAGAATTTTACGAATGGGCAAAAGCATATGATGGCGGAGAAAACCCGAATTATTGCCTAGAAAAGGATAGAAATTGGGCTTTGGAGCTATCGCAATATTGCCTTGTTTTACATCTTGACGGCACAAAACCAGTAAACGAAAATACAGAAACAATTGTAAAGCAACTTAACCTTCTGCAGTCCCCCGACTGCGTTAAACACGCCGCTGGAACCCGTCGTGTTTAACTTGCAGCGGGACAACAGAAGCTAAAGTTGCTCTAAAGGCGGCGACCTAACCTGCCGCCCGTTATCCGAGGAGGAATGATTTTATGATAGATTTAAAAAAAGAACAAGCCCTAGCCATATTGGTAGGCATAGACAACGACAAAGGCGATATTGAATGGTCGATGGACGAATTGCGTGAACTGGCAAAAACCGCTGATATACAAATATGCGGTACGCTAACGCAAAAACGTGAAAGACCACATCCTGGCACATATTTGGGCAAGGGTAAACTTGATGAGCTGGCAGATTTAATAGACGATTGCGAAATGACACCAAATATATTAATTTTTAATGACGAACTTTCACCCGCACAATTCCGCAATCTATCCAACAAATTTAACTGCAATATAATAGACCGCAGTATTTTGATACTTGATATTTTTGCATCTGGCGCACATTCTGCTGAAGGCAAATTGCAGGTAGAGCTTGCGCAATTGCAATACCGCCTTTCCCGTCTATCGGGTTTAGGCAAAATGTTAAGCCGTTTGGGCGGCGGTATTGGCACAAGGGGTCCTGGCGAAACAAAATTGGAAACAGACCGCCGCCACATACGCAACCGCATAGATAATTTGCGGGCAGAGCTTAAAGAGATACGCAAAAACAGGGACACAATGCGTAAAAAGCGCAAACGTCAAGGGTCTTTTGTTGCGGCGTTGGTGGGTTATACAAATGCGGGTAAATCTAGCATTTTAAACCTTCTGACGGAGATAAAAGAAGGCGAGGAGGTTTATGTTGCCGATAAATTGTTTGCGACGCTTGATACTACAATGCGCCGCACGATATTATCAAACGGGCAAGAAATTTTGTTGTCCGACACGGTAGGTTTTATCGAAAAACTGCCCCACCACCTAATTCAAGCGTTTAAAGCCACGCTTGAAGAACTGCAACACGCCGATGTGCTTATTTTTGTGCTGGATGCTTCGCACCCGCAACGTGAAGCGCACCGCGATGTGGTGCTTAAAACCCTAGAAGATTTGGGCGTTATGGACAAAAAAATTATCACTGTGTTTAACAAAATGGATAAGGATGTAGAGCTACCGTTGCCGCACGATACAAGACTTACAACAACCATAGAAATGTCCGCAAAAACAGGCGAAGGCAAAAAGATGTTGTTGGGTACAATTGAGGAGATTTATAATAGCTCTAAAACCACCCTGACTGTTTTAATACCTTATGCCGAAAGCAAATTGGTCGCTTACATTCACGAAAATTGCGAAATAATTAACCAAAGCCACGAGGAAACAGGTACATTTTTCGAGCTTATAGCAGACGAAGAAGTCAAAAACCGCCTAGAGCCTTTCTGTGTTGCGGTGGTATAAAAATTTTTGTAATAAAACTAAAAATCGTAAGGGCGACAATCAATCGCCCTTACGATTTTTAGTTTTTTGTTTTAATTATTCGTGCAGTTTTTGCTCTTGTTTAATGCGCTTTATTTTTAGCGAATTGCGCCGCCACTGTGGTATTTGCAGTATTATTACAATAACAAGCATAAAAGTCGTCAATATACCCAAAACTGTAAGATGATAGTTGTTATGCGAAGCATTTAATATGGCAGAATATACGTTAAATGCGACTATTAAGGTACAGATAATAATGCCAGAAACAGATGACCACATTAGGGTTTTGCAATGTTTTAGCTGTGATGCCTTGTCGGTGTAAATTTCAAATTCGCCATCAGCGATTTTCTTGCGTAAAATCACCACTTTAAACATCTGCGAAACAAGCTCTATGCCGCTTTCTTTTAGGAAATTAAGGTATCTAATAGATTCCATATGGTTTACAGAGCTATCCAAATATATAATGCGGTAAGCATATTCATTAGGCTCGCCTTGCTCGAAGGTGTATCTGTGCATCATACAGCTTGCACCGACGCAATTCATACCTTCTTGCGCCATTTCGTTTAGCCAATCTTCGGTTTTATCGCTGTCAACAAAATATTTCCAAATATTAGTTTTCATTTCCTATTCCCTCCATTTCTTTACATCCTATCGCCAAAAGCTCGCCCAAACGGATTATTTCCGTTTGCAAAATTTCTTTGCCCGCTTCTGTAACAACATATTCTTTTTTGCGGGATTCTTTATTATGCCCAATTGCTATAATCCAGCCTTTTTCTAACAATGTGTTAATTGCGCCGTATAGGGTTCCTGCACCAAGCGTAACCCTGCCTTGCGTCATTGCTTCGACGCTTTGCATAACGCCGTAGCCGTGGTTTGGTTTAAGCATTGACAACAAAATTAAATAAACCCCTTCGGTCAATGCGCCTTGTTCTAGTTTTTTGCTCAAACAACCACCCCTTTTTATAATATTACGTCATACGCTATATCGTCTAACGATATAATTGTCAACACCTTTTTTGAAAAAAATTTATTTATTTATAAATTTTTGTAAGTGACATACACTTCGTAAATGTGGGTATACAATACCGAAGCAATCTAGTTCACTTTGTTTCAAGTTGTTTGATGGTCTTTGCTTGTGCTTGTCGGCTGCCCTTGTGTTGTCGAACACCCGTTACTGGATTGCTTCGGGCTTTATGTGTATTGGTTTATGTAGGTGGTAGCCCTCGCAATGACGGGCTGACGTGCAATGCTCGCATCTGCGAAATATACCATTAAAAAAAGCGGCAGTCAGCCGCCTTTTACTATTTCCATCGTTTTAGGGTTGCAAAAACTTCTTTTATCTTTTGACGTGCTTTTTCTTCGTCATTGCCGCATTGTTCTAACCAAAATGGTATATTGCCCTCTACGGCTTGGTCGAAGGTTTGCGGTGTGGTAAATTCGCCTTTTTGGAAGCAATAATGACAATATTCGCTTGTTTTTGTACCGTCTTTTTCTGTGCCAAATTTATCTTCTGTAAGCCACATTGCGCAGCTTTGGCAGTAAATAGTATCCATTTTATCATTCCTTCTAGTATCAAATACTTGTCCGTTAATTTCTATTACATTTTCGTCCACATCGTAGATATTGAAAAAATAGTATTCCGAATGGGCTTGGCTAATATCGCTAACCTTGCCTATTTGCAGAGATTTAAGCCGTCTATGCTCCTCTACCAAATCCCGGACGTTAAAGTTAATCACAAATTTATGGTCGTCGTCAACGTAATTGTGGTTGGGCAAACGAGCCGCATCCATCAGCGCAATGCAGTGTTGGTCAAAGAAAAATTCGGCAAATTGTGGGTGTCGTGTAGAAGCCCGCATTGACAGCAGTTTTTCGTAAAAATTGATTGCCTTTGGCATATCTTTTGTAATTAGGTATATCGAGCCAAGCTGTAAAAAATCCCGCTTTTTTGGCATTTCGGTGCCGGGGTATAGCAATTCATCTGTTGTGGTAGCAAAAATACGGCTCATAGCAAGGATTTTATCCACCTCTGGCAAGGTTTGCCCTGTTTCCCATTTTGATACAGATTGACGGGAAACATTAAGCCGCTCTGCCAAAGCCTCTTGTGTCAAGCCTTGTTTTTGCCTATGTTCGCAAATTTTTTCGCCGATGTGGTACAATATAATTCCTCCTTTCAATATGATTGTAGCTTGTTTTTGCAAACACCACAACCAAGCGAACTTTGAAATTTGTCAACCATAAGTTGCGTTGCTATATTAGGCGGGCAACAACCACATATCGGGTGTCTTGGTGGGTATTTGTGCAAGTGGATAGTATTAAGATATTATCATCTTCGGTAATGGTTATGCGGGTTGATAGGGTGTTGCGCCTATTTATCTCGTCCAGCAACGCATTAAATGGCTGTGCTTCGGTAAAATGCACTTGAATATAATCAAAATCAATATTAGTGGAAAAAGCGGCAAAAACCTCGTATATTAATATTTGCCCGTCGGTTGCTACAAAAATTTGCGGATGTCTTGCGGCAAAATTGGGTTGGGTTACATAATAGCGTAGATTGTGAAACATCGTGCCGCCCCTCATATTATGCCCGAAGATTATTGTATTTTGGTCGGTAAAGTTTGGCGTGTTACGAAAATCCATAAAAAGCGAGCCATTGACATTAGGATTACCAAAAATATCGTGGTGCAAAAAATGTTCGTTATTGCTGTATTGTACAACGACATTGCCTATATTTGTGCCAGGTATGGCTATATATGCTATGATATTTGTGTTATGGGTTAGCTGTCTTGCACGGTTAAGCAGGTCTTGGTTTTGGCTTGGTGATGGCATTATTTCCTCGCCAATATCCACCAATATCTCGTCTATAAACTGTACAAAAATTTCTTGCACAGCGGCGGTATTTTGCCTTGTTATCCTATTATCACGCAGATAGAAAAAATAATCCGCAAGATTGTACACAAAAAGCGCACCAAAGCCTATAACGGCAATGGTGGCTATAATATGCGCTATTTTAAGCCTTTTGTGGTTATGGCCGCCCATATCTTGCAGCCTCGTATTGGGTTGTTAGCTCGTCAATATCTTCTTCTTTGCTTATTACATCTGCTATGTTTTTTGTATTGTAATGCAATTTTACATTAACGCCTTTCTTAATGTGGCTGTTGACCTTTTTGCGGTAAGCACGGCGGGTTGGGTCTTTTAAACGTGCCGAACGACCAAATAGCGAGCGTAAGCCGCCGCCAAAGTCCATCTCTAGTTTTTCTATTTCTAAACCGTCTATTGTCTTTTTAGTGGCTTTGGCGTAGCGTTTTTTCATTACACGGTATAAAATGATGATTGATATAACGATTGAGACGATTAATATAATCATCCAAGCAATTGCAATCGTATCAGCTGTTGTGTTTAAAATATCTGCAACTTCAGACATATCTGCTTCGGGCACTGTAAAATCAGGATTAATATTTATATCCTCGCTTGCATTTACATCAGAAGGAAGCTCGGGTTCTGGGGTTGGCTGGTCTAATAAATTTTGAAAAAAGCTAAAGATTATAGAGAAAGGATAAAAAATCCAAGCAACTATATTTGTGGATATGAACCCAAAAGCATTGGCGATGCCGCCAGTTGGGATTAGAATGGCTATTATGCCAAAAGTAACTATAACAACCAAAAACCCGCCCATTGCGATATAATTTGCGGTGAAAAGTTTTCGGGATGCAAATTTACCTTCGCCTTTTAATAGACTTAATTGCATATCCATATTATTTATTTGCACATAAGCCACAACGGCGCAAAAACCTGCTATTGCCATCATAATATATAGATTTATAAGATATTCGACATCCGTTGGGTCAAAAATATTTGACAAAATAACAAAAGCACCAAGAAGGATGACAAGCCCAATGGCCGCCTTTGCGTCAAGCCCCCATTCGTTGCCAATGCGCCGACCTATCGAATATATAACAAAAAGCACCATTAAGCCAACAATGGGCAAAATAAAGTCCGAACCCCAATAGGCAAAAGCAAAAAACCCAACAAGAGCTATATGTAACCCTAAAAACATATAAAAATTTGTAACCATTTTACGGACAACCATTAAAATATAAAATGGGACAATCATCCATAAAAAGCTCCAAGCATCAGCACCAACAAAAAATGCAAAAAATGCGAAGAAATATAAATAAGCCACAAATGCGGCAAGGACTTCTTTTATTAATTTACGAGATTGCATACAGCCGCCTCCTTATTTTGTAGCCTGCCATATGGTAATATTGTCGCCCATCGGTGCGTCATATATATGCCTTGCTTCCATAGGCATTATTACCATATATGATATATTGCTTTCTTTCAATTGCCGCAATGCCGCCGCCAAGTCTTCGCCGTAATAACTTGAGATGATAACGTATATAGCGGTGTTGTCGGTTATTTGTTCCAAATGCGGAGCAATAGGGCTTGGTACATTTGATGTGTTAAGATGTGCAAGTGCCGATAAAATAGACTGCAAATGTGCGCTAGACTGCCCCATATTAACCCTTGGTGTTGGTTTTGCGTTATTATCCCGCCCGTTAGTATAAAAACCCAATTGTACGTCTTGGTTAATATAGCGACTGGCAATGGTTGCCGCAAGGCGTATTGCCTGCTCGTAAACCTCTTTATAGTCGTGTGTGCTATAGGGTTGTAAATTAAGCACCACCTCAAGACGTTTTGCCGAAACAGGTGCGTGTATATTAACCATCAATTGCTGTTGTATGGCAGATGCTTTAAAATTGATGTTTTTAAGGGAATCTGTCGGCATATAATCCCTTATGCCTTTAAATTCAAAAGGGTCGGGGTTTATTAATGCGTTGGATAGCATCATAGCATCCATATTTTTATATAACATTGCAATATCTTCGGCATCATCTATCAGCTTTGGATATACCGTAAGTTCTTGATAAGTGCCAAAGTACCCCTCAAAACGCTTGGTGTGCAAAAGGTTGCTTGCTTTAACCCCAACCTCACGTAGGGTATAAAAACCACGTTTTGAAGCTAAAAATGGTATTTTGCGGCGTATACGCTCGAAAATTTTTATAGAAAATAAATCACGTTGTGCACGGATTGACCCTTGCACATTGCCGCTGTCGCCGTTAAAATGAAGATGGCTTGATAGCTTAAATTCGACAAAAAGCCAAGGCAATGGCAAAAACTTTTTGTTTGTAAATTCTTCAAGTAAAAATAACTTATCACCTTCAAAGGCTTCTTTTGACGAAAATTTTACGACGGCAGAAAGTCCTGTACGCCAAAACTTCTTATACACCCAGCTTTGGATAAAGACCAATAAGCCGATAACTGCGCCTATTACAAGTATCGTCATCTTTTCTTCCACTCCTCGACGGGTGTTACAACATCCTCTATAATATCATCCAAAATAGCCTTTGCCGCATCGGGGCGGTTACGCAAGCCGCCTTTTAGCACCATTCTATGTGCAAAGGCATATGGCAATAGGTGTTTAACTTCTTTTGGTGTTACAAAATCCTGCCCGTTTATTGCGCAATATGCCTGCGCAAGACGTGCAAGCGCAAGCATACCACGGGTGGATATGCCAAGCAAAACACCCTCGTGATTGCGTGTTTTTTCTACAAGTTCGACGATATATCTATTTACATCAGTATGAATATAAACATTGCTAACCACGGTTTGCATTAGTTTTAATGTGTCCATATCGCAAATTGTGTCGATTGTGGAAAGCGGCTCGCCTGTAATATGTTTTTGCAAAATGTCAATACTTTCTTCCATATGAGGATATCCAAGGTTTAGCTGTATCAAAAATCTGTCCAATTGTGCTTCGGGCAATGGAAAAGTGCCTTGTGTTTCTATTGGGTTTTGTGTACCTATAACAAAATATGGTGTAGGCAATGGGTATGTTTTGCCGTCTACTGTAATCTGCCGTTCTTCCATAGATTCTAACAACCCGCTTTGTGTGCGTGGTGTCGCACGGTTTATTTCGTCTGCTAAAATAATATTGGCAAATAACGAACCTTTGCGGAAAACAAATTCGCCATCTTTCATATTATAAAAATTAATGCCTGTAAGCTCTGACGGCAAAAGGTCGGGCGTAAATTGCACACGAGAAAATTCGCAGGAAAAAGTGCGTGCCAAAGATTTTGCCAGCACCGTTTTACCTGTACCTGGCACATCTTCCAATAGAACGTGACCACCAGCAAGCATAGCTGCCAAAACAAGCCTAACCTCGTCAGTTTTGCCAAAAATAACTTTTTCAACATTAGCAACAATTTTGTCGCTGTTTTGTTTAACCTGCATAATATCCATATGCATCACCCCTAAAAGTTTTTTCAATTATAACCCATACAATGCGATTGCGCAAGTTTTTTTGCATTTTTAAATAGAATGTGTTATAATTGACACAAAGGAGCGGATGATTTATGATAAAAAAGATATTTTTAATTATTGCTATATTTGTGGCTATTGCCATATTTGCGGCTTGCACGCAAAATTCTAACAAAATAACAGCAAGCGAAGCAAGGCGTATGATGGATGAAAACCCACACGCAATTGTGCTTGATGTGCGTACACAGCAAGAGTTTAACGAAGGGCATATTGCAAATGCTGTGCTAATTCCTTTGGATATGCTAAAAGAACAAGCCCCAGAGAAATTGCCCGATAAAAACGCTGTGATTTTGGTGTATTGTCGAAGCGGAAGAAGAAGCGACGAAGCCACAGAAATGCTTGTTACATTGGGATATACAAATGTATATGATTTTGGTGGTATTGTTGATTGGCATTATGAGGTTGTTTTGCCGTGATGCTATTGTTCTTTTTCACCCCTTGACCGAATAAAATCGGACAAGGGGTGATTTGCTTTGAAGCGTAAAAAAATATTACGCATTGTATTGCCTGCTTTTGTGGCGGTGCTTAATATATTGATAGTTATACATCCGTCCGTTGCGCTTAATGCCGCTCGTGGCGGGCTTTTGCTGTGGTTTAATAATGTGTTGCCCGCACTTTTGCCCTTTGTTATTGGGGCTAATTTGCTTATGGCTTTGGGTGCGGTTAATTTTTTAGGTATGTTTTTATCGCCTGTGATGAAAAAGCTGTTTAAAACATCGGGACGCGGCGGCTTTGCGCTGGCTATGGGCTTAATTTCCGGCTATCCTTTAGGGGCAAAAATTGTGTCAGAAATGCGAAACCGTGGCGAACTTGGCAAAAACGACGCACAAAGATTATTAGGCTTTACCAACAACGCAGGACCATTATTTATTTTAGGGGCAGTTGCCGCAGGGATGTTTGGCTCGGTGGCATTGGGCTACTTTTTGCTTGCCGCACACTATTTAGGCTCATTGTGCGTCGGGCTTTTAATGCGCTTTTACGGCAAAAAAAGGACAAAAAATGACATACAAGAAAACCTGCAACCCATCGCCGTATTTTCTCGCCCAAAAGAACCCTTTGGACAAATATTGGGCAATGCCGTAAAAAACGCTATGGAAACAATGGTTATCGTTGGTGGCTTTATGGTGCTTTTTTCGGTAATATCTGCACTTTTGGCACAGGTTGGTTTGTTTGGGTTTATCGCACATCCATATAGCACAGGGGCAGCAAGCGGTGTTATAGAAATGGCGGGCGGCATTGGTCTATTATCCCAACACGGCATTAGCCGTGGCATTGCGGCACTTGTAGCCGCGATGGTTTCCTTCGGCGGGTTGTCAATACTTTTTCAAAGCCTTAATTTTATAGGTAAAACAGATTTATCAAGCGTGGTCTATGTGCTGTGTAAAATAGCCCACGGTGCAATATCAGGCACATTAGCTTTTATTGCATACCCATTTTTTGCCCAAATAATAGAGCAATCACAAGCGCAAACGGCTTTTGCACCTAACGCAGTACGAACCCTTGCCAGCTCTAGCATAGCCTTTGTTATAACCATCGCCGTATTAGCGGTGGTTTGTGTAATAATGGCATTGCGTATACGCAAAAATAGGTCATAATGTTAAATATTTGACAACATAAACAAAACGTGCTACAATGGGTCATATTGACTTTAAAGGAGCGTTATTGTGAAGAAAAATGCAGGACTATACGCCGTTATTGCGGCGGTGGCTATACAGCTTACTTTGGGCATTATTTATATTTGGTCGGTTTTTCAAACAGGCATTGCCGATAGCATTTTTGATGGCGATAATGTGGCGGCTGGGCTTGTTTTTTCATTGCTTTTGGCGGCGTTTGCCACTGGCTCGCTTATCGGTGGACGGCTTACGGTACGCTTTAGCGTGCGTCGTGTGGTTTTTATCGGCGGTATTATTTTAAGCATTGGCACATTTGCCGCCAGCTTCGTCCGTCCAGAGTTTGGCTGGCTTCTATGGTTTACATACGGTGTTATGGGCGGGCTTGGTATGGGTTTTACGTACACAACAACCATTGCAGCGGCACAAAAATGGTATCCACATAAAAAAGGCTTTATCACGGGCATTATCGTTGCGGCTTTAGGTTTTGGCGGCGTTATCTTCACGCCTATTATAGAGCGGCTTATAGAACATTTCGGAGGCTTTGGTGTAGGCGAGCTTAACACATTTATGGTGCTTGCCGCTATATTTTTGGTGGTCTGCACCATTGGCAGTATCTTTATTGTAGAGCCGCCTGAAGGGCATATGTTGGACAAGGTTGTAGTAAAAAATAATTCTGCAAGCACAACCCGTAGCTTCACAACAAAAGAAATGATAAAAACCCCACAATTTTACCTATTAACAGCGGCATTTGTTGTGGCGGTTATAGGCGGGCTTATGATGATAGGCTTTGCACGCCCCATAGCCGTTGCAAAAGGACTAGAATCCACTGCGACTATAGGTGTTTTAGCCATCGCATTATTTAACTCTATAGGGCGTTTGTTTTGGGGGATGATTTCGGACAAAATTGGGCGCAACACCACCCTAATAATACTATTGGTGCTATCGGGCATAATGTCAATTTCAGTCAATTTTGTACAGGGCTATGCAATCTATGTGCTTATAGCCCTAATCGGGTTTAGTTTCGGCGGCATACTTAGCAACTTCCCCGCCTTAACATCAGACCTTTTCGGCGCAAAATATATGGCGGCTAATTACGGTGTTATTTTGCTGGGCTTTGGTGCTGGTGCAATAATTTCATCACAAATAGCAGGGCATTTTGCCAACCTTGCTACAGACGATATAACGCTAATGTTCCCCGCTTTTATAATAGCCGCAGGCTTTGCCGCTGTGGGTGTTGTAATAATGATAATTCTGCGCATAATGGCGAAAAAATCTATTGCAAAATAATAAAGCCACCGATTATTCGCCCTTTTTATTTAAGCATTTTCGTATATCCTTGCGTCATCGTCCGAACCTCGAAACAATCTAATAAAGGGATTACGTAGCGCAAGGGCAGGCAAATATATTCAAATAAAATAAAAGGGCGACTACCAAACCGCCCTTTTATTTTACCAAGTAATTGGTCCTAGCCACCATCTTTGCCCTATCATGCTTTCAGAATGGGTTATGTAGTGTTGCGGTGCATTTATCGCCTGCAAAAACTCTATTTGCACACGTATAGCATCCATTTCTGCATTAAACCAAGCGTCGCTTTCGGGGTCTATAAACGGATTTTCGTCATAATGATATGCCTGCCAAGAATGCCAAGCATCGTGTACAATACAGGTTGCAAGCCACGTTGTGCTTTCCATATACGTACCCGTACCTATGCGGAACTCTGGCGGGTCAAGCCAATACCACATACCGCTTGAGCTATGCTGGCGCAAAATGCCAACATAACGCAAAACCATTTCATAATGCTCGGGTGAACCTGTGCGGATAAGGTCAAGAGCGGCTTGGTTGCGTGCAATAAAATTTGCGTCGCCGATTATTTGTATACTATCCCACTGTCCCATTCTGCTAACAGGCCGATTGGGTTCAATAGGCTGAACCTGCGGCAAAGCCACAGAAAGCAACCCTTCCGCAGAGTTCCAATATGTGTGGGCATTAAAAATTGCCGCAATTTCTTCAATGTATACAACGGTTTGCCCGTCGATATTATAGCTTTCTACAATACGTCCATTTGCAATGGTTACAATATTTGTAGCAAAAAAAGGGAAGGCAACAGACCCAGATGGATGTGTGTTTTGCGGTACATTTTGCGGTTGTGTGGTGGACAAACCTCTTTCAATAGTAAGCGTAGATGTAGAAGCGTTCCATATTACGGCAAAACCATATGCGGCAAGATGCTCTGCCACAACAAATGTACGCCCGTCAATATTGTAACCTTGTATTGGCATATGTTCAATTTGTACACGGGCATTGGTGTGCAAAACATAGCCCATAACCTGTGAAGGCACAAAAAGCTGTGCAAAGGCAGGCAAAGTCACAACAAACGCCAAAACCACCGCCAATAAAGCGGTTAAAATACTGCGTTTTTTCATAATAAATCAATCTCCTTTTACATTTAAAATTCTTCTGCCAATTCGATTTTATAACTATCTTCCATATCCAAACAAGCGTCGATAAACTTATCAAGCTCAATATCATTTACTTGTACACCAGTGCGTACACGCAACGAAATTTTGCCATCGGCAACTTCTTTATCACCTAATATAATAATATAAGGCACAAGCTCGTTACGGAAGCCCTTTATCTTGTTGCCCATTGTGCCGTCGCTGGTATCTAAAGATACCCTAAAGCCGTACTGCGCAAGCTGGTCTTGAATTTTTTTTGCATATTCTTCGTGCTGGTTATGCACAGGCACAATGCCAATCTGCACAGGCGACAACCAAAACGGAAAACGTGCCGCAAAATGCTCTGTAATAACCCCAATAAAACGGTCTACTGACCCAAAAACAGCACGGTGTACAACCACAGGTGTTTTGCGTTTGCCGTCGCTATCTGTATATTCTAGCTCAAAATTGCTTGCCAATTGATAGTCAAGTTGTATTGTGCAAAGTTGCCATTCACGCCCAATAGCGTCATATACTTTAATGTCAATCTTAGGGCCATAAAAAGCCCCGTCGCCTTCGTTTAGTGTGTAGCCATCTTCGCCAAAACGGGAGGCAAGTACGTCTTTAAGCACAGCTTCGGCTTCGTTCCACGTTTCAATCTCACCCAAAAATGTTTCGGGGCGGGTTGATAAAAACGCCTTATATTTAAGTCCGAAAATATTGTAAATATAGTCCATAATATCCATTATACCATTCATTTCGCCCGCAATTTGTTCTTGCGTGCAAAAAATATGTGCATCATCTTGTCTAAAGGCTTGCACACGCATTAAACCGTGCATTGCGCCGCTAGACTCATCACGGTGAAGCATACTAAGCTCCGAAAAACGCAAGGGAAGCTCACGATAACTGCGGTTTTTCTTTTTAAACATAATCATAGCGTTGGGGCAGTTCATAGGTTTTATGGCATACACATTGTTTTCGTCAATCTGTACTTTAAACATATTGCCGTCATAATGCTGCCAATGTCCGCTGGTTACCCAAAGCGAGCTATGGTTAAGCTGTGGACCAACCACCTCTTGATACCCTTTGGCTTCGTGTACATCGCGTGAAAATTGCAACAGCTTGTTGTAAATTTTTAATCCTTTTGGCATCCAATACGCCATACCTGGTGCTGTTTCGTCAAAGAAAAACAAATCTAGTTGGTTGCCGAGCATACGGTGGTCACGTTTTTTGGCTTCTTCCAAAAATGCGTGGTATTCCTTTAGCTCTTTGCGGCTAGCAAAGGCGTGTACATAAACACGCTGTAGCATAGCATTATCGCTGCTGCCACGCCAATAAGCCCCTGCAATTGATGATATTTTAAAACCCCAATTGCGAAGTTCACGCATATTTTCCACATGTGGTCCAGCGCAAAGGTCGACAAAATCGCCGCTTTCGTAAATAGTAATTTTCTCGCCAGCCTCAACTAATTCCTTAACAAGCTCTAATTTATAAGGCATATTCGCAAAAAATTCAAGCGGATTTTCGACCACACGCTTTACAAAAGCCACATCTGTTTTTAAAATTTCTGTCATTTTTGTTTCTATCGCCGCAAAATCCTCTTCCGTTATCCTATGCTTTAAGTCAAAATCGTAATAAAACCCGTCGTCGATAGCTGGCCCAATGCCCAATTGCACGCCGTCAAAAAGCTCGCAAACAGCCTGTGCCAAAATATGCGACAAAGAATGCCGTGCCGCCTCGATATACTCCACATTCATAGCCTCTTTCGCCATATAATCACCTCTTTTGAATTATATGCAAATATAGCCCCAAACCTTTGGGGCTATCAAATATTGCAATGCTGGTACCGAGAGTCGAACTCGGGAGCCTCTCCCTTACCAAGGGAGCGCTCTACCTACTGAGCTATACCAGCGCAAATCACCAACGGAATACATTCTACCACGCCGACAAAAATCTGTCAACAGTTTTTTATGACCAAATTTCTTTTTTGTTTTGTGATAGTTTGATAATAAAATTTTAGCATAATATAATAAAAAATGATTGGATTGATTGAATGAAAAAAGCTATTGCAAAATTTATTGATTTTTGCTATTATAAAATGAAAATAAGGCTTGAGATTAAGAAGGAGGACGAAATGATGCTCATTTACAATGAACCTATTTTAAATAGGCTAGATGAAGAAGTCGAACGATTACTAAAAAAGTATGATATAACCTCTCCTCCCATTGATATAAAGGAAATTTGCGAAAAGGAAGGTTTTAATATTATTCAGCAAGATATGAGTGAACTTGAAAAATTACACGGAAAACAAATTTCGGGTATGTTGTTTGTTGGTAAAATTAGGGAAGATGATGAAACGGCTAAGGAATCGAAAGTAATTTCAGTAAAGTGGGGAGAAAATCCGAAAAGACAGCGTTTCACTATGGCACACGAATTGGGGCACTTTTTTCTGCATCGCAATGACGAACCTCTTATTATCAGCTTTAGGTCAGATAGAAGTCCAAGGGAGTACGAAGCCGATGAATTTGCGGCAAAAATTTTAATGCCAAAAGAAATGTTAACTAAACATTATGAAGATATGCTTATCAAAAGAGCATTTGTGCTTGCGTCTAAATTTAATGTATCAGTGCCAGCTATGAAATACAGACTTGATAATTTAGGGTTGGTTTATTTTGATTAGCGAAGAATAGGAGGGTTTCTGTGGACAAACATTCAAAAGAGGAATTAATTGAAAAAATTAACGAAAAAGCTCACGAGCTTAGTAAAGAGTATGCCTCCGAAGTTGAAATTGATACCCACAACACCGATACACCAAGAAGTCCCTACTATAAAGAATCGCCACAAGAAGACAATAGGAGTAAATTGCACTTTGAAATGCTTGAATTTGTAGTTAGAGGTTCAGAGAAAATATCAAATACTGTTCAGGAAAGCGAAGCGAATAAAAAGAATTGGCGTGACAAAATTTTGGCAGTTTCCGTCGGTCTTTTTGTTGCTATGTCTATATTTTTTGTTATTTATCTAATAGCAGGAGCATTATTAGAAATAAGATATGGCATAGATATTTTATCGAATCAAATAATATTCACTACGGTTGGTCTTATTATTGCCAATATAGTTTCAATATTAGTATTGTTTATTAATTTTATTAATAACGAGAAATCTTTGGAAATATTCAAAGTAATGCATACCGAATTTTTAAATTATCTTGCTAAAGACAAAAATAATTGGGAACGACTTGAAGATGAAAAATC
Organism: Defluviitaleaceae bacterium; assembly: GCA_009784615.1. Lineage (GTDB taxonomy): Bacteria > Bacillota > Clostridia > Lachnospirales > WRAX01 > WRBJ01. The sequence continues at coordinate 1,334 of WRBJ01000034.1, read as the reverse complement.
AGATACATAAAAAGTAATATCATCTAAAAAATGCTTGACATAATTTAATAGTTATGGTATATTGACATTTCGTATCCTTGCTCTTTACAAATGATAGAGGGCAATATTCAAAAGGAGGTGTGCAAATAAATGCACAAATATGAATTGGGGCTAATTTTACATCCCCATATGGAAGAAGAAGCTGTAAAGGCTGAACACGACTTAATTTTAGAGCTTATTACCCGTTTTGGCGGCACTGTTGAAAAAGTAGACAATTGGGGCAAACGCAAATTGGCTTACGAAATTAACAAGCTAACAGAAGGGCATTATTGCTTTATTTACATCGATGCGCCGCCTAGCTTGCCAAAAGAAATTGAAGACCGTATCCGTATCCGTGAAAACATCATCCGCTTTATGATGATACGCAGAGATGATATTGTAAAAGCCGCTAAAAAGGCGTAATGAGGTGGCAGTATGAACAGAATCGTTTTAATGGGCAGGCTTGTGCGTGACCCCGAAATACGATATAGCAATGCCGCAGAACCTACAGCTATATGCCGTTATACTCTTGCCGTTAATCGCCAATTTAAACGCGAAGGCGAACAAGATGCAGATTTTATAAATTGCACCTGCTTTGGACGTGCGGCAGAATTTGCCGAAAAATGGTTTAAAAAAGGACAGCTTGTTGCCGTAGAGGGTAGATTGAATATACGTGAATATACCGATACAAAATCAAACGAGCGTAAATGGTATACAGAGGTTGTGCTGGATAACCAATATTTTGCAGAAAGCAAGGCGAGCTTTGAAGGTAGACAGCAAAGTGGCGGTTACGATAACAGCGGCGGCGGGCAACCCGCACCAGCAAGACAAGCACCACAGCAACAACAATCTGGACCCGACAGCTTTTTCGAGGTTGACGCAAATATGGACGACGACGATTTGCCGTTTTAATAATTATTAGGAGTGAAAAAATATGATGCAACAAAGAAGACGCGGACGCAGAAAGAAAAAAATATGCGTGTTTACCGCAGAAAAAATCCAATATATTGATTTTAAAGACACCCCACGTTTAAGAAAATTTATGTCAGAGCGTGGCAAAATCTTGCCAAGACGTATATCTGGCAACAGCGCAAAAGCACAAAGAAAACTAACAGTAGCCATTAAAAGAGCAAGACATATGGCATTGTTGCCTTACACACAAGATTAATAAAAAACCGCCGAATGGTCGGCGGTTTTTTATTAATCATCCTCATCATCCTTATACCCAACATCCTCATCATCTTCTACAGTCATTGTAAAAAGCCAATCATTACCTTTATTGTCTTTATCCTCTACTTCTTCACCATCAACATTTT
>WRBJ01000033.1 GCA_009784615.1 Defluviitaleaceae bacterium | reverse complement strand
GTTATGATTTTCAAGCTCTTATAGGGCTTGTTTGCTATACTGTTTTGTCCATCCATTGTCTTGTTAAAAATTTTCTAAGAAAATTTATTTTGGGTATTGACAATTCTTAGCTGGACTTAATTTTTGTGATTGTAAACAAATTTTTATACATTAAACCTAAATAAAATAATATCGCCTTCTTGTACAATATATTCTTTACCTTCTAAGCGCAGAAGTCCTGCGTCTTTACAGGCGGCATAACTGCCTTTTTCTACCAAAATATCATAGTTAACCATTTCTGCACGTATAAAGCCACGCTCTAGGTCGCTGTGTATTTTGCCTGCGGCTTTTACTGCTGTTGTGCCGTTAGGAATAGTCCATGCACGAACTTCTTTTGGACCCGCTGTTAGGAAAGACATTAGGTTTAACGCAGAATACCCCGCCGCTGTTATCTTGTTAAGGCTAGAGTTTTGCATACCCATCATTTCAAGAAATTCCGCTTTTTCGTCATCGTCCATTCCTACCATTTCTTCTTCAACTTTTGCGGCGACAATGAATATATTTTTAACCGTGCCATATTTGTCGTTTAGAAAACTGCGCATAGATTGTATATATTCGTTTTTTGGGTTTTCTTCATAAATGCAAGCGTAATCATCTTCGCTTATATTTGCCACATAAAGCATTGGCTTGAAGGTAAGAAGCTGACTATTGCGCAATAATGACGCTTCTTCGGGTGTCATTTCCATATCACGCACCAGTTTTTCATCTTCAAGATGTTTTAAAACACGCTCTAAAAGGGCGATTTCGGCTTGACCTGCCTTAAAACCTGCCGAACCTGCTTTGTTTTCCTTTCGCACCTTTTCGATACGTTTTGCTACTTGCTCCATATCGGCAAAAATAAGCTCTAAATCTATTGTTTGCATATCACGCACTGGGTCAATATCACCATCAGGGTGTGGAACATTTTCGTCATTAAAACAGCGTACAACGTGGACAAGTCCGTCCATCTCACGTATATGTGAAAGAAATTTGTTGCCAATGCCTTGCCCGCCTGACGAGCCTTTAACCAAACCCGCAATATCTACAAATTCTATTGTAGCGGGTATAACTTTTTTAGCGTCGTACATTTTTTGCAATACGTCCAAACGCTCGTCTGCTACGTTTACAATGCCTACGTTTTTATCTACTGTGGAAAACGGATAATTGCCGCTTGCCGCCTTGCTTCCTGTTAATGCATTAAATAATGTGCTTTTGCCAGAATTTGGCAAACCAACCATTCCTAACTTCATATGTAGCTCTCCTTATATTTTCAATGTTTTCACGTCATTTTTTATTATAACACAGTTTTAAATAATTTCAATGTTTTTTTGCAAAACTAAAGAAAAGCAAATTTGGGAGTGATTTCTAAATGAAAGAATTTTTTACAATTGTGTTTTTATTATTGGCGTTGCTTACGTCTTGCGGTGTCAATGATAACGAAATGACAGACACCGAAGCGTTTGAAGAAACCGTATTGACAAATGAAGATAAAGAGCAAGCCATAGCAGAGGCTTTGCAAAAGCACGAAGACTTGGAGGATGTCGCAGTATCAATAAACGGCGGCATTGCGGTGGTGGGGTTAGATTTGGTAAATAATGACGAACTATGCCATACTGATATTATTGCAATAAAACAACGTACTGTTGACGAGGTGAAGCAGAAGTTTGATGATATAAACCACGTTGCAGTAACCACTAATCCCGATATGTTTCAAAAGCTGGTCAAACCCGAAACTGGCGTCGCTTGCCCTAAAGAAAGTGACGTACCAGAAATTTTTGAGATAATGGTTCCAACACCTTGACAAAATTCCATAATATGTTACAATGTATAATATGGAAACCAAACGTGAAAATTCGGGAAACAATTTTGTGCGGCAAGCGGTGATTTTAGCCTTTGCTGGTATTTTTGCACGCATTTTGGGCTTTGTTTATCGTGTGCCACTTACAGATTTGATAGGCGATGATGGCAATGCTATATATGGCGTTAGTTTTGATATATATGCGTTTTTGTTAATTTTATCGTCGGCGGGTTTGCCTGCCGCTATTGCAAAAATGGTGGCAGAACGCCGTGCGGCAGGACGAGCCGACCAAGCACACCGTGTTTTTAGGCTTGCGCTGACGCTTGCCGCTGGTATTGGCTTTATTTTATCGGTTTTTACTTTTATCTTTGCTAGACAAATTGCGACTTTTATGAATTTTCCCGAGGCTACTTTGGCATTGCAATTGCTAACGCCTACGGTGTTTATTGTTGCGATAATGGCGGTTTTTCGTGGATATTTTCAAGGTATGGCAAATACCAAACCTACGGCTTTTTCGCAGATTATTGAGCAAATATTTAATGCGGTGTTAAGCATAATTTTGGCGCATAGTCTTTGGAATTTTGCCATTAGTCGAGAATTTGACGAATTTGCATATGGTGCGGCAGGCGGAACATTGGGCTCTACGCTTGGTGCTGTGGCGGGACTTTTGGCGATATTGGGATTGTATTTTTTGTTGAGGAAGGATATAATGCGTTCGGTTTATGCGTCATCGAAACGGCGGAGGACTATAAGTCAATCCCGAAATGACAGTGGTGCAGAGCCTACCTCAGTTCTAGTTAAGACGATTTTTGCTACATCGTTTACGATAATATTAGGCACAGCGATTTTTTCTGTGGCTAATTTATCGGATACATTGATTGTAACAAATCGCTTGCAAGATGCAGGTTTTGACGAATCGCACGCTAGAGAGCTATTGGGTCAACTTAAAGGCAAATTTTACACCATCACAAATATCCCTGCCGCCATAACATCTGCGCTTGCTATCGCTATAATACCTGCAATTTCTGCCGCAAATGCTATAGGAAACCGCATTGATGTGCATAATAAAATAAATACGGGTATGCGTGTTGGTATGTTTATTACAATACCTATTGCTTTCGGACTTGCAGTGCTAGGACCGCAGATAACCGAGCTATTGTTTCCTAATCACCCCGAAGGCGGTACGCTGTTTACTTGGGGGTTTGTGTCGGTTATTTTCCTAGGTATTTCGCAGATAACCACAGGTGTTTTGCAGGCACTTGGCAAGGCTATTGTTCCCATTTATGCCGCTTTGTTAGGTGCCGTAGCAAAAATTGTGTCAAACCTGATTTTAATAGGCATACCAGAAATAAATATTTATGGTGCAGTTATAGGCACAACCATATGTTTTAGTCTTGCGGCTACAGTAAATTGCGTATATCTTTTTAAATATACCTGCGCAAAATTCGACCTTAAAGGCATAATAATAAAGCCCATTTTTGCAAGCGTTGCAATGGGTATGGGTGTTTATACTTTCTATCATATTACAAATATTTTGATAGGAAGAAATGCTCCCGCAACAATAATTGCAATTGTCGTTGGGGCCGTATTTTATGCCATTTTTATGCTATTGCTAAAAGGAATAGGCGAAGAAGAGATTTTATATTTGCCATTTGGCAAAAAAATCTTACGTATAATGCAACAAAATGGCATTATTTAACATACCTTTCTTTTTCGCTAAAAATACAGCCGCAGTATTTTTGCATATAAATCCCCATTTCACGGGCTCTTTGCTTTGCGCCTTTGTAACCTTCACGATAATCTTTTATTATAAATTGTACGCCGTGGGTTTTTGCGGCATTTTCACCAGCTTCGCAAATTAAGTCGAATTTTTGAAACGGACTTGCTAATAGTGTTGTTGAAAAGGAATCATAATTCATTTCTGCTGCTTTTTGTGCGGCAAAATTCATACGCATAGCATAGCATTTTTTACAACGAACCTTTAAATCATCAATGGTTAGGCGAATAAATTCCTCTAGCCCGTAATAATCGTGCATAATGACATTCAGCTCTTTGTCATTTGCGTAATCTGCAAGAGCGTTGCGGCGAGCTCTATGTTCGGTAAATGGGTGGATATTTGGGTTGTACCATAATAAATCGGGTGTTTTGTTGTCGTCTGGCATCCAACCATCCAAAAATCCTATAGCGCAAGGAGCGCAACAGGCGTGCAAAAGTATTTTCATAGTTATATTCCCTCCAAATTAACGGGCGACTGTAGGTTGTCTACGAAATATTGTACAAAATTATGAAAAAATTGTCAATAGCTATTAAGTTTTTACAAACAATTGCCGAAACAATATTTAGAAGACTATCCTTGTGCCTTTTGCACAAAATACCTACATATAAAAGGGGGACAAACTTATGTTCACTAATCAAATGCGAATGACAGGTTTTAGCGGCATAGATGTGGCGGATATGGTGCAACAAATGATGCGTGCAGAATCTATGCGTCTTAACCGTTTGACACAGCAACGCCAAATTTTTTCTTGGCAACAAGAAAGTTTGCGTAGCGTAACTACAAACCTTAACACCTTCCGCAACAATTGGACGGATGTATCACGTCAGCTTACAGCCACGACAGGCATACGTAACCCAGATAATTTCCGAGGGGTTACTGCGCAATTAAACGGTGGCACAACCAACACGGCAAATGGTATTACGGTAAACACAACCGCTAATGCTTCTGCTGGTAATCATTCTTTCCGTGTCACACAAGTGGCTCAGTCTGATTTGTTTCGTTCTGGCAATATGAACACCGGTGCTATTGCTGGCGATTTTGCTTTAAGTGCAGACAATTTTGCTTCTGTAAATGGAGCATCCGAGCTTCAAGACCTTACCTTTAGCGTGTCTGTAAATGGTGTTAGTCGTGCGATAACCATATCTGCTAACGAATTGCGTAATTTTGCAGGTGATGCAGTGGTAAATGCGGCGCAAACCGCACATCAAACAATGTCTACAGCCATTAACACAGCAAGAGAAAACCTTGCGAATTTTGCTTGGAATGAAACTGGAGAAACTGCGTGGAGAAATGCAAATGCGCAAAACAGCGGTGAAACCGATGCAGAATATCAAACTCGTGTTGATACTGCTAGAACCCAATTTGTTAATGGTTTCCAAATACCGTTGACGGCTCCTGCGGGGGCTTCGGCAACATTTACTCAAGAAATTTCCGACGCTAATGCCGCCGTTACCGCCGCACGCGATACCTTTAATTCTTCAACAGGTGCATTGGCTGCTTTAAATGACGCTTTAACAACTGCGGCAAGCGCAGGCGGAGCAAATGCCCATACAAACCCTGCAACTATGGCGGGTATGATAAACGACAGATTAGGCGTGGCTTTTGGTACTAATCCTGACGGCACTACCCAACGTGCAGAAGCACGTATTATAGATGGAAGCCTTGTTATACGTGCAACGGCGGGCAATACCGCTAATATGTTGGGCAATGCAGAACAATTAGGTTTTAACCCTGGCTCTGCTTCTTTAGATTTAGGTAACACATATGTAGAAGACCTTGGATTAACGGCTGGGACGAACTTCCAAATAGGGACGCATACTATCACTATTAGGGAAAATATGTCAATACAAGACCTTATGAACGAAGTTAATCAAAGCGGTACGGGAGCTCGTATATCTTTTGCTTCATCCACGGGACAGTTTACTTTGGAAGGAACACAAACAGGCGAAATGTCTGCGTTAAGTTTTACAGACGGCACAGCCAATGCCGCCACGGTTATGAATAGCGTGTTTGGTATTAATATTAATGCAACATTTGACGCAAGTGACACATCTGGTGTTGGTCGTTTGCGTGAAGCACAAAATTCTGTTTTCGAGATAACCACAAATGGCATAACCTCAACAATGTCACGTGAAACCAATAGCTTTAATGACGCAGATTTAGGATTGAATATCACTTGGAACGCTTCTGCGGCTAATGCTACCCAAGCGACAGAAATTAATTTGGCGGCAGATACTGGTAATACTCGTCAGCTTATTATGGATTTTGTTAACCAATATAACGACCTAATCAGTTCTTTACAAGATTTGTCCGAAACTGCACGTCCACGCCAACAAGGCGGCAGAGGCTTCTTTATGCCTTTGACAGACGAGCAACGCAGAGGTATGAGCGAGTCTGAAATTAGAATGTGGGAAGAGCAAGCACGCACGGGTATTTTACATCGTGATGACACAATCCGTAATTTGATAAATGATTTGCGCAACTCATTAAGCTCTGGTATAAGACTTGAAGATGGTACCAGCATCAGCCTTGCAAATATAGGTATTGGTCTATCGCCTAACTGGGCGGATGGCGCAATTTTGATAGTTAATGAGGCCGAACTAGATGCCGCTTTAGCTAATAATATTGACGGTGTTGCGGCGCTGTTTACAGGGCACGGTGCGGCTGCAACTAATGCAAATGGCGACCCAATTCCTCTAAATGAACGAAGTATTGCATCGCGTTTGGATGACACAATAAGACGTTATTCTCCAGAATTTGGCACGGATGGTATATTGGTTCAACGTGCTGGTCGTGCTGGCAATAATGCCGACACACAAAGCCAATTGGCGCAACGTATTGCAGAGCAAGACAGACGCATAGAAAACACAATGCGCTGGTTAGAGCGTCGTGAAACCCAATTGTTCGCACAGTTTAGCCGTATGGAGCAAGCAATGATGCAAGCGCAACAGCAAATGACTTTCTGGGACCAAATAATGTTTGGCGCACAATAATGTTTGAAAGGGCGGTTCGGCAGATTGCATAAATATTTAGAGCTAATGGAAGAAAAGACGACGATTATCCAAAAGGTACTGGACGTAACACGTCCGATAGTTCTGACGGGCGATATTGAAAAAGTCGAGCATGAAGCGCAGGCTTTTGCCAATTTATATCAGCGTCGTGAAAATATTTTGGCAAGCATCGAAAAAATAGATGCAAAAATGGCTGCTTTGGGCGAACCAAAGCAGCCTGATGCCGAATATATTATACAGCTTGCGGTTATCAATGATAAACAACGAAAAATGGCGTCAGAACTTATAGAGCTGGATAAAAACAATATGGAAATGTATGAAAAAATAAAAGAACATATCAAAGGCGACCTAAAAAATGTGCGTTTGACAATGGATGTGAATGAGGCATATATGGGCGATTTTGATACTGTGGGCGGACATTATTTCGACCAAAAGAATTAACGAATTTATTTTTTACAAGGAGGTAAACTAATAATGATGGATTTAAGTGTGCAAAGCTCACAAGCAGGCAGAGCTATAGCAGATTTGGGTTATCAAACCCAGCCTGCATCTGTGCCAAGACCACAAGGTCAATCGGGACAACAAGCACAAGGCGGTCGAGAGGTGGTTACATATAGCTTGTCGTCTACGCCTGATGTTGCGCAAAGCCAAGCCCAACCTGTTATGGGTGGTAATAGTGAACAAGCAGGAAATTACCCCGACCGCAACACAAGTTTTTTACGTGAAGAAGATATAAGTGATTATATGTTGGAAAACGCCTTTAATAATGCTAACCGTGCATTAAATGGCGGAGCTTTTCGCTTGCAATATGTTCTACACGAAGCGACCAATATGGTTGCCGTGTCTGTGCTTGACAGCGTAACAGGCGATGTTATACGTGAAATTCCGCCAGAATCCCGTCTTGACTTATATGCAAGAATTGCAGAATTTACGGGATTATTATTTGACCAAAGCTCATAAAGCCATCATAACCAAAGAAAGGGGGCTGTTATGCACAACCCATACGATGCATATAAAAGCAATACTGTGTTTACTGCCACCAAAGAGGAGCTTACCCTTATGCTCTATGATGGCGCATTAAAGTTTTGCAATCAGGCACTTTTGGCAATAGAAAAAAAGGATATTGAAAAAGCAAATGAGATGATTATGAAAGTGCAAGCAATTGTACAAGAATTTCAACTGACTCTTAATGAAAAATACGAAGTTTCTACACAGCTAAACTTATTATATGACTATATATATAATAGGCTTTTTGAAGCAAATATTAAAAAAGATGCGGAAATATTGACGGAATCACGTGATTTGCTACGTTCTATGCGTGATACGTGGAAAGAAGCGATGAAGCTGGCTCGTAAAACTACGGGCACATCACAATTACCCACATCAAATTAAAATTTTGGAGCGGTATATATATCGCTCCTTTTTATGGAGTGATAAAATGAAAATTTTTACAATAAGGCACGGGCAAACTGAATGGAATGTACAACGCCGTCTGCAAGGACATAGTGATATTGCGCTAGATGATGTGGGACTAGAGCAAGCAAGACGTATTGGCTTACGACTAGCAAGCGAAAAGGTAGATATTATTTACACAAGCGATTTAATGCGGGCGGTAAAGACCGCCGAGACGATAAATGCCCATCACGGTGTTGAAATTATTGCAACCCCTATGTTGCGTGAAATGAGCTTTGGCATATACGAAGGAATGAATATAGAAGAAATTGCACACGAAATAGACTGGGAACATCCCGACGGGTCTTCGGAAAACCGCACTGCTGCAATAAAGCGCATACATAGCTTTTTAGATGAAGTTATTGCAAAACAGCACGAAAATATTTTTATTGTTGCACATTATGGCTCTATACGTGCGGCAATTAAGTATTTTTTAGAAACACCCCGTGAAGAAACAGCGGACATACAGGTTGGAAATACAGCGATACATTGCTTTGAACGTGATGCCGACGGCAAGTTTAAAATGATACTTAATAATGATACAAGCCATTTGCTTTAAGCAAATGGCTTGATTTATGTTAATTATGACAACGTCTTTGCCTACCTAAACCAATATACATAAAGCCCAAAGTAATCCAGCCAGTGTACTGCAGATTAAACCACACTGTTTTTCCTAATAATCTTGGGGTTGTGCTTTGTGCCTTTAATGCTTTGCCCCGTTGTAATCTTCACAGCCTTGTCAATAATGGCATATTCTATAACACAATCTTCGCCTATCTCGCTACCTTCCAATATAATAGAATCCCGCACGGCGGCATTTTCTGCAATGCGCACACTGCGAAACAATACGCTATTTTCTACCAACCCATCAATAACAGCACCACTACCAATCAATGCATTGCGCACAGTGCTGTTTGCGTTATATTTTGCCGGTGGTTCGTCTTTATTCTTCGTTTCAATATACGGCTCTTTAAAAAACAGCGCATCACGTACATCGCTACGCAAAAAGTCCATATTGATGTTGTAATAGCTTTCGATAGAATTAATCCCTGCCCAATAACCATCATACATCATACCATATACGGCTTTTTGCTTGCGGTAACGTATTACTATATCACGCACAAAATCATACCGACCTTGCGGTACAATAGTTTCTAACAAATCAATTAACAGCGTGCGCTTCATAACATAAATACCAAGCGACACTATAGAAGAAAAAGGCTCTAGCGGCTTTTCTTCAAACTCATCCACGCGCCCGTCGCTCTTTAGCGTAACCACACCAAAATTAGACACATCCATAGTATGCATATCCTTACAAACCACGGTAATATCAGCGTTCTTAGCAATGTGAAAATCTAGCACATCACGATAATCCATTTTATATATACCATCACCGCTGGTAATAATTACATATTCTTCCTGCGAACGCTTTAGGTATGTTATATTTTGGTAAATGGAATCCGCCGTACCTCTAAACCAAGTATTGCTGTCCTTTGACAAAAACGGTGATAACACAAACATACCGCCGTGCTTTGTGCCAAAACCCCACCATTTGGACGAATTTAAATGGTCGTGAAGCGAGCGACTGTTGTACTGTGTAATGACCGCCACCTTATTTATACCACTATTTACCATATTGCTAAGGGAAAAATCTATCGCCCTATAACAACTGCCAACAGGCATAGCGGATGACGCTCTAGCTTCTGTCAGCTCTTTCAAACTATCCTTTTGCCCGCCTGCAAAGATTATACCAATTGCTTTCATCACAAGACCCCCCTATACTTCCAGCGTTTCGCCTGATTTTAATTGTGCGTTGTGATAATGAAGCGTTTCTGTAACCCCGCAAATGGCGCAGTTTTTGCCAATTGTTACCCCGTTTGGTATAACAGAATTTTCGGCAATAACCGTAATACCCGTGTCATAAACCTGTGGCTTTTGCGCATTTGGCACATTATCACCAACGCCAATGCGTACATTGTTACCAATAATTGTATTTTCGTCAATAATAGTGCGTACCACCTCGGTATTTTCGCCAATTATGCTACCCGCCATTATTATGCTATCCCGCACAACAGCCCCATTTGCCACTTTGACATCAGGACCCAATATGCTATTATGCACAAGCCCGTAAACCTCGCAACCTTCCGCAACAAGGCTTGCTTTAACATCTGCATCAGGTCCTGTAAACTGCGGCGGCTGGTGGTCGCTGGATGTATAAATTTTAGCAAAGTCTTCATACAAATTAAATTCCGGAATAGTCTTTATTAAATCCATATGCGCTTCAAAATAACTATCTATCGTGCCAACGTCTTTCCAATAGCCGTTAAAACGATAGGCAAATATATTCTTGCTATATTCTAAAAACATTGGTATAATATGTTTGCCAAAGTCGCTGTCTTTGTAGCGGTCGTGAGCTTCTACCAAACAAGCCCGCAATTGCTTCCACGTAAAGATGTATATGCCCATTGACGCTAGATTGCTTTTGGGGAAATTTGGCTTCTCCTCAAATTCATAAATCTTATCATTGCCGTCTGCGTTCATAATGCCAAAGCGGTTTGCTTCTTCAATAGGCACTTCAAGCACCGCAATTGTTGCGTCGCTATTTTGTTCTTTATGAAAACGAAGCATACGGGCATAATCCATTTTATAAATATGGTCGCCGCTTATTATCAACACATATTCGGGGTTATGCATATCAATAAAATCAATATTTTGAAATATGGCGTTGGCTGTGCCACTGTACCAAAAACCTTCTTCGCCCTCCTTAACATGCGGTGCTAATATCGTAACACCGCCGTTGCGCCTATCCAAATCCCACGGCGTGCCAATGCCAATATGGCGGTTAAGCTGTAGCGGCTGATATTGCGTAAGCACGCCAACCGTATCAACCCCGCTGTTTATGCAATTGCTCATAGGAAAATCAATAATGCGGTATTTGCCGCCAAAACTAACGGCGGGCTTTGCCTTTGTTTTTGTTAGCGCGCCAAGGCGGCTACCTTGTCCACCCGCCAATAACATCGCCATCATCTCTTTTTTACGCATATATACCACCTCATCTATATTTTACCACATATTGCGAAAATGTCCACAAAAATTTATGTTTATTTTACGTAAAATTTATGTATAATTAGATATGCGCTTTTATGCACAATTGCAGTCTTTGGAGGGACATAATGATTAAACTTGTAAACAACCAAACCAACTATTATTTTATTGGCATAGGTGGCATAAATATGTCCGCTTTAGCAGAAATTTTACATCAAAACGACTACACCGTAAGCGGGTCTGATAAAAATGACAGTGCGGCGGTACAACATTTACTCTCGCTGGGCATACACGTAAACATCGGTCATTGCGCTGAAAACATGCCGCAGGACGCACAGGTAGTAGTATATAACGCCGCCGTGGCAGAAAATAACCCAGAACGTGCCGAAGGCGTTCGTCGTGGGCTTATTATGTTAGACCGTGCTGAACTTTTAGGGCTTTTAATGCAAAATTACCAATACCCAATATGTGTGGCAGGCACACACGGCAAAACCACCACCACATCAATGCTTGCAGAGATTTTTATGGCGGCAGATGCCAACCCAACTGTGCTTTCTGGCGGGGTTTTGCCATCTATGGGCGGTGCTTGGCGGGCGGGCGATGATAAATATTTTATTGCCGAAGCCTGCGAATATCACAATTCTTTCCTAAAATTCCACCCATATATCGGCGTGATACTTAATATAGAAATGGACCACGGCGACTTCTTCGACGGGGAAGAAGGTTTGCGTCGCTCTTTCCGAACCTTCGCCGAAAAAATACCAACTGACGGAGCATTAATCATCAACGAAGAAATTAAGGACTGGCAAGGTTTTGTAGCAGGCTTGCAATGTAAAATAATACCATACAAAGCTACAAACCTAGGCTACGACCTAGCTGTACCCGGTATACACAATATATCAAACGCCAACGCCGCTTTGGCTTGTACCCGTCTTTTTGGTCTGGATGAACAAAAAGCGGCTGGGGCTCTGCAAAACTTCACAGGGGCAAAACGCCGATTTGAAAAGAAGGGTCTGTGCAACAATGCTCAAATAATAGATGATTATGCCCATCACCCAACAGAAGTGTCAGTAACGCTAACCGCCGCAAAAACGCAATGCAAAGGCAATTTGTGGGTTGTTTTTCAGCCGCATACACACAACCGCACGGCAGAGTTTTTAGACGAATTTGCACAAGCTCTTGCAATTGCTGATAAAGCTATATTGGTAGACATCTACCGCCCCGCAGGACGAGAAGAAGAACAGGCAAATGTACATTCGCAAGATTTGGTAAAGAAAATAGGTGGCGGCGCAATATATATGCCTAGCTTTAAAGAAGCGGCAAACCACGCCAAAACCCACCTAAAAGATGGCGATATGCTAATAACAATGGGGGCAGGGGATGTATACAAAATCGCCAATATGATACTTGACCCACAGAAATAACCGTGCTATAATATCATAAAAACCCAACGGAGGAATTATTATGAACTACAAAACCCAAGGCACCTGTAGCACCGACATTAATATAGAGGTAGAAAACGGCATTGTAAAAAACATCGAATTTATAAAAGGTTGCAATGGCAACGCAAAAGGTGTCGCCGCCCTAGCAAAAGACCGCCCAATAACAGAAGTGATAGCCGTGTTAGAAGGCATAAAATGCGGGCAACGCGAAACATCCTGCCCAGACCAACTAGCAACAGCCCTTAAAACCTTATTGTAAAATGACTTATGACGGCATATTACGCACACTAATATGCCGTCATATTATTTATCTATTTGCCGTCAAAAACCCCAGCTCTGTCAAGTATCACCAAAACCCTAATCATATCCATAGACAAATTCAAACCCTGCCCGTCCCCTTTCAAATAACCTTTTTCAACCAACATCCTAATCGTTTCAACCGCCCAATCGGGAACATCATCCGTTATAACATTATCACCCTCTTGAAATGCAATCCCAAAATAAGCCAAAACCCCCTTGGCAACAGCCGCCGCCATATCTTCACGCCTATTCCTCAAAATCTCAACATCAGGGGCAGATATAGGCGCATCTATAAAAGCAAGCTCTATAAGTATCGCAGGCATCCTAGCCCACCGCACCACACCAATGTCATCACGCCGCCAAATACGGCGGTTGCGCAAACCCATAACATCGCTGTAAACATCCTGCACCGTCTGCGCAAAACCCCTCGCATCATCCCTAAAAAACAGCGTTTCCGCCCCCGTTCCGCCGCCAGCATTGGCATGTATGCTAATAAAATAATCAGCCCCCCAAGCATTAGCCGCCTGCCACCTAGCGTTTATCGCACTGGCATTATCAATACCCAAATTCGTCTGCTGTGTAGGACGAGAAAGCCGCACGTCAATCCCATGCCTGCCTAAAATCTCACCAAGCAAAAACGCCACGTCAAAGGTAATATCCTGCTCCCGCATACCATTTGCCACAGCACCTGTGTTAAACCCGCTGTGGTTATGCCCCGCATCAATAAAAACTTTCTTCATAAAAATTCCCCCTATATTAGATTTACTTATATTATATCACAAACCCAACTAACAAACAATCTCATCTTTGTCTTTACTCTCAATTTATGCCGCAAAATTTTTAATGAAACTTAAAAAATTGTCTGTTAGGAAAAATCTTTAAAAACCTGAAGTGGTGGCATAATACGATAAAAGCCATTTGCTTTAAGCAAATGGCTTGGTTTAGGTTAATTATGATAGCGTCTTTTTAACAGCCTCCCGACACTCCCCGCAAAATGTGCGTAAGACACATAGGGTGCATCTTTGCGCTAACATTTCACATATTGCATTTTTTATTTCTATAGTTTTCTTTTGAGTACCTGATTTTTCTTCATGTCTAGCAAGAAATTTGTAACAATCAAGAGCTTCAAATCTAATATTGGTTTTTTTGAAGTATGGAATTGAGGTGTTTTGCAAGTATTTAACAGCATTAATATTATAATTGCTGTTGTTTTTATGCAAATGCATAATGTGCTTCAAGGTTTCTAAATAAATTGGATATTCATCAACTTCGCTCTTTATAAGTTTAGCTTTTCTTAACTCGCTTTCGGCTTCAGGAAATTTTCTTAATCCTATTATGCAACGCACTTTCAAGTAAAGAGCTAAAGTGTGATAACCAGCGTATTTATGAGCATCTTTGTTAAAAACACCCAATGCCTTATCAAAATATTCAACAGCCTTTCCCCAATCCTCTAAATACCTATGTAAAACACCCAAATGATATAAAGACAAACCGATATAGAATTTATCATTAATGCCCTCTGCATTTAAAAGACATTCTTGCAGTATTTCCTTTGCTTCTATGTATTCGCCAACCTTATAATAGTTTATTGCAAGCATAATGTTAATGCCTATGCTGTGGGGGGTCATTTCTTTTTTGGTAAATATCCCAGGTATTCTGCTTAAAAAGACAATGGCACGGCTCGGTATTTCAAGCTCTGTATAGCACACTGCCAAATTATAATAAAGTTTTTCTCCATCTTCTGGCAATATATCTTTATGGTGCTTCATTATCTCTTGGGCTTCTCGATAAAATTTTATAGCGTCATAGTGTTTGTTTAACAAGGCATTAAGTATACCTTTTTGGCAATGATAATAGTATTTTTGCTCTACACTCATCCTATCAAAAATATTTTCTAGGTATTCAAGTTTTTCTTTGGCAATGTCAAGGCTTCCTTGCATCAACAAATACAAAACCTCAAAAATACGGTAAAGCACAGGCAAATCATCATCACAGGGGTCTAGTTTTACAATGCGGCATATTTGCTCTTTAAGCTCTTTTGCCTCTGCCATCCTTTTACTTCTTATCAAATCACGCCAATGATACAAACGCTTTTTAAATGCTTCGCAATCAAACCCCGTCAAAGGCATATCTACAACATCAAAACGCTCTTTAAGGGTTTTAATCTCGTTTTCTGTATATTCGTCCTCGCCTCTTTCAATCCTCGAAACCCTTGCTTGCCTAGTTAAAAGGGTGGCGGCAATGTCGTATTGTGTTAAACCTTCAGCTTTTCTTAGCAGTCTAAGTTTTTCTGCAACAAATAGTATATTGTTATCCTTCATTCGTACAACCCACCTAACAGCAAAAATACCTCTTTGTAACATAATACATCAAACGACAACAAAAGTCAAGCATTTTTTTATTTTATTTTACAAAAACGTATCTTTTTTCAAAATGTGCCTTTTTATACTGATTGTAGCTAATGCGATAAGGATTTTTGGATGATTTTGTATTATGTTACGGATACAAAACCTGAATCAACGCATCACGCAGTGGGTACATAGCATTTTTTGCTTCTTGCAAGGTAGAACGCTGGTCGCCTACCTCTACAAACAAAGATTTTGGCACAAAATGCGTGCTATAACGGAAGGCATTTAAATAAATGCGGCGGTTAAGGCTTGGGTGCGCTTCGTTTAGTGCAATTTGCATTTGCAATGAAAAGGCGAGGTTGGTTGGCAAATGCGGGTTTGGCAAAGATGATATTGGGGTTGCAACACCATTTACATTGCGGGTGGACAGACCGTTTACAAACATCAAACGTGCCGTTTGCCGCCCATCAATAGTGGTTGTAAGCAACGGCGAGCTTTCGGGCATACCATCGCGGTGTATGTCAATAACAATTTCTATTGAAGGATTATCACGCAAAATGCGCTCTATGTACGGCTCTTGACGTTCGTATGCGCCAAATATATGCGACTGCCCGTCGATAATGTCAAAACGGCGGGTGTAATGCATTGTTGGTATGCCTTGGGCATTTAAAAGCTCTGCCAAATATGCACCAACGCCAACAATGCCCGTGTACATATCGGTTGGGTCGCTGTCAATAAACATTTCTGTCGTATGTGTGTGAAAAATTAGCACAACAGGGTCGCCGTTTTCTAAAGACTGCGGGTTGACACGTAGGTTTTTTGCGAGCTTTGTGTCAATATCAAACATATTAGGTACAAAAAGCGTGCGTTGGTCTATTATAAACATTGCATTGCGCAATGTGTCGGGGTTTCGTAAATCGTCTATATTTGTTGGCACCAAAACACGGGGGTTAAGGGTGTTTATAGCCGCCATCACGTCGTCGTAATTGGTGGACTGCTCTATTTCAACATCATTTAGACCTACAACTGTAATTGCGGATGTAGTGGGGGGTTGCGGTTCGTTAACAATAGTTTCTTCATCTATAATGGTAGTAGGCGTTTCTTCTGCAACAAAAGTTTCTGTAAGTTCAAAATCTTGCGGCGTTAATGCCATAACCTGTCCGTAATGCGGCAAAGCGTCGTGCAAAAAAATCTCGCCCGAAATTATGTCGTTAAAAAATGATATAACAAAAAGAAGCACGATTGACACAGCAAGTCCAATCGAGATATTTTTTGTGTAAAATCCCTTTTTTTCACTGATACGAGCCATATTTATTCCCCCTGTATGTTATGTACCAAAAATTAACATAGTTATTATCAACGATGCGGCTATGCTGACAAAATTTGCAAATAGCGCACCAGATAAAACATATCTAGTCTTTGATATGCCGATATGTAAAAAATATACCGAAAAAGTGTAAAACACGGTTTCTGTGGACGACATCATTACCGAAACAAAACGTCCGATAAAGCTGTCTGGTCCGTGGTTTGCATAAATATCAAGCTGTAAGCCCGTTGCGGCAGAGCTGGATACAAGCCGCATTAATGTAAGTGGCAAAGCATCTTCGGGAAAGCCTAAAAGGCGTGTTGCGGGTGCTAAAAAATTTGCGATATAATCCAATGTGCCGCTGGCACGAAGTATACCAACCGCATAATATAAAATAAGATAGACTGGATTATTCAGTAATTATAACCATCACGAAAAGATGTAAGGTTACTTGTTAACACAATAAGCATTATTTAAGTGGTGCATATAATTATTTTAAGCAAACCGTCTATCTAATTTTTATTATAGGGTAAGGCTTGGCAGAACATTTTTGACAAAACTTTTGCTAAAATTTTAATAGACAATTGCGAAACTTCAAAATCAAACCCACATTTGGAAAATAAGTAATTTCACAAGTGTTTGCAAGTGATTTAACAGAAAAGACAGGGCAAAAAGAGTACAAAAATAACACCACTTGAGC
>WRBJ01000032.1 GCA_009784615.1 Defluviitaleaceae bacterium | reverse complement strand
TTATAGCAACCGTAAACAAATTAGACGAAGAACAGCGCAAAGTAATATTGGATATGGCAGAAATGCTAACCAAAACAAACAATTATTATGAATTTTAAAAAACACCGCAATGGTGTTTTTTAGTTTTTTAGGTTAATTGGCATTGATTAAAATTAAAATTTAGGGTTGACAGCATAGTTTTTTTGTGCTATGATGTTTTTTCGTGTAACCACTTGGCTAAGGTCTAATCTCGAAAGAGAACCTTGTGTCAGTGAGTCTAATAAAAAAGGTGATGAAAATGTACGCAATTATCGAAACAGGCGGCAAACAGTATAAGGTTTGCGCTGGAGACACTATTAAAGTGGAAAAATTAGAATGTAACGCAGGCGACAAATTTACATTCGACAAAGTATTGTTTGCTAATGGAAAAGTAGGTGCGCCATATATTGCAGGTGCTACAGTAACCGCAAGCGTGCTAGAACAAGGCAAGCACAAAAAGGTTGTGGCTTTTAAATATAAGCCTAAAAAAGCCTATTCTCGCAAAGTGGGACATAGACAACCATTTACAGCTGTTAAAATTGAAGTCATTAACGCATAATAGATTTTATGATTAAGGTTGATGTGTTTTATAATGACAGCGGAGATATTTATCGGTTTAAGGTGATAAACCACGGCGACCCCATTGTTTGTGCTGGTGTGTCGGCTTTGGTTATTACTGCGGTAAATTTTATACAAGACCGTTTGAAAGTATCGTCAAAATTGGATTACAAAGATAGCGATTATATCGACTTTGAGTTTGAAACAAGTAAGGAAGCCGTCCTTATAGCAGAGCATATGCTTTTTGGCATAGAACAAATAAGGGACAGCTACAAAAACCAAATTAAAATTTTTACGAAAAAAGGTGATGATAGCAATGATTAAAATGAATTTGCAATTTTTTGCATCTAAAAAGGGTGTAGGTTCTTCCCGCAACGGTCGCGAATCTATGTCAAAACGCCTTGGTGCAAAGCGTGCTGATGGTCAAGTGGTGCGTGCAGGCAATATACTTTACACACAACGTGGCACAAAAATCCACCCTGGCAACAATGTAGGTCGTGGCAAAGATGACAGTCTTTTTGCCTTAGTAGATGGTCGTGTGCATTACGAGCGTATGGGCAAAGACCGCAAGAAAGTTTCTGTATATCCTGTAGAAGCATAAAAAATTAACCCCCGTTTAAGGGGGTTTTTATTGGGCTTGGCTCGGGTTGCTTGGTATGCCCTTTTTAGTTAGAACTTCGTTTATCACATCTGCACTTTTGTATATTTCGCTTATTCTTACATTAAGAGCTCTAGCAATGGCGGGCGCAAAACCACTAATGCTTTCTGCGCCATTTTCTATTTGGTCTATGGTGGTTGGCTTCATATTAGCAAGTTTGGCAACATCGTCAATGCTCAAGTCCTTTTTCTTACGTAAAAATGTAAGTTCCATACCAATTGCGCAATTTATTGCATTATCGCTTACACTTTTTGCAAAATCTGCGCCATCTTCGTTGTCAGCAAAATAGCCAAAATCTATAAGCTCGATTATTGATATATTAATAATTACATTTTCGTGCGATTTTCTAAGCATATTAAAGCCTTTATGTAATAGTTTGCTATCGAAGGGAACGGCACTTGTCTTTTTTCGGACGACATCATAATGGATGCAGGACATAGCCTTGAAGTATAACCGAAATTTATCTAAAGCAACGTCTTTTTCTTTACCTTTGCATAGCTTCCTTAAGATATTGAAACTATAACCGGCTAATTCTTTGCAGGGTTCTTCTTCTTTGGCTTCACCAAGTATTGTGCTTGAATGAATATTTATTAAAATGCTTTTATAACGTCTGTCGTTTTTAAAGTTTTCGGCTTCAAGTAATAAATATTTGCTTATATGACGATGATTAGGTAAATAATGAAAAAGATACGAAAGACTAATAATATCATCAATGCACAAATGCACATCTGCGTTATGAAAAATATCATCTACCAAAGATGTGGCGGATTCTTTAGCCTGTTCAAAATTGCTATACTCTTTTTCAAATATATTTACGGATATTATCGTTATAGCGGCGGTGATTTTGGGTGTCATCAAATCGTATTTATAGGCTTTAAAAATCTTTTTGTTAAGGGCTCTTTCCCTGTTAATCCGAAAATCTACAAGCAAAGCCATTATTTGTTCATACAGCATATTTTCGTTCAAAGAAAATCACCTCGTCATATCTTTTATTTACATTTTTTTCTACAAAAATTGTAACATTAGATGACAAATAGTGCAAGCGTTTTTTCGTAATTTATCGGAAAATGTTAAAATTATTTTTAACATAACATAGCTTGCAAATTTTGCTAGACAGCGCGATTTCATTGTGGTATAATATATGGGTTATTTACGAATTTAATTTAGGAGGACAATATATGTCGGACGTTAAAAAGAGTGTTTTAGAGCAGGTAGAGAAGAATTTGGTTAAGCTAACATTGCAGGTTGAAGCAGCAGAATTTGAAGCAGCATTACACCAGGCATATTTAAAAAACCGTGATAAACTAAATGTGCCAGGGTTTAGAAAAGGGAAAGTGCCACGCCAAATGATAGAGGCGCAGTTTGGTAAAGAATTTTTTTATGATGATGCCTTAGATTTTTGCTTTAGCCCAGTTTATGAAGCCGCTTTGGATGAGCATAATATAGACCCTGTTTCTCGTGCTGATGTTATTAGTTATGAAGGCGGAAAAGAAGGTGCAACTATTGTTGTGCAGGTTTGGACACGTCCGCAGATTGAAGTTAGCGATTATAAAGGATTGAAATATACAAACCGTGATAACAAAGCAACAGACGATGAGGTTATGGCGGCTTTAGAGCAACAACGCCAGCGCAATGTACGTATAACAAGCGTGTCTGACAGACCGGCGAAAAATGGCGACACGGTTGTTATTGATTTTGAAGGCTTTATGGATGGCGTTGCCTTTGACGGCGGTAAAGCCGAAGGACACGAGATTACTCTTGGTAGCGGTAGTTTTATAGGCAATTTTGAAGAACAAATTGAAGGCAAAAATATTGATGAAGCGTTTGAAGTACACGTTAGCTTCCCAGAGGAGTATCATGCAGAGCATTTGGCGGGCAAGCCGGCTATGTTTAAGGTAACCTTGCACGACATTAAAGAAAAAGAATTGCCCGAAGTGGATGATATGTTTGCACAAGAAGTATCTGAATTTGATACGTTGGACGAATATAAAACTGACATTGGGGCAAAAATCGAAGAAAGAAAAACAGAACAAAATAAGGCAGAAATTGAAGACGAGCTTGCAAATGGTTTGGCAGAAAGGGTAACGGACGATATACCAGAAGCTATGATAGAGCAAGAGGTTCGCCGCCTTATTAACCAATTTGCTGAAATGATTTCTCGACAAGGTATGAATCTTGAAAACTATATGCGTATGACGGGGCAAACTGCCGAAAGTGTTAAACAAATGTACCAAGAACCTGCCGAGAAAAATGTTAAAGGCAGACTTGCCATCGAGGCTATTGTGCGCCAAGAAAATATCACAATTACGCAAGAAGAATTGGATGCGGAAGTTGACCGTCTTGCAGAAATGTACCAAATGTCAAAAGAGAAGTTTTTAGAAGCCATTGGTGATGACGGCTTAAAATCTGTTGAAGCTGATGCAAAAGGTATGAAGGCAATGGAAATGATAAAAGAACACGCCATTGGCGAGGACAGACAAGAAGAAAAGGATGAAGAATAATACCCCATATGGGAGATTTTGCAGGAGGGCAATATGAACTTTGATTTTTTAAAACCCGAAGCGGCACTTGTGCCAATGGTCGTAGAACAAACCAACCGTGGTGAGCGTTCTTATGATATATATTCACGTCTTTTAAAAGACGGCATAATCTTTTTGGGCGACCAAGTTACAGACCAAACAGCCAATTTGGTTGTGGCGCAATTGCTATTTTTGGCGGCAGAATATCCAGAGCGTGACATTAGTTTTTACATCAATAGCCCTGGTGGCTCTATCTCTGCAGGACTTGCTATTTATGATACTATGAATTTTATTAAGCCCGATGTTTCTACAATCTGTGTTGGGCTTGCGGCTAGTATGGGTGCATTTCTGCTTGCTGGCGGTGCAAAGGGCAAGCGTTTTGCTTTGCCTAATTCTGAAATAATGATTCACCAACCATCTGGCGGCGCACGTGGTCAAGCAAGCGATGTAGAAATTTATGCAAAGCGTATTATCAAAGAAAAAGAACGCCTAAATAGAATGTTGGCAGAACTTACAGGCAGAACCATTGCAGAAATCGAAAGAGATTCTGACAGGGATAACTTTATGTCGGCGGCAGATGCAAAAGAATATGGCTTGATTGATGAAATTATTACAAAAGCCAATTAAGAGGTGTAATGGTGAGAGTTGACGAAAAAAATGTACATTGCAATTTTTGTAGTCGTCCAAGGGATATGCATTTGCGCTTTGTGGCTGGTCCTAATGGGGTTTTTATTTGCAACGAATGTTTGCATAGATGTTTTGAAATTTTGGAAGACGGCCCTGGTGTTGGTTTAGAAGATGTGCCGGATTTATCAGATTTTAACATCTTTAAACCCAAAGAGATTGTTGCGCATTTAAACCAATATGTTATTGGGCAGGATATGGCGAAAAAATCACTTGCCGTGGCGGTTTATAACCATTATAAACGTGTTACAGAGCTTAACAAGCGCATAATGAAGGGCTTGGAACAAGCGCAAAGCGAATTTGACGATATAGATTTAGATGACGATATGTATTTTGAGGAGCAGGATTTTTCTGGTTTTTCGCAGGATATGCTTAAATTTGAAGATGAACAAACATCAGAGGTAGAATTGCAAAAAAGCAATGTATTATTGCTGGGCCCAACAGGAACAGGCAAAACTTTTTTAGCACAAACATTAGCAAAATTGCTTGATGTGCCTTTTGCTGTTGCTGACGCTACAAGCCTTACCGAAGCGGGCTATGTTGGTGAAGATGTGGAGAACATCCTTTTGCGACTAATACAAGCGGCAGATGGTGATATTGCAAAAGCCGAGCGTGGCATTATTTACATTGACGAGATTGATAAAATCTCACGCCGCTCTGAAAACCGCTCTATAACACGTGATGTAAGCGGCGAAGGTGTTCAACAAGCGTTGTTGAAGATTTTGGAAGGAACAGTGGCAAATGTGCCGCCGCAAGGTGGACGTAAACATCCCGCACAAGAATTTATTCAAATAGACACAACCAATATACTTTTTATTTGCGGTGGTGCTTTTGATGGTATTGATAAGATTATCGAACAGCGTTTAAATAAAAAGATGATAGGTTTTGGCTCGCAATTGCGTGAAGACAAAAAGCAAAGTGACGAGGTGCTAAAACAGGTAACCACAAAGGATTTGCAGCGTTTTGGCGTTATACCCGAGGTTATAGGGCGTTTGCCTATTATTGTGTCGCTTAATGCACTTGATGAAGAAGCTCTTATATCTATTATGACAGAGCCGAAAAATGCGCTTGTAAAGCAGTATAAAGAGCTTTTTGCAATGGATGGTGTAGAGCTTGAATTTGACGACGATGCAATTTTGGCTATTGCGAAATTGGCGATAGAGCGCAATATTGGTGCAAGGGGCTTGCGTTCTATTGTAGAAGGGTTTATGGTTGACATAATGTACGAAACACCTTCGGATAGCAATATATCTAAAATCATTATAACTAAAGAAGCGGTGGAGAAAACAGAGCCACCAAAAATTGTTTATAAAAACCCGCAGACGGATAATAGCGTTGTGCGTGAATTTGTACCTAATGAAAAAGGCTTGGGAGCCTAAAATAGGGGTGATATAATGTCGCAAGGCAACTTTATACAGCGTGCTATTGTGGAGGATTTGGGGGTAAATGCACATTTGCTAAAAACCCGCCTGCCACCCGAGCCTGCGGGCTATTTGCATATTGGTCACGCAAAATCTATTTGCATTAATTTTGGGCTTGCCGAGCATTATGGTGGGGCTTGCAATTTGCGTTTTGACGAAACCGACCCTACAAAAAGTGATATGGAACATTATATAAAAGCCATTCAAAAAGACGTGAAATGGATGGGATTTAATTGGGATGGCGAAGTGCGTTTTGGCTCGGATTATTTTGCGCAATGTTACGATTTTGCCGTACAGCTAATAAAACAGGGAGATGCCTATGTTTGTGACCTTTGCGCCGAAGAAATTAGAGAATATCGCGGAAACCTTACAACGGCGGGTAAAAACAGTCCTTATCGTGAACGCAGTGTTGAAGAAAATCTTGATTTGTTCGAGCGTATGAGAAATGGCGAATACGAAAACGGTACACGGACGTTGCGGGCAAAAATTGATATGTCAAGCCCTAATATGAATATGCGTGACCCTGTTATATACCGCATTATACACGCTGAACATTTCCGCACGGGCAATAAATGGTGTATTTATCCAACATATGATTATGCTCACCCAATACAAGACGCTATCGAAGGCATAACCCACAGTCTTTGTGGTTTGGAATTTGAAGACCAC
The DNA here is from genome assembly GCA_009784615.1 of Defluviitaleaceae bacterium. Taxonomy (GTDB): domain Bacteria; phylum Bacillota; class Clostridia; order Lachnospirales; family WRAX01; genus WRBJ01. The sequence goes on along the minus strand of WRBJ01000032.1, from coordinate 11,703 downwards.
CGCCCATTATACGATTGGGTGGTTGAAAAAATAGGTTTTGAACCAAAACCACGGCAAATAGAGTTTGCAGAGCTACATTTAACAAACACGGTGCTAGGCAAACGATATATACGTCAGCTTATAGCAGACGGCATTATAGAAGACTGGGATGACCCAAGGGTGTTAACCATCAGCGGTATGCGCCGCAGGGGATATACACCAGCCGCCATACGCAATTTTTGTGATGAAATAGGCGTAGCAAAGGCAAAAAGCCGTGTGGACATTGCAATGTTAGAGCATTTTGTGCGTGAAGATTTAGCCCCTAATTCAAAGGTCGTAATGGCGGTGCTTAACCCTATCAAGCTAGTTATAACAAACTACCCCGAAGGGGAAATTGAATGGCTGGAAATGCCAAATAACCCCAAAAATTCAGAAATGGGAACAAGACAAATACCTTTTGGTCGTGAAATTTACATCGAAGCGGATGACTTTATGGTTGAACCTGCACCAAAATATCATCGTCTTTACATCGGTAACGAAGTGCGTCTTGCAGGAGCATATTTTGTAACCTGCACAGATTATAAAAAAGACGAAAATGGCAATATAACAGAAATATATGCCACATACGACCCAGAAACAAAAAGCGGCTCAGGTTTTACGGCTCGCAAAGTAAAGGGTACTATTCATTGGGTTTGTTCGCATAATGCCGTTAATATCCAAGCTAATCTTTATGATTATCTTGTAATTGATGACGAAAACGAAGAAGCGGGTTTTAAATTTAACGAAAATTCTTTGGTGGTGGCAAAAGGCTTTGCCGAACCATCTATAAAAGAAGCTACAACGGATGACCGCTACCAATTTATGCGCAATGCTTATTTTTGCCTAGACGCAAAAGCAAATGGTGAAGCAATTTTTAACCGCATTGTTGAAATAAAGTCATCATATAAACCGAATTAACAACAATATTCGGGGATAAAAATCACATCCTAGCACAGAATAACTAGCGAGGATGTGATTTTTTATGTTTTTAAAGATGTTTGCATTTGTTATGGTGCTGACTTTTGGATTGCCCGTGCAACCCGTTATTGTAGAAAGTCCCGTTTATGCTGAAATACAGCAAAATACCAAAATATATAGGGATAGAAATTTGCGTAGCCCCATCGGTGAAGTTTCTACGGGCGACAGTGTAGAAATTTTAGGAGATTTTTCTTTTAAAGTATATAAAATCGCTACATCGCAGGGGCAAACAGGCTGGATTAGTGTTAAATTTCTTAATATCCCAAGCGATGCACCTACCGATAGGAGTATGTTAGGGGCGGCTCAACTGGAGGATTTTGTCGATACAAAGGAATATAAGTCTACAACGACCCATCTTATATTAACAGATATAAATCGACAAAAAGTATATATTTTTAACGGCTCGCAAGGTAATTGGAAGCTAGAAAAAATTTTTGACTGCTCTACAGGCACAAACCTATCTCCTACTACCCGAGGCATTTTTAAGCTAGCCGACCGTGGCGAATGGTTTTATTCCCATAGGCTGGCAAGCGGCGCAAAATATTGGATACGTTTTAATGGTCATTATCTTTTTCATTCCACACCAATGGATAAAAACAAGCGTAGCATTATAAGCGAGGATATAGTCGGCGAAAAACGCTCTAACGGATGTGTGCGCCTTCTTTTAGATGATATTAAATGGATTTATGATAACATACTAGATGGCACAACGGTTGTAATTTTGTAGCCGTTTACCCTTTTCTTTCATAAAATAAGCTAAACGTATAAAGGCGGTATGGCTTATGTCATTTTTTCAAAATAGAAACAATTATTACAATAGAGGCGGGCATTTTGGGCAAAACGGACAACACCCATATCCGCAACAGGGCTATGCTTACGGATACCCACAACACCCGCAATACCCACACCCACAACACCCGCAAATGCAAAGACCAAGCTGGTGGCAAAGACAACGGCAAATGCAAAATGTTCCACGTGGAACATATCCATCATATCCACCTCAACAACCAATGCCAACTATGCCCCAAATGCCACAACAACACGGGCAAATGCCAATACCCCCAATGCCTGTGCCGTCTCAAGCACCACCGATGGCAAATGCACCAAACCAACAAATATCGCCAGAAGCACAAGATGCGTTGATAGGAAAAATACAAGAATTTGCACAGGGCGAAGCAAATAGTCTGCGGTTTTATGAAACCCTAATAAACTTGGCGGGTGGACAAAAAGATGTTATTTTAGGGTTGATAGAAAGCAAAAAACAAACCAACCAAAAAGCGTCAGAATTTTATACAGCGGCTTTAGGGATGGGTTGGACAGCAGAAGAAACAAAGATTGGTGAAATAGGAGATTATAAAAATGGGCTTGCATACGCAAAAGCACAAGAAGCAAAGCTATTGCGAGAAGCGGCAAATATTTGCGTAGATATGGAACACGAAAAGCAACGCACCTATATGAACTATATTTTACAAAACAAAATAGCGGATATAACGATATTAAATGCTTTGTAGAAGAGACGAGTGTAATTTAAAAATCAAAAAAGGACACCATTTAGGTGTCCTTTCGCACATTAACGCAATTTGAAGAATGCAACTTTACTACGCAATAAATGTGCCTGTGATGATAATTCTTGACTAGAGGCGGCGGATTCTTCCGCAGTGGCAGATGTGCTTGTCACTACATCTGTTATCTCGTTTACACTAGATTTTATGTGGGTTATAGAGTTTAGCTGGTCTTCAGCGTTTTCGGTTATTTGCGAAACTATATTAGAAATTTCGGCAATATTTTGCGTGATGGTTTCAAAAGCGTCAACAACAGCATTTGCGGCTTCCATACCTGCCGATAGGTTTTTAGCGTCATTACCTACAATTTCGGCAGTTTCGTGAGCAGACCTTGCAGATTTGCTGGCTAGGTTGCGTACTTCGTCCGCTACAACCGCAAAGCCCTTGCCGTGTTCGCCAGCTCTTGCCGCTTCAACCGAAGCGTTAAGCGCAAGCAAATTTGTTTGGAAAGCAACATTATTGATAGCACCAACAATTTTTGCAATTTCGCCACTGGATGCTTTCAACTTATCCATTGTGTCAGACATTGATTTTACAGTTATGCCGCCCTGTTGCGCAAACTCTTGAGAATGTTTTGTGGCTTCGTTTGCGTCCGTAGCTCTTTCGCTGGCGTGTGTAGATTTTTCGTGTACAAGCTCTAAAGAACTTGACAATTGCTCAATAGAAGCAGTTTGGCGTGTAGCACCATCAGCAAGGTGCATTGCAGAATTTGCAATTTGATTAGCCCCCAAAGCAACCTGCCCCACTGTCGATTGAATTTCTGACATTGTGTCGTTTAGGGATTGCAAAATTTGCACAAGTGCGGTTTTAATAGGAGCATAAGAGCCAATATAATCTTTGTGAACCGTAATAGACAAATCGCCCTGCGCCATTTTAGATAATATCTGAGTAATCTCGTTAATGTAATCCAATGTAACTTCTTCGGTTGTGTTAAGGGCTTTTTTAACTTTTTCAAAAGAGCCTTCAAATGTCTGTGTTATGCGTGCATTTTCAAAATCGCCCTTGCTCATTGTATATAAAGAATTTTCGATAATGGTTAATGGAGTATTTACGGTTTCGGCAATATTATTAAGGCTTTCGGCAATATCGCGCCATTTGCCTTCAAACTTGCTTTCGTCCATAGATGCAACAAAATTACCTTTAGCAAAACTTTTTGCAAGCAAGCGTGAAGCACTTTCGATATTATCAAGCGTAGTCAAAACATCACGTACCGTATCAGGCAAGGTAGCCTTTTTGCCCGGCATATCAGGCAAATCTATTGCAAAATCACCCCTGCTTACGCTTTGCAATGTATTTAAAGTAAGTTGCATATCTTGCACTTGGTGGTTAAGAATTTCGTTAATACTTTCAACAAGCTCTTTAAACGAATTTTCATATTTGCTTGCGTCTGCCCTGTAATCAATATCGCCTACAGTATTAAATTCGTGATTAACACGCATTAAATCTGTTGTTAAACTATTAATAACACCAATTAAATAACCCACTTCATTTGCCAATTCGGTAATCTCGTCATTACTTTTTGGCGGTAAGTTAATATTTGTTTCACCGTGGGCGGCTTGACGTGTAATAACCTTAAGATGCGAAAGCGGTATAGTAACAGAACGTACGATAAAAATTACACTACCAACAGTAAAAACCATACCAAAAACCACCATCCAAATTATCATTGCGTTAGCGGACTGCATTTCTGATATATTGTTGGTTAGGGTATTTTTTAAATATATTAAGCTAGTAGGCGGTGAGCCATAGGTAAATGTGTCTGCCTGAAGCTGCTGGTCTACAAGCCCTAGCATTTCTTGCGAATCTTCAATAAGTGCCATACGGCTTGTTATACCGCCATAAGCAATGACCAAAAGAAAAACCACAAGCAAACTAAACATTACATAAAGACGTACCCCGACTTTTAACTTTCGCAATAACTTAGTCATTGTAAAATTCCTCCCAAAAATTAAGACTAATGAATACGTATATCATACCACAAGTTTGATTATAGCGCAAGCCTTGACAAAAAAAATATAAAGGTTATAATTATCATAAAAGGGAAATGAAGGGGGATATTATGAATTTTAATGCATTGTATAATCCGCACGCTTCGGCTAGAATGTCCGTTTATGGAGGCAAAGGTATGGTGGCAACATCTCATCCTCTAGCGGCACAAGCTGGCTTGGATATAATAAAAAAAGGCGGCAATGCCTTTGATGCCGCAATTGCAACAGCGGCTTGCCTAACAGTGGTAGAACCTACGTCAAATGGCATTGGCGGCGATGTTTTTGCGTTGCTATGGGTAGATGGCAAACTGCACGGACTTAATGGTTCGGGAAAATCGCCAGAAAGCATTAGTATTGATACAGTAAAGGCAAAAGGGCACGATACAATGCCAAAATTTGGTTTCGAGCCTGTTACCGTACCTGGTGCACCAGCGGCGTGGGCAGAGCTTAATAAACGTTTTGGCAAGCTGACATTGGCAGAATGTCTTGCGCCTGCTGTAGAATATGCACGTTATGGTCATCCCGTTGCGGCTATAGTTAGCAAGTATTGGCAAGGTGGCTTGCGGGCATATACGACGCACTTAAAAGGCAAAGGCGATTATTTTGAACATTGGTTTGATACCTTTGCGCAAAACGGCACAGCACCAAAAGCGGGCGATATATGGAAGTCGCAAGGACACGCAAATACACTTGAAGAAATAGGCAAAACCAATGGAGAGAGTTTTTATCGTGGCGGATTAGCAAAGGAAATTAGCGACTTTTGCGCAAAGCACGGTGGTTGGCTAACTGCAAATGACCTAGCAGCACACCAAACCCTATGGGTTGAACCCATAAGTGTAAACTATAAAGGCTATGACGTATGGCAAATCCCACCTAATGGACAAGGCTTGGTTGGTTTAATTGCTATGAATATCTTATCAGGCTTTGAAGATACCTCTTGCGAAATCACAAAATACCACCGCTCGTTTGAGGCGATGAAACTAGCATTCGCCGCAGGCAAAGCGGCAATAACCGACCCCGACCATATGACAATAACTGTAGATGAACTACTCTCATCGCAGTACATCAAAAAATTACGCTCGCAAATTACCGACACAGCCGCACAACCTGCCCCTGTCTTGCCTGATAGTGGCGGCACCGTATACCTTGCGGCGGCTGATGGCGACGGTAATATGATTTCCTTTATACAAAGCAATTATATGGGTTTTGGAAGTGGCTTGGTTGTGCCAAACACAGGCATTGCGTTACAAAACCGTGGCGCAGATTTTAGCCTTGACCCAAACCACGTAAACGCCCTTAAAGGTGGCAAACGTACATATCACACCATCATTCCTAGTTTTTTGACAAAAGGTAATAAACCAATAGGAGCTTTCGGCGTTATGGGCGGCTATATGCAACCACAAGGACATTTGCAAGTAATACAAAACACAATTGACCTAGGGCTTAACCCGCAACAAGCCCTAGACGCACCACGTTGGCAATGGATAGCGGACAAGAGGTTTGAAGTAGAGCATAGATTCCCACGCCATATATCCCAAGCCCTAGCGGCAAAAGGACATCAAATACATATGCCGATAGACAGTGGCAGTTTTGGACGTGGACAAATAATTTGGCAACTAGAAAACGGCACGCTGGTAGGCGGTACAGAAAGCCGAGCCGATGGGCATATATCCGCATTTTAACAAAACGTAGGGGCAAGCATTGCTCGCCCGCTGGAGGTATCTAAAAATGGAATTAAAATATATTATGGGTGATGAAGAATATACAAAACCATCTGCGGACATTAGTATGGTAACAGACTACGACCAAAGGTATTTGGGCATTATCAGCAAAATCTTTAAAACAAACCTAGAAGGCTGGGAAGGAAGTGCCGAAACACTGGATGACCATCTACAAAAAGGCGGCAAAATCGCCGCCTTTTGGCATAAGATGAATCTTGTTGGCGCAATCGTTTGGAAAACCAACGACGACACAACATTAATAACGCAAATATGCTTTAAGAAAAAAGCACAACGCCAAGGTTTTGGCAAAGAATTATTTGCATATGCCCTGCACAAAATCGCCGAGGACGAAAACGCCCCAAAAACCATAACAGTAACCCCAACGCCCCAAACCGCAAACTTTTTTAAAAAATGTAGTTTTACAGAGCAGGAGCTATAATTGATTAACAATTTTATCAAAAAATTACTGCTTTTCTAAGATGTTTAAAAGACTGTCAATTTCTTTTTTGCCAAAAATGATATTATCGCCGTCATTTATTATAACGGCAGGCAGGGACATTATTGTGTGTTGCTCTTGTATGTCTGGATAATGGCGCATATCTATAATATGTGTGGTTACTTTGGGGTTAGCGGCAGATATGCGCTGGGCGGCTTGCACAGTAGCAGGACACATAGTGCAAGACAGTGATATTCCAATCTTCAAATTCATTGCAGGCAATGCCGCAATGCGTTCTTTTTGTTCGTCTGTCAGCTTCTGCCCTGTTCCCGATACATTGTATATAGCCAATACAAAAGATTCTAACTCGTGTCCGCCTGGCACGCCGTGATAATATATTGGTATATGTTCGCCATTTGGATTATCAAATGTAATGGCGGGCAAAATGCCGTCTTTTGCACCTTCTTCTATCACAAGCGCAACTTTGTTTTCCCCTGCAATTTCTACAAAGGTTGCTAAAAATCCCTTTACTTCATCCGAAAGAGGACTACCATCAAGACTTACCCTAATTGTTATCTTATTTGTACAATGCTCCATAACATATTTAATTTGACGAACAACTTCCGTATCAAAAAAACTTCCCCTAACAACAGATGTTGTGCTTTCTTCCTCAAAATCGGGCAAAATGTGTTTGCGGTTTGCAGTAACATAAATTTCTGCGGCTGTAGCGGCTGTTGCTCCATCACTGACCGCTGTAACCAATTGCCGTAAACGCTTAGGGCGAATGTCGCCAGCGGCATAAATGCCTGCAATATTTGTTTGCATATCATCATTTGTGGTGATATAGCCTATAGCGTCAGTGTTAATTTTGCCACGGAAAAGCTCGCTCGCTGGCTCGTAACCCGCAAAGACAAACATACCAAAAAAGCGTTCGGCAGGGTCTGTTGTATAATCCCAGGTTTCGCCTGTTTGGTTATTAATAAATTTTGCTGTATTTAGCAAGGTTTCACCATCAATCTTTACTACCTCGGTATTAAAGTGGATTTTTACTTTAGGATGCGTCTTAACCTTGTCGGCTATCATCTTGCTACAGGTAAAATCGGGTTCACGGGCGATAATCGTAACTTGTTTTGCAAAACGTGTTAGATACATAGCTTCTTCGGCGGCGGCATACCCTGCGCCTATTACAAACACGTCTTTGTCTGTAAAAAATTCTCCGTCACAAGTGGCGCAAAAAGCCACGCCACGCCCTGTAAATTTTGCCTCGCCATCAAAGCCTAATGTACGGCGTTTTGCACCTGCGGCAATAATCACGCTTAACGAGCGGTAAACCTCGCCGCTTTCGCCCGTCATTTCTTTAATATCACCATCAAAATTAAACGCAACAATTTTATCAGTTGCAAATGTTGCACCAAAACTTTCGGCTTGTGTACGCATTGTGGTGGTCAGCTCTTTACCGCTTGTCATAGCAATGCCAGGGTAATTTGCCACTTCTTCTGTAATGCGTATCTGCCCGCCGTTTTCTTCAGCTTCTATAACCAATGTGCGTATTTTTGCACGTCCCGCATACATTGCGGCAGTCAAGCCCGCAGGACCAGAGCCAATTATAATTACATCGTAAACATTTGTCATATGAAAAACTCCCTTCAAAACAGATAAGGGCGGCAAATGCCGCCCGTCCCTACACACATAAATTATTTTATAGCTTACCAATCAAATCTAAAGAAGGTTTTAAAGTTGATGAACCTGGTTTCCATTTAGCAGGGCAAACCTCGCCGCCGTTTTTGGCAACAAATTGTGCCGCTTGCACCTTGCGCAATAATTCGTCAGAATTTCTGCCTATACCTAGGCTGTTTACTTCATAAGCAACAATTTCGCCTTCAGGATTGATGATAAAAGTGCCACGCAATGCAAGCCCTTCTTCTTCAATCAACACACCAAAATCACGGGAAACAACGTGGTTAGGGTCGGCAAGCATTGGATAATTAACTTTGCCGATAGCTGGTGATGTATCGTGCCAAGCCTTATGTGTAAAATGCGTGTCGGTTGATACAGAATAAATTTCGCAACCTATTTTCTTAAATTCTTCATAATTATCTGCTAAGTCTTCCAGCTCTGTTGGACAAACAAATGTAAAGTCTGCGGGATAGAAGAAAAACACGCTCCATTTGCCTAACAAATCTGCTGTTTTTACTGTTTTAAAATCACCTTGCACAAAAGCCTGTGCGCTAAAGTCGCCTACCTTTTTACCAACCATTGACATATTATCTACTCCTTTTTTATATTATAATTCCTATCGGTTTACTACGGATTAATTATATACGACAGCGATAAGCATGTCAACAATGTTACACAATTGCAATATGTTTGTAACTTTATTGTAACATAACGCAAAAACTCTTGACAAATTGTTACGGCAATGCTAATATGTTACAAGATGTGGAATGAAGGATGTGCTGTTGTGGTATAGCATACCCTTCATTTTTGCCATATAAAGCCCAAATATGGCTTAAATACGTCAAGGCAGGTATAATTTTTCCAAATAAAACCTATAATGGAAAAAGGAAGTAAATTTAACATTTGTAATAAAGTTATTACAAATGTTACAAACCGTAAGGAGGCAATAAATTTTATGAAGAAAAAAATCTATCGTTCTATGGTGGCGGTGTTTGTCGTTGCCACAATATTTTTAACAGGTGCAACAGTTTACCAAGGTTCAAACTTCGGCGTATTGCTTGTTGACAATGGCTATGCACGCAATATTATGACCGAAGCCCAAACAGTGCTAGACATGTTAGATGAAATGGAGCTTACCCTTCACCCGTTCGACATCGTAACACCACCTTTGCGTAGTGAAATAGAGCAAGGGATGACAATTGAAATAGAGCGTGCAAGACCTGTCTATATCCGCATCGACCAAAACGACCATCTTATCAGGTTTTACAGCCGCCCAAACTCTGCGCTATCAACGGTTTTAAATGATTTTAGCCGCACATCAGATTATAATTATCTGTTAAGCGAGGCAGATTCACGCTATCGTCCCGAAGCTGGCGAAATTGTAAACATATCTACCGTAGAATGGACTCGACAAGATGCATATGAAGAAATACCGTTTGAACGTGAATATGAAATAAACTACCGCCTTGCCGAAGGCGAGGAAGCTATTTTTCAACAAGGCACAAACGGCTTGTTGCGTATAACCTATGACGTAGAATTTATTTCGGGTGTAGAAGCCGCCAAAAGAGCAGTACGCCATACAATTATAGAGCCGCCAACGCCAGAAATAGTCCACGTAGGTGCAGATTTGCCGCCAAACCACAATATATCCGCCGATGGCGAAATTTTTAGCTATAGCCGCCTAATTTTAATGGAATCCACCGCATATACCCTGTCATTTGAATGTACAGGCCGCCGTCCGGGCGACCCGTTTTGGGGCATAACCGCCAGCGGTATGCCGGTTGGTGTTGGTGTAGTAGCTGTTGACACAAACTTTATACCATTTGGCACACGTATGTATATAGAAGGCTATGGTTTTGCCGTGGCAGGCGACCGTGGCGGCGCAATACGCGGCTACAAGGTAGACGTGTTTATGGAAACAATGACGGAAGCCCGTCAATGGGGACGTAAACATAATGTACGTGTTTGGATACTTGACTGATAAATGTAAAATTAAAAATGCACAGTTTAGCGGATAGTTTCGCCAAACTGTGCATTTTTGGTTGTGTTTAATTATCTTGGTATTATTGGCGGCAAGCCTAAGCCGCCAAAACCCACTGCTCTAGGTTCGTTGTATAGGCGTAAGATTAACATATCGTTGTCTATGTAATAGACGGATACTTCGTCTTTTTCTTTCCATCCCATTTTTCTTGTTAGTTCCATAGACATAGTAATTCTGCCTAAGCCGTCGATTGTTGAAATAATTACTTGTTGTGATTTTTCGTCTTTTTTGTCTGCCTTTTGTAAAATTATTTTGTTGCCTTCTGGCAATAATTTTACAATCGAACCTATTTCTAGGTTTAATTTTTCTCTTAGCTCTTGGTGCAAGGCTATTCTGCCCTGCCCGTCAATTGGGTTTGGTTTGTAATTTTGCATAAAAAAACCACCTTTCTTGCCCTGTTTGTTAAGCCTGAAAGATTTGCTTGACAAATAGACCTGAAGTGTGATAATCTTACACTTAGGTCCTATGGGCTGAAATGCGCTTGTCGGGTGGATTGGTCTTGTTCGGATTTTACCACCTCGACAAGCGTCTTTTTTTAAGCCCCTTACCTAGAGGACGCTAGGGAATGAGTGAGCCACTAGCGGATTAATTATATAATACTGCTCTTGTTTTGTCAAGGGCTTTTTTGTTGTAAAGCGCAAGAAAAGACTGTCAAGCAACTTGATGGCGGGTGGGCTGGATTGCTTCGGGGTTCGCTACCCACATTATTGTAGGAACGTCCCTCGCAATGACGGAAGCAGACAGGGCTACCGTCATTGCGAGGGCTACCAAATGCTTATGGCAGTACATAACAAGCCCGAAGCAATCCAGTAACGGGATGTAGACGTGACAAGGGTATGCGGCAAGCACAAACAAAATTATTTAGGCAATATATCTTCATACAAATCTTGCCAATGCGGATTTTTTTCTTCAATCAGCGCAATCTTCGCTTGTCTGCTTCCTGCCTTTAATTTCTTTTCGTATTCAATAGCAACCAACACATCCGAAAAAATCTCGTAATACCCTAATTTATCAACACTATATTTTTTGGTAAACTTACTGCCAATGCCTTTTTTATGCTCATAAACCCGCCGTGGCAAATTGGATGTAACGCCAACATACAGCGTTCCATTTCTTTGGTTAAACATTATGTATACAAAGCTCTGTTTCAAAACAATCCCTCCTATTATAATAATGATAAGCAACAACCCTCCAATAGCCACCAGCTGAAACATAAGGTATAATTCAAGGGATGGGTCGAAAAACGCATCTCTCCTCGGGCGGTTGAAAATCAACCTATACC
>WRBJ01000031.1 GCA_009784615.1 Defluviitaleaceae bacterium | reverse complement strand
TGAAAAACTGACCACTCACATCTAAACGAGGGTCGGTTTTTCATTGTATAACAAAAACACCGTGGTTGGTTTTTGAATTGTCATACGATGAAATATTGGTTGGTTTTTCGAATGGTCTACGCAGCTTACCTTGTCCTTGCTTAACTCTCTCAATCAAACCAATACCTGTCTTTGTGTCTAACTCAGCAAGTAGCTTAACCCCTTTGTTGTGACCACAAGACATAGTTTCTTGTATATCTTCAAGGGTATAGAAAATAAAGACCCTACTCTGATTGTCTAGCCAACCATTTTTCATAGATAATTCCATACGGTCAAGCATTAACCCATACAACACCTTGGCATCCATAGATAAACTTTTAAAATACGGTTCAGTTATCAATGCACGAGGAATACGCAAAAAGGCGTATTGGTCGGCTTGTGTGCCGTAATGATAATCGAAATTTAATCCGCTAATACTTTCACACGCTCTCTTACTGATTTTCTCGTTCATATCTGACTATCTCCTTTCTTGCTTTATCCCTGATATTGGCTTGGTCGCTCTGATATAGGATTGCTTTCACTAACATAGGCTTGATTGGGTCAACAAAAAGCCATCTCTCGATCATAAGCGTAGAGTGGCTGTTTTGATGGTGCTATTTAACTTTAATTATCAGAAACTTAACTGCTATTAAACATACCTAATCCATCAAGAATATTCTTTCGCTTTTCATCGTCATTAGTGTCTGCTTTGGTAGCGTCAGGTGGATGCAGTGATGCTGTTTGCTCATATGGTGCCGTTTGTCTGTATGGTATCGCTTGTCCGTGCAATGCTTCTGATTCAAGTTCAGTCGTTTGCAAGGTAGAGTTTAATAGAGTGGGGCTTGATAATTGAATATGTGGGTTTGAAGCTGGGTTTTGTCTGTTAGGGCTTGACGATTCAGTATGTGGGGGTAACTCTAACATCAAATTATCTCTACCAGAATCTCTAACATCAAATTATCTCTACCAGAATCTCTTACATCAAAATTCCTATGATACGACAAATAAAAACAAATCGCATCTGCCATAAAATGAGCCTTACGCCTTCCTATTGCATTAAGAGCATCCGACGCAATCTTATGGCGAGGGTCGGTGAGACAAAAGTTTATGAAGACTGATACCTTTGGGATTGCTTTCATTTGAAAAGAAGGTGCTGATAATCCTACGTTCCATTTGCTACCCAAGAATGCACTATGTTTACTACCAAAGGATTCACTATAATGTGTCAGATAAAAGCAAATAGCATCAGTTGCAAAATAAGCCTTACGCCTACCGAAGGTTTTAAGGAAATTAAGAGCAACCTGATGATTAGGGTCAGCAAGGTCAAACTTCATATGAAAGCGCCCCTCATCTTTTTTCTTATGATTCACTTAATCACCGACCTCTCACGCACCTTGATTTTGATTTTGATTTTGTATTTGAGTATTGCTGGTTGCTTGAGTATTGTTGACTACTCGAGCATTGCTGGTGTTGTGTATATTATTGCCATTTTGCATATCATATAGCAAACGATAACCTTTGGCGTTAGCGTGTATGTCGTCAATGAAGATGGGCTTACCAACCTTACCAGTTTGCAAAATGTAGTCTTTTAGCAATATAGAACCGCCACCCATAAAAACAGTTCTGTCCTCAATTAAATCAAAACCTTTTTGCTCAATTTCAGCAAGCATACGATTGACGTGAGCTTTAGCAGTTGTTATGATAATTTCTATTCTCTTTTGGCTATACTCAGAAAGAGCGGAGGGGTCGCTTTTAAGAATTTCTTCTATAATGCTCTCTGATATATCTCGTGCACCAGTAGACCTCACTTGGTCGTTTATAGATTGGAACAAGGTATTAACACCCCAATATAATGATGCGCATAAAGTCATATTTGGTTTGAAATTGTTTAATTGTAGGGCATCTACTGTAAAAACGTGGCAATCCACAATCTGAATTGCATACTGCCTACCATTTAGCTCAAAGCGGATAACATCCTTATGCTTGGTGAAATAGTGAGCAAACTTCGCTTTGTATGTTTCAGCTTTTATCAAACGATTTCCGTGGTCGATTGAGATTGTTTTTTTCATAGGCTTGTGCCTCCTAGTTGATAATTTGTCAGTGGTGTGGCTACCTAGTTTTAATGAAATTGTCGCATTTATTTGACTAAAATTATCAATGCCGAACACATTGCGCCGGCATTGCGGCGGGCAGCGGCATAATGTCTGGCGGGCAGTATGTTGGCGTAAACCCCGCCGCCAATATAGTGTCGGTTAAGGTGCTGGACGAAGCGGGGCGAGGCACCAGCGGCGACGCTTTGGCAGGCATACAGTGGATTATTGATAATGCTGCAAAGTATAACATACGTGTCGCCAACCTTAGCATAGGCACGGCAGACACAGGAAGCAGTGATTTGTTGGTACAGGCGGTAGAAGCGGCTTGGGATATGGGCATAGTTATGGTGGTTGCCGCTGGTAACAACGGTCCAAATTCCAGCACAATAACATCGCCGGGAACCAGCAAAAAGGTAATAACAGTAGGTGCAATGGATGATGAAAATTGCGAAGATGCGGCAGGGCAGCCTATGCGGCATTTTTCGGGCAGAGGACCCACTAGCGAATGTATTGTAAAGCCCGATATTTTGGCGGCGGGGTGCAATGTAGTTGCGGCACTTACCAATAGTCGAGAGATTTCTGCACAGCGTCTGCGGGGGTTAAAGCGTGTCGGCGAGCATTATGTAAAGATGAGCGGCACAAGCATGGCAAGCCCCGCCGTGGCAGGCGCTATATCTCTATTGCTTGCCAGACGGCCAAATATGACACCAAACGAGGTAAAGCTGTTTATAAAACAAACAGCAAAAAATTTGCGCCTGCCGCCCAATAGGCAAGGCTGGGGTGTTTTAGATATTACAAGATGGGGGTTATAAATATGAATGAAGTATTAGCAACGGCAATTGCCCAAGCAGATGTAAACCAAGCCGCTAGTTTGGTACGTAATATGTTTACAGAAAAATACATTGCACCTATACAAAAAGCGGTGCAAGCCGAGAACAAACGGATAAAGAAAAACCCGTGCAAAAATACAAGACTGCTAGAGGCATTAAAACCTTTTGTGGATAACAGCACACAACAGTCTTTAGCCAGCGCAATTGATATGTTGCACACGATACAAACTATACAAGGGATAAACAAATCGGTTGTGGGGGCAAATGTTGCACCTGTTCGCAATGACGGCATTTCAACCTCGTCCATCCACACAGATGGTATATATGACATAGACCCTGTTTGTGCTGGGGTTGCCCCGCAAAACAATATTTTTCCTATGCTTTTGATGTTTCTTTTGATGGGTAGATAAAAAAATTAAAAAAAATTGAAAAAAACGCTTGACAAAGGATTACAAAATATGCTAACATAAGTGTATCTAAAATACATATGTTTAGCATATTTTTATTTTGCTAAATTAGAGGAGGAAATTGTATGAAAATCGGATTTTACTTCGTTATAATCAGACCTTTCATTTGGATAGGTGGAGATGATATAGATGACGAATAATTCGGATTTTGACGCTATAAGAAAAGAAATAGTTAATGATATACTTGCCGTCAAGGGAAACCACGAAGTAGAAAAAATAGACGCAATTAGGGATAAAATAGCAAGCTATCCCGAATATCTTAATCCTCTTTATGATGTTTTTACAATTATTTTGTTATTCGACTATGAAAGAAATTTTAACGATTATGATAGTGCAGAACATTTAACTTTTCATTTAAATAGACGGCTAACAAGTAAAGAGAAATGGGATTTGGAAGATATAAGGATGGCTTCAAGGGTTTTTGGCTATACAGTGATTTATGAAGAAATAGCAGAAAGAATTTTTAACGAGCTTGCTAGTTGCAAAGATGAAAGGCTTGACGAAAAGCTAATTTTTGGTATTAAGGTAAACACACATCTCCTAGTATTATCTCGTTTAATGCGTGATAAGTTTTTTATGTATAAAAAACTTGATAAAATGGATGATTATGAGATTTCTCTTGTAGAGGACATCAACGAAACATTCAATTATCATTACAACGAAATAATGAGGCTTTATGAGGGTACTAATAAAGTTAAAACCCATAAGTTCGGCGCAATGATACGCAAGGGCATTATATTTCAAGACGAAAAACTTATAAACGAAGGCTTGCGCTTGCTAAAGGAAGCTGGGCAAACTGATGTATATGATATTTTCAAACAAGAAATCGCTGATTATAGCCTTACAGGCGATTTTGAAGAAGCTCGCAAATGGTATTATTTACGCTCGTTAGGCAGAAAATTAAGAGCAGAACGCAAAGCCGTTGGATTAAATATGGAAACAGCCGCCAGATACATACGCATAGAACCAGAAACCCTAAAAAATATCGAATGTGGCAAGGCAGAGATAGAAGTCTACCACCTACTACGCTTGCGTGAAATGCTTAAAAAACGCCTAAAAGAAACAGACGGCAGTAGTAAAAACGAGATGTACAAGACGGAAGATTTCCGCTTGCTTCTTGATTGATTTTGTGTAGGATGTATAAACAAATAAAGGGATGCTGTCATTGCGCATCCCTTTACTGGATTGCTTCGGGCTTGCTATGCACTGCCCTACACATTTAGTAGCCCTCGCAATGACAAAAAGCAGGAAGAAACCCCGTCATTGCGAGGGACGGAGTATACGGTAAACGGGGAAGTGAACCCCGAAGCAATCCAGCTCGCTCTGATTAAAGTTGCTTGACAGTCTTTACTTGCGCTTGTCGTATACCCTTGCGCCGTCGTAATCCCTTTACTGGATTGCTGCGGGCTTGCTATGCACTGCCCTACGTATTTGGTAGCCCTCGCAATGACGGATAGTATGCAGGGATACCGTCATTGCGAGGGACGGAGTATACAACAAATGGGGTAGTGAACCCCGAAGCAATCTAGCTAGCTCGTCATAACTTACGCAAAAAAAATACAGGCGGCAAAAATGCCGCCTGTATTTTTGTTTTATTTTAGAACAAACCTGAAATAACACCATTATCATCCACTGTTATTGCTTCGGCAGATGGTATTTTTGGCAGACCCGGCATTGTCATAATCTCGCCTGCTAAAGCTACAATAAAACCTGCACCTGCGCTTACTTTAAGGTTTCTAATGGTTATGGTAAAACCTTCTGGGGCGCAACGTATGTTTTTATTGTCCGTAAAGCTAGATTGGGTTTTTGCCATACATATCGGCAGATTGCCAAAACCTAGGGCTTCCAGCTGTTTTGCCTGTTTCTTAGCATCTGGCGTTAATGCAACACCTGCGCCACGGTATATGGTTTTTACAATTGATTCCAATTTTTTGGTAATTGGCGCATCGTCCGTATAAGTGAAATTGATTGCGGGTTTTTGCGTACCTTCTGCAAGACGCACCACTTCGCGGGCAAGAGCTTCGCCGCCATCGCCGCCTTTGCCCCACACTTCGGACAATGCCACGTTTACGCCTAGCTCACGGCATTTTGCCTCAACCAATGCAAGTTCTTCTTCGGTGTCGGTTGGGAAGCGGTTGATGGCAACCACTGCCGGCAAACCAAAGTTTTTCGTTACATTTTCCACGTGGCGAAGAAGGTTAGGCAAACCAGCCTCAAGTGCTGTCATATCTGGTGTTGTAAGCTCTTTAACATTCATACCGCCGTGGTATTTTAACGCACGTACGGTCGCAACGATAACAACAGCGTCAGGCGATAATCCAGCAGTGCGGCATTTTATATTAAGGAATTTTTCCGCACCCAAATCCGCACCGAAACCTGCCTCTGTAACAGCATATTCACCCAGCTTTAACGCCATTTTGGTTGCGGTTACAGAATTACATCCGTGGGCAATATTAGCAAAAGGTCCAAGGTGCAGGATGGCTGGTGTGCCTTCCAAAGTCTGCACTAAATTAGGCTTCAAAGCGTCTTTTAACAATGCCGCCATAGCACCTTGTGCGTTAAGGTCTGCTGCTGTTATTGGCTTGTCCTCACGTGTATAACCAACAATAATGCGCCCTAGGCGTATTTTTAGGTCTTCAATATCGCTTGCAAGGCACATTATAGCCATAATTTCGCTTGCTACCACAATGTCAAAGCCATCTTCACGTGGTACGCCGTTTGCTTTGCCACCCAAGCCATCTGTTATAAAACGCAGTTGGCGGTCGTTCATATCAATGGCACGCTTCCAAGTGATACGGCGGGTGTCTACTTGTAGGTCATTACCCCAATAGATGTGGTTGTCCAGCATAGCAGCCAGTAGGTTGTTGGCGGCACCTATGGCGTGAAAATCGCCTGTAAAGTGCAGGTTGATGTCCTCCATTGGCACAACTTGGGCATAGCCGCCGCCTGTTGCGCCGCCTTTTACGCCAAAAACTGGACCCAAAGAAGGCTCACGAAGCGCAACAACCGCACGCTTGCCTATCTTGCGCAATGCGTCAGACAACCCGACAGTGGTTGTTGACTTGCCCTCTCCCGCTGGGGTTGGGTTTATTGCCGTTACCAAAATCAATTTGCCGTCGGGGGTGTTTGCGTGGTCGTTCATCAAAGCATAGTCAATCTTGGCTTTGTAATTGCCGTATTGCTCGAGATATTTCGCATCCACGCCTAATTTTTCGGCAATGGCAGAAATGTGTTGCATCGTGCTTGCTTGTGCAATTTCAATGTCTGATTTGTAGCTCATTTTAGTACCTCCAAATAAATTAATTTATCATAATTTTTACAAAAATTATCGGTTTATTAGGATAATCTTTGCAAAGTGTGCTTAACATCCAAAATGCCGTAATAGCCGTTTATTTTAACAAAGGCTGTTTCGTCGCAAATTGGTAAGAAGTGTTCAAATTCAGCGTCGAATAAAAATTCGCCGTATTGGTTTATTGCTCTCCAAGCTCCGTCGATACTTACGCCGAATAAATGATTTGTTGTCCAAATTGCATATTCGTCGAAAATAAAGTCGGTTTGAAATTCTAAATTATTTATAAATGCAAATTTGCCTGAAAATGCTTCTGATGTAAGCTCGTAACTTTCGCCGAAGTCGTGTATCGTAGTTTCTATATAGGTTGCGTCTACTTTTTGCACAAAATGCGGAAACTGCATCCACCACGCATCGTTTAAGCTCCAATTTTGCATATTATCCCAACCAAGGTCGATATACATTTGGCGCATAGAATTTTCAATATCATCCAAAGGGTGCAAACCTATATGTTCGCCATAGCCCCAAAAATCCCTTACAGGATTACCGAAAAGACCCAATGCGGGGTCGTAAACCCAACCAAAGCCGCTTCCGCCGTGTCCCCAATGCGGCTCGTCGGTAAGCTCGCCTGTTATGGGGTTTATTTGGCGTGCTTCGGGTTCAAAGGGCGGAAGATGAAAAAATGTGCAACAAATATAAATTCGGTCGTAAGCAAGATTGGGCTGTACACGCCAAACCCAATCGTTTTCCGAAATAATAGGGTCGGGTAGGGTGGTGTTGGGTTCTTGTGGCGCATTTGTCTTGCTTGGCTCATTTGGTAATGTTATGTCAAAATCAGGTGTTTGCACCTTTGATGCTTCCTCGGTATACAATGAAGAATTTGGTTCAGGTGGTGTTTCAATATTTTCCTCAAAATTCCCACCGCAAGCGGTTATAATTAGGAGGATTATAGTGGTAGTTATGGTTATTATCGACTTTTTATGTGATGTTGTTTTCATAGTAGCTCCTCCTAATTATAATTGTTATGGTTAGCAACCCTTGCAATGACGGTAAGTTACGCATTTTTTGCGGCTTTTAGGGTGTTTTGCATTAATATCGCACGGGTCATTGGTCCTACGCCGCCTGGTACTGGGGTTATGTGGCTTGCTACTTCTTTTACGGCTTCAAAGTCTACATCGCCGTATAGCTTGCCGTCGTCGGTGTTGCGGTTTATTGCTACGTCCACCACCACCGCACCCGGTTTTACCATATCGGCGGTGATTAGGTTAATTTTGCCCACGGCGGCTATTAAAATATCTGCTTGTCGGGTTATTTCTGCCAAATTTGGTGTGCGGCTATGGCAAATACTTACCGTGGCGTGCTTATGTAGCATTAGCATTGCCTGCGGTTTGCCTACGATGTTGGAACGACCGACAACAACGCAATGTTTGCCTGCGGGGTCTATGCCGTAATGCTCTAGCAGTTTCATAACGCCGTATGGCGTGCAGGGAGCAAATGTATAATCGCCGACCATAACACGACCTACGTTTTGCAATGTAAAGGCATCAACATCTTTTTTGGGTGATATTGCCTCGATAACCTTTTGCTCGCTATATCCTTTTGGCAATGGTAATTGCACCAAAATACCGTGGATATTGTCATCCTTGTTCAATCTGTAAATAAGTGCTAAAAGCTCGTCTTCGCCTGCGTCGGCGGCAAGGGCAAAGCCTTCGCTTCTTATGCCACATTCGGCGCAATCACGCTGTTTGTAGTTTACATATACGTGGCTTGCTGCATCTTCACCTACAATAACAACTGCCAAGCCAGGTTGTGTCGACATTTGTTCCACTTCTGCTTTAATTTGCTTCTTCATTTGCTTTGCTAAAGCGTTTCCGTCTAAAATTATCGCCATTTTAGTCCTCCGTAAAAAGTAGTCTACTATAATATACCTTCCAATCCACATTTTGTCAAGGGTGAGATTGTTACATAAAGCACAAAATTTTTATCTTAAAAAAGACGTTGATTTACGACAAAATTTGTGTTAAAATGATTTACTGAACTTTATAACAACCTACTTAGCATAAGGAGCGGATATTATGGAATTGCGCTTTATCGAAGACGGCACAAAAATGGATATACAAGTTTTTTCAGAGAAAAACCCACATCTTGAGGAAAAGACATATTTAGGAACTTTTTTGGGGATTGATAGGGGAGTTGATTTTTTTGTACAATGTGATGATTTATATGTACATTCTGCTTCGTTTAGCCGAGAATGTTTTTTAAATATCAGCTTCTTTAAAGGGGCAGAGGTTTGTATTTTTAGAGCAAGGGTAGGCGGCACAGAAACGATAAGAGGGCATTTTGTTCTTGTGCTTACGGCTATTACACCTATAGAAAAGCATAGCCGCCGCAAGTCGCCAAGGCTTGAGGCCAGTTTTCCTGTTAATATTTATGACGGCGACGAGCTTTTGTATAAAGAAACCACGTCTGACATAAGCAATGGCGGGCTTTGTGTTGTTACTAATTTAAAATTATCTCTTGAGCAAAACCGTGAATACGAGCTTGAGTTTTCTATTGGTTTTAACCAGGTTTTTAAAATTCCTGCAAAATTGGTGCGTAGTGGCAATTGCCACCAAACCATTTCATATCGTTTTGACCACGCATTTATCTTTGAGATTTATGAAGATTCTGATATAAGAAGCAAATTGGCTTTGGCTTTGTTTGACTACCGTATAAAAAATATGTGATATTTTCATTGACAAGGCGGTAAAAATATGCTATAATAAAGATTGTATAGTTTTTACACTTTAAATTGTAGAAACGATAAGGAGGCGTGGGCGAATGAGCCAAGAAGACAAGGTGTTGCTTAGAATTAAGGATTTGCGCACTTCTTTTCGTATTGACGGACAGTATTACGCCGCCGTTGATGGGGTGGATTTAGAGATTTATAAAGACGAAGTTTTTGCTATTGTTGGTGAAAGCGGTTGTGGAAAGACCGCTATGGCTTTGTCTTTGGTGCGTTTGCATAATACAAATTATACACGTATGGAAGGCGAGATATTGTTTGGTGGACAGGATATTTTGTCGCTTAGGTTGCCTGCACTTAATAAGGTGCGGGGCAAAGATATTGGGTTTATCTTCCAAGACCCGCTTTCTGCACTTAATCCACTACATAAGGTAGGAAAACAGTTAGAAGAAACATTGCTGTACCATACAACGCTTACAAAAAAAGAACGCAAACAGCGTGCTTTGGAGCTTTTGGCGGATGTTGGTATGGTTAATCCCAATCTTAC
Source organism: Defluviitaleaceae bacterium (assembly GCA_009784615.1). Taxonomy (GTDB): domain Bacteria; phylum Bacillota; class Clostridia; order Lachnospirales; family WRAX01; genus WRBJ01. Next base: position 9,130 of record WRBJ01000031.1, on the reverse strand, counting down.
GTATAACCAATATCCTCACGAGCTATCTGGTGGTATGCGCCAGCGTGCTATGATTGCGATTGCAATATCTGCAAAGCCCGAATTGCTTATTGCAGACGAGCCGACGACTGCGCTTGATGTTACCATACAATCGCAAATTTTAGATTTGATAAGGGATTTAAAGAAAGAAATTAAGTCAAGCATAATTTTGATAACCCACGACCTTGGTGTTGTGGCAGAAATGGCGGACAGGGTAGCCGTTATGTATGGCGGACAGGTGGTAGAAACCGCACCTGTTAATGAAATTTTTGCTAATCCAAAACATCCTTATACTAGGTCGTTGTTAAACTCTATACCGCAGACTACGGAATTGCAGGGCGATAGATTGCATACGATACACGGCACTGTGCCAGATTTGCGCTCTATGCCACGTACGGGTTGTCGTTTTTCGCTACGCACGCCTTGGATGCCGCCAAATGCGCATGAAGCCGAGCCGACATACCATAAGGTTGGTCCCGAGCATTTTGTGCTTTGCACCTGTTACAAAACCTTTGAATTTGCACCTTCTTTTAAAGAGGAGGAAAAAATATGAAACAGGCTTTATTAGAAGTAAGAAATTTAAAAGTATGGTATCCTGTAAAGGGTGGAATTTTGGGACGCAGGGTAGGCTGGGTTAAGGCTGTGGATGATGTTAGCTTCACTATCGAAGCAGGGCAGACGCTTGGTTTGGTTGGTGAAAGCGGTTGCGGTAAATCTTCCACAGGCAAGGCTATTTTGGGGCTTGCGCAAATATCAAGCGGCGAGATTTTGTTTGATGGCGAGGATATTACAAGGCTTGTAAAGCGTAATCGCACACCTTATCGTAAAAGCGTGCAGATGATTTTTCAAGACGCATATTCTTCATTAAACCCTCGTAAAAGGGTATTAGATATTATAGCTGAGCCTTTGCGTAATTTTGAAAATTTGACAAAAGCTGAAGAACGCAAGCGTGTGGATGAATTGCTTTCTATTGTAGGTTTGCCTGCTACGGCGGCGGCAAAATATCCTTTTGAATTTAGCGGTGGGCAACGCCAGCGTGTTGGTGTGGCAAGGGCAATTGCGTTAAAACCTAAATTGATTGTTGCGGACGAACCTGTATCTGCTTTGGATTTGTCAGTGCAGGCACAAGTTTTAAATTATCTTAAAGATATACAAGAAGAATTGGGGCTTGCATATCTGTTTGTCAGTCACGATTTGGGCGTTGTGAAGCATATGTGCGAACATTTGGCTATAATGCATAATTCCCGTTTTGTTGAATTTGGCACAAGGGAAGATATTTATGAAAACGCCCAACATATTTACACAAAACGTCTTATTGCCGCCATACCCGACGTTGACCCAACAAAGCGTGAAGAAAATAATGCACGCAGAAAAGAAGTAGCGATTGAGTTTGAAACAAACCAAGAAAGGTTTTATGACGAAAGCAAGCCTTTTGACCTTAAAACAATCTCGAACACCCATAAAGTGGCATTGCCGTAGGGGGATAGATTATGTGGAAAACCATTTTAAGAAGATTTTTAATACTTATACCTCAGTTATTTATACTTAGCGTGTTGCTATTTTTGTTTGCACAGGCTATGCCGGGCGACGCTTTGCGTGGTCGCATTGGTCCTGATACTCATCCCGACCTTTTGGCAGAATTGCGTGCGCATCACGGACTAGACCAGCCTTGGCACGTGCAATATTGGCGTTGGCTTACCGCACTTGCGCAAGGCGATTTTGGCACGTCGCACACCTTTCAGCGTCCTGTAACAGAAGTTGTTGGCGATAGTTTGGCAAATACAATGCGATTGGCAATTGTTGCCACGATACTGACATATTTAATTGCCATACCGCTTGGGCTTTTGGCGGCAAAATTTAAAGGTAAAATTGTAGATAAAGCCGTGATGATGTATACCTTTGTTGCGCTGTCTATGCCTACGCTTATACTTGGGCTTTTCTTTATACTTGTGTTTGCGCTTAGGTTAGAATGGTTTCCTTCGGGGCAGGCGGTTGACATTATTGCAGACGGGCAGGGCGGATGGACAAGGTTTGTAAGCCAAATGCACCACGTTATGCTACCTGCGATAACAATGGCACTATTGGGTACGGTAAGCATTATATACTTTCTGCGTGGAGAGATTATCGACAACGACTCGTCTGATTTTGTAACGACTGCAAGAAGTAAAGGCGTACCTAATAATAGGGTATATACTCGTCATATTTTGCGTAATGCTTTGTTGCCTGTTGCTGGCAATTTTGGTGCAATTATCGCTTCACTTTTTACAGGTTCGTTATTTATAGAGGTTGTTTTTACCTATCGAGGTATGGGTCAGCTATTTGTAAACTCGCTGCAAGGGCGAGATTATCCAGTAATCTTTGCGCTTACAATGTTTTTTGCCGTGGTGCTGTCTATATCCTTCCTTGTTACTGATATAATCATCACTATACTAGACCCAAGAATCCGCATAAAATAGGGGGTGCAACGATGCAACACAGCATATGGAAAACAATGTGGAAAGAAATATGCCGTGACCCATTAGCAATAATAGGGTTGGCGGTGTTTGTTGCAACTGTTGCAACCGTATATATTTGGGCTTTGTTTATACCGCTGGAAGCAATGGATGGCGTGTTTCACTTGCGTCTTGCGCCGCCAGATTGGGCGGCAGGTGTGCCGCTAGGCTACGATAATATAGGTCGTAATGTTCTGCATTATCTTATTATCGGTGCTAGAAACTCGTTTAACATAGCATTTATGGTAACGGGCGGTGCGGTTACAATTGGTATGTTATTTGGTTTGCTTGCAGGCTATTATGGTGGGTTTATCGACTACATACTAATGCGTATATTAGACTTTTTTACAATGATACCGAGCTTGATAATTATAATCATTGTTGCCGCTTTATTTAACTTTACTGTTGTTTCTTTTTCGGTGATGATGTTGTTGCTTTCTTGGCCTGCTACGGCTCGTTTAATGCGCTCTATGACATTGCGGCAAGGCTCGCTTGAATATGTTTCTGCGTCTAAAACCTTGGGTACACCCAATATTGTTATATTGTTTCGCGAGGTATTGCCGAACCTTGTTTCTATCATCACGGCAAACCTTACAATAACCCTTGCTATGAATATTGGTATAGAAACAGGTCTTACTATGCTTGGTTTTGGCTTGGCTCGTGATGTTCCGTCGCTTGGTCGATTGATTGAGTTTGGAAGAACTGCTTATAATATGCAAAACCGTCTGTGGCTGTGGGTTCCTGCGGCTTTGATGGTTGTTATTATGATGTTATGCGTAAACTTTGTAGGTCAAGCACTTAACCGTGCCGCCGACGCAAAGAAAAGAAGGGCTTAACATAAATATATAAAAAATAGGAGGAGTAAGATGAAAAAAACACTAATCACAATTGTAGCCTTGTTGGTTTTGGTGCTTGTGTTTGCCGCTTGTAATCCACGTACAACAGATGACGACAACGACAACGGCAACAATGGTATTGAAAACGGAAATGGCGGCGGCAACGATACCGCAGGTGGCGTATCGCCGATGGAAGCGATGAACGCTTTGATGGAGCGTTTTCCGCAACATATTAACACAGGTGCGGCACACGTACCCGGTACTACATTTATGTATGGTATAGGCTTGCCAGAACCTTTTGTAGGTATGGTTGGCGGCGCAATCTTCCACGACCGTGGTGAAGATGCTACCGTTGCAACTTTATTGGGTTCAAGCAGTTCTATTGTTTCTATGAACGAGTTTTTCCAAATGGGTCAAGACGGTATTGCTACATTTGAATATGATTTAGAAGAAAATTCTATCACATTTACTATGCAACACGATGTTTATTGGCACGACGACACGCCGCTAACTATGGCTGACCTTGTGTTTACCTATGAAGTGCTTGCCAGCCCGGATTACACAGGTATACGCCGCACCAGAGAGATTGAAGGCATTGTTGGCTTTTTGGACTTTGCAAATGGCGAAGCGGATTCTATCGAGGGTCTAGTGTTGTCAAACAATGACAGAACCCTTACAATTTATATGTACGAGCTTCCTATGACTGTGCTTTACTTCAGCTTGTGGACATCACCAATGCCACGTCATATTTTTGAAGATATTCCTGTGGCACAAATGGCTTCTCATCCTGCTGTATTAAGCAATCCTATCGGTTGGGGTCCGTTTATGATAGAGCATATCGTACCAGGTGATGCCTTCCATATGGTGGCAAATCCAAACTATGTGTTTGGCGCACCTCAAATTGAAAATTTGATTGTTGAAAGATTTAACCCAACACAAGCTGGTGAGCTTATGGAAGCGGGCAGATTTGACATTATGGCTTTTCCACGTGATTTGTACCGTTATCACCAAAATGCTTCAAATATCACATTTTTAAGTGCTCCGTCTAACGAATTTTATTATATTTCCTTTAGACTTGGCAACTGGGATGATGATAACCGTGTAAACGTTTATAATCCTGACAGATTGATGGCACAGCTTGGTGCAGATGTACGCCGTGCAATGGCTTATGCTTTGGATGAGCAAACTTTTACCCAAATTGTTTTTGAAGGTTTGCGCTTCCCTGCGCCATCTATTGCACCGCCAAACCATATGGCTTTAATTGACCAAACCGTTCCTGGTTTTAGACACGACCCAGCAAGAGCAAATCAAATTCTTGATGATGCTGGTCTTACAGAGCGTGATGCAGATGGCTTTAGATTAATGCCTGATGGTTCGCCTTTGACAATTAATTGGGCTATGTCAATTTGGCCAATGGATGAAGAGCGTGTTGCTTTCTATACACAAAGATGGAACGAAATCGGTCTTCGTGTAGTATTATGGCAAGGTCGTTTGCACGACCGCAACTATTTGCTTGACGCTCTTGACTTTGATTCTTACTATGGTTCTGGTGACGAAATTCACATTGCCCACGACCGCTTTATTGTGGGTGCTAACCCTAACCCAGATGGTATGTGGGGTCACACACAATGGAATCCATCAAGATATACTTCGCCAGAATATGACGCTATTTTAGAACGTATGACTTCTGTCGAGGCTTGGGATGCGGCATATTTGCAACAAGTGTTTAGCGATTGGCAGTGGTATTGGTACAATAATGTGCCTGCTATTCCACTAAGCTGGACTATTAACTTGACTGCTCTTAACAGCCGTGTAACCAACTGGGATACACGCGCTGGTGTAGGTTTTACAGGTAATATTCATAACTGGAGCGATATTGGCTTGTCTGCAGAACAACCAAATCGTAACTAATGATTCATACAAAACACTACCCTTGCTAAAGGGTGGTGTTTTGTTTATTGTATCCAATTTGCAAAACGCTTTTCTATTACTGAGATAATTTGGTAAAATACAGCAGCTAAAGCGCAAAGGATTAAGATGGATAACATTACCATATCCATACGGAAAATTTGACTGCCGTATACAATTAAAAATCCAAGTCCAGAGCCTGCTACAAGAAATTCGCCAACAATAACGCCCACAAAAGACAAACCGATATTTATTTTTAGGGCAGATATTAAATCACCGATAGATGCGGGAAAAATGACTTTTGTGAAGGTTTGTAATTTGCTTGCTCCAAAGGATTGCGTTAGTTTGATTTTGTCCTGCTCTACCTGTGTAAAACCCGTCAACATATTTAGGATGGTGACAACAACAGATATTAGCAGGGCGGTAACAAGGATTGCGCTAGGGTTGTTGCCCATCCATACAATGATTATTGGTGCGAGTGCGGTTTTTGGTAAGGCGTTAAACACTACCAAATACGGGGCGGATACTTTGCGTACAAAATCGCTCCACCATAGCATTGCGGCAATTAATGTACCTAGTATAGTACCAAGCACAAAGCCAAGTACAACCTGTGTAGCCGTTGCACCGATATGCGTGAACAATTCGCCATTTGCAAGCATTATACCAAGCATACGCCACATTCTGGACGGAGAGCTAAAAATGAAGGCTTCTATCCAGCCGAAATGTGCGGCTATTTCCCACAGTCCGAAAAAAGCTAGTAAAATTAAGGCTTGGCAGGCGACGACCAATATTTTTTTATGGCGTATTTGGCGTAGATATGCGTTGTGTTCTGTGCTATATGTCATTGTCGCAACTCCTCCCAAATTTTGTCAAAATAGCCTGCGAATTTTGGTGATTTTCGGCGGCTTCCTTCTTTCTTGCAGATATCAATAGTATGGATATTTTTAACAGTTGCGGGGCGGTTAGACAGTACGACAACACGGTCTGACAACGCAATTGCTTCCGCTATATCGTGCGTTACCAATATCGCCGTAACCCGCTCTGCGGAAAGTATTGCGCCAATTTCGTCGCTTACTGTTAGGCGGGTTTGATAATCCAAAGCCGAAAAAGGCTCGTCGAGCAACAATATTTTTGGGCTTGTTGCAAGCGTGCGTATTAATGCGGCACGCTGGCGCATTCCGCCTGATAATTCGTGTGGGCGGTGCTTCTTAAAATCACCCAAGCCGTATTTTTCAAGCAATATATGTGCATATGCTACTGTATGTGCATTTTTTTTATGCTTTATTTCTAATCCCAATAACACATTATTTAATATATTTCTCCAACCAAATAAATGGTCTTTTTGGAACATATACCCAATTTGTGATGTGTTTTTTACGGCAACTTCGCCGCCTATTAACACATCGCCAGATGATGGCGGCAAAAGCCCCGCTATTATTGATAAAAGGGTAGATTTACCACACCCCGATGGACCTACAATGCTAATAAATTCGCCTTCTTGCACGCAAAAATCTACCTGTGAAACGGCGGCAACCTCGCCTTCTTTGGAATGATAATTCATTGAAATGTTACGCAATTGCACCATAGATGACATCAAAACCACCCCCTGTATTATTATAGTGTGGGATTAAATGGTTTGTGAAATTTTTTTATAACTTTTTTGAAATTTTACTAAAACCTATAAGTATAGGATAATAAAAAACGACAAGACCGTGTATGCTTGTCGTTTCAATATAATTTTTTTATGGAGATTTTGCTATAATTAACTGCAAAGTTTATATAAAATGTGTAATTTTCTAGTTTAATTGTTACCAATTAAGTGCTACAAGTCTTCCGACAATCACACTTCTCCACGGACTGTCACCTGCATAAACGCATGTTGCCAAAAACACCAGTTGGTCGCCGAAGCTAACTTGCAAATCGCTATTAATAAACGACCTTGTCCGCAATTCTTCTATATAGTTTTCAAATTCCGTTTCGTTTGCGAAATGCATCGGTGGATGCTCGATGTTGGAATTAAAATTGTATCCTGCAAACAGCTCTATTGCAAAGTTTTTATGAGGTGTGAAGATGAAGATTGTACTGTGTTCTTCAAAAAAACTTTGGTTTTCATAATGGCGCAAAGATGAAAATTTATCCCCCGAAGCCATATTGTGTCCATAGATTAGCATATTTTGGCTGGAAAAATCCGCCGCATTACGATAATCTAAAAAGATTGAGCCCATAGCGTTACGCCTGCCATCAGGCAGATGGTTAAGATAAAAATCGTTGTCTGTAGTATGTAATACAGGGTAGTTTATAACCGTCCCCGGAGATTGTATCCATCCAACGATATTTGGTGCTTGTTCTCGTTTTTCGTCAAAATCTACCATAAGGGTGAAGTTGACATTTTCACTATCCAAACTTTGACGTGAAAGGCTTGCGGGACGCTGTATCACAGGAATGGCCATATCTGCAAAAAAATCTTGTCCTTGTCTTGTGGTTGTCATATCATACAAAAGGAGCACACCAAAAGTTATTGCGCCACCAACGCTTAAAACCAAAACTGCTATCATAATGCGCAACTTTATTTTATTTGATTTTGCCTTTTGCCCCATAATAAACCCTCTCATTCTTATATGATGCGATTTTGCCACCGCAGTGTAAAAACTGCGGTGGCAAATATGCATCAAACTTATTATTAAAACTCTGCTAAAAGAGCGGTTGGATATTAGATAGTCGCACCTTCTGCGTCGTCATCTTGCTTTTTTGCTTTAACCAGCTTGCGGATGGAATGAGAAGCAACAGCAGCAAGGGTAAGGGTTACAAAGATACCTGTGCTGATAACGCCCGTTACATCGTTTACGCCGGTGTTTGGCATTTGGCTAAGTGGCACTTGGGTTTCTGTAAGCTCGATATAGTCATCAGCGTCGATGTCTGCTGGGAAGTTGCCAAGCGGTACATCAGCATCATCAAGTTCGAGGTAGAAGCCATCATCTGTGCCGTCCGTTGTTAGGTTGCCAAGCGGTACGTCAAGGTCGCCAAGGTCGAGAATTATATCTTCTTCGACTTCAAGGTTACCAAGTGGAACATCAGGGTCAACTAGGTCGAGAGTTTCGTTGTCGCTATCATCTCCGCCATCTGTTGGTGGTGTTGTGGTATCACCGTCACCATCACCTCCACCCGTTGGTGGTGTGGTATCTCCGCCGCCGTCGCCTCCACCTGTCGGTGGTTCGTCTGGCTCAGGGTCAACTCCACCTGTTGGTGGTTCTTCTGGTTGTTCTGGCTCGCCTCCACCTGTTGGTGGTACTGGAACAATAACAACCTGCAAGTTAGGTGCATTTGGTGAAGGACCTTCAACATATTCCCAATCCGGTGCTTCTGTTTCGATTCCCTCGAAATCAGCAGGAGGTTCAGTATATGTGTATTGAGCCACATAAGCCTCGATAGCTTCAACAAGGTCAAGCAAATCAAGAACGAAGTCGTAAATGTCTGCATCTTCGATGTCAAACTCTTGCAATGCAACACGAGCACTTTCAAGAAGGTTTGTTGGGTCAACGATTGCTTGAAGAAGAAGCTCGTTGATTTCATCAGGATTATGCATAAGTAGCTCTGCAAACCATTCACTTGGTGGGATGGTTATAATGCCAAGTCCTTCAAGACCTGCAAGGTCAACAGGAAGTAGGCTACCCATTGGTGTAACGATGAACACATCTACCATACTGCCCATTTCTGGTGCTGTTGGGTCGTAGGTTATGAAATTAATGTTAGGTTCGTTGCCGATGTTGTAAACATTAGCATCATCTGGCTCGTTGCCGATAACAAATCCGCCGCCTTGATTTGGCTCATTACCAAGAGTGTACTCGTTGGCTGGTGGTGGAGCGTTGCCGATGTTGT
>WRBJ01000030.1 GCA_009784615.1 Defluviitaleaceae bacterium | reverse complement strand
TTCCCACCTTATCGTAAGAACGTTCCTCGCAATGACGGAAGCAACAAGAACCCCCGTCATTGCGAGGGCTACTAAATACATAGGGCAGTGTATAGCAAGCCCGAAGCAATCCAGTAAAGGGATGTAGGCGTGGCAAGGGTAGCCGACAAGCGCAAGTAAAGACTGTCAAGCAACTTGATGTAGAGCGAACTGGATTGCTTCGGGGTTCACTTCCCCGTTTGCCGTATACTCCGTCCCTCGCAATGACGGGGTTTCTTCCTGCTTTTCGTCATTGCGAGGGCTACCAAATGCGTAGGGCATTACATAGCAAGCCCGAAGCAATCCAGTAAATAGACTACGATGACGTGCAAACAGGCGACCATTGACCGCCCGTTTTTCTTATTATCTCCTAACAGTTTCTATACTTGACACTACAAATCTTTCGTCTTGTATTCTTCCTTCTACCATATGAAACATTGTTGTATCGTGCAGTCTGCCGCTTCGTACTTCTAGGTGTCTTTCTATTACAGTTGCACGTATAATTCCGCCTATTTCCTGCATAGTAATTACTTGCGCAATCGGCGCAAGCCCGTCATTTTGGCGGTTTATTTGCGGCACAAAATGGTTTTCCAACGCATTTATAATCTCTTGCCTTCTTTCGCTTGGCGCATATTCTGCATTACGAAGGTTTATTTTATGTGATGTTGGCGGTAGTTTAATAAGGGCATATTCAATTTCTAATTGCATTTGTGTAACCGGTATTTGGCTAAAAGCTGGGTTTTGTTCTAGGTAAAACAATACATCTGCACCAATTGCACCATATCGCACATCGGCGGACAGACGGTGGGTTACGCCATCGGTGTCCATACCGATAATATAGGCAGAAATGGTGGTTGTTGCCCTATCGCCTGTTGTGGTATTAATACCGTGCATTGGCATAACCATTAGGTCGCCTTGTCTTTGCATACCTTCTAATATTAGCTGATAATTATCGGCAAGCTGTATTGTTTGCACCCTGCTTGCACCAGGTGTAAACAGCGGTGTTACAGACATTGTGTGGTTAAGGTTATATTGCCTGTATAGCCCGTCAAGCACAATTTCTATATCACCGTGCAATGTACGCAACACGCCAAAATCCATACGTGCAAATTTTGCACCGTCATCAAATTCTAACACGTGCAATACATTGTTTACAGGTGGCACGGATGCTCCTCTGTGGTAAATGCTGATTGGCGAAACATCTTCTTGTTGTGCAAAAACAATGCCGCCGTCGGACATATTTTGAAAAATGCTTAAACCTATTGTAGAGCCTGACGCAGAAAATTCTGCGTGGTTTAGTATAACCGACAAATTGCGAACGGGCAGATTGTCAAAAATTATAAAGTCGTTGAAATATCGTCCGACGGGTATACGTTCCCCGTCAAAAGCCATATCAACAGAAACAGCGGCGTTGCTTTGCAGGTCTGTGATGGTTAGCGTAAAGGCTTCTGCTTCCCTGCTTATTGGTTCAAAGCGTACCTCTGTACGCTCTACAATCAATTGGCGCAAAGGGTTTGTTGCAAAAGCAATATCTTTGTTATACACCCTGCCGTTAAAGTCCTCTAATGCAAACACATAGCGGTTTAAATCCAAATTACCTTCAAAATAGAAAATGGTTGCCGTGTCGTCTAATAACACTTGCGTTAATGCTATAAGCTCGTCGTCTATTGTTGCGAAAAGTTCTATAAAAGAAGAAGCGGCGTTGTTAAAACGGGCGTTTGGTTGGTTTAATTGATGCGGGCGTGGCGTGTCGTCCGAAAATAATTCGTATAACAAAATTGCACCAACACCAAGCAAAGCAAGCGCAGCCAAACCCGCCAAACCATAGATGATTTTGGTAGACTTGCTTATCACTTTTTTAATCTTTTCAGGTTTTTCGCCCTTTTTGCCTAAAAACGGTAATTTGAAGCCCTTTTTTGGTGCTTCCTCATTTTCTTCTGCTTCTTCTTTTTTTGGCTCGTACATAGGAATATCTTCTTCGGGCTCTTCTTCCGTTTCTTCTGCAACCTCTTCTTGTTCTTCGATTGGATTATTGGTTAAAATATCTTCAAAATTATCGTCGGGTTTCCATTCGTCCGCAGAATCTTCTTCCATAAGAGCCTTAAGCATTGCGTCTAAATCCTCGTCGTCTCCCAAAGGTGTTTTGTTATCATCGTCTGCCATTTTACCCCTCCTACCATCTTTTGTATCGTCTGCAATATATTATAGCACATATTTTTAAAAATGTTAAGTTTTATTTGAAAAATTAATTTCTTTGTGTTATACTTAGCATATGAGAAGATTATTTATTAGTTTTGAAGGTGGCGAAGGAGCAGGGAAATCCACGCAAATGCAGATGTTGTACAGTTTTTTGGCGGCACGTGGCTTTGATGTTGTTTCTGTACGTGACCCTGGCACAACCAATGTGTCCGAAAAAATCCGTAATATTTTAAAGGACAAGGCGACGGGAGATATTTCTGCACGTGTCGAGGCTTTGTTATATTTTGCCGCTCGTGCGCAAATGGTGGACGAAATTGTACGCCCTGCGCTGGACGAAGGCAAGGTTGTTATAACCGACCGTTTTGCTCATTCTACCTATGTTTACCAAGGCTATGCTGGTGGGATGGATGTTGGGAATTTGGCACAAATTAACGATTTTGCCACGAAGGGGTTTTTGCCAAACCTTACATTTTATTTGCAAATTAGCCCTGAAAACGGGCTAAAGCGCAAAGCGGCACAGCAAGATTTGGATAGGATAGAAGCTAAAGGGCTTGAATATCACAAACAAATATCGGCGGGGTATGATAAAATTGCTGCAGATGATGAAAGCGGACGCATTATCACAATAGATGCTACATTGCCTGCCGAAGAAATACACAATAAAATAGTTAGTCATATTGAAAAAATATTGATATAAAAGTAAAAGGAGGAAAAACTATGATTATGATGGAAAAGTTAGTAATAGCGATTATCAATGACGAGGATGCTTTCCAAATTATTGACCTTTTAAGCGAAGAAGGCTTTAAGGTAACAAAACTAGCATCAACAGGCGGCTTTTTGCGTGCGGGCAACACAACCCTTTTGTGCGGTGCCGAAGCTGATAGGCTTAATGAACTTGTCAGTATTATCGAGAAAAAATGCCGCTCTCGCAAACAAATTACATCTGTTAATTCTGCACATCTTTCTACGGCAGAAAACTATGTACCGTATCCTGTAGAGGTTACTGTTGGTGGTGCTACCATTTTTGTGCTTAATCTTGCAGATTTTAAGCGTTTTTAGGAGCTGAAAAATGGATATACGTGTCGGGGATATATCGGCTGTTAATCAGCCGATTGTTAATCCTGTTAAAGAAAAATTTGAAAGCGGAGATTTTGCTTTTACCCTAAAGCGCATTGCGTCTGATGGGCTTGCAGAGCGTCTTTCAGGGCTTATTACCAATATAACCGAATGGGGCAAAAAAATTGCAGACCATAGGGATATTGCGGATTTAAAGCATTATCGTGGCTTGGTTAAAGAGTTTATTAACGAGGTTGTTACAAACAGCCACGAATTTTCTCGTGAAAACTTTTTGGATAGGCGTGGCAGACATAGGGTTTACGGCATTGTGCGTCTTGTTAATGCCGAGCTTGACGAGCTTGCGCAGGATTTATTATCCAATGAAAAAAGTCATATCGAAATTTTGGCACGCGTTGATGAAATTCACGGTTTATTGTTAGATATGATGATTTAGGTGGATAAAATGCAAAACTTTTCGCAGATAGTAGGAAGCACCTTAATAAAATCAGCTATGACATCATCCATTGTGCATAGCCGTGTTAGCCACGCCTATATTTTAAGCGGCGGCATTGGTTTTGGTAAAAAAATACTTGCCAACGCTTTTGCAAAATCCATTTTGTGCCACAATAGCACAAATGGATATTCTTGCGATGTTTGCAAATCTTGCCTTACCTTTGAAACGGGCAATAATCCCGATTTAATACACATCAGGGCTTCAAAAGCTAATTTGGGTGTGACAGATGTGCGTGAGGATATTTTGGCGGGTTTATCTGTAGCACCATATTCGGGTGACAAGCGTGTTTATATAATACACAATGCACATACAATGACACCCGCCGCACAAAATGCAATGTTACTGACGCTGGAAGAAGCTCCGCACTATGCCGTGTTTTTGCTACTGGCAGATGGGCTAAATGCCTTTTTGCCAACGCTTTTATCACGTTGCATAACCTACAAGATTCCGTCATTAGACACAGCGTCTGTTAAAAATTATTTAGAAAAACAAGGTATTGACACGGACAAAGCGCAGATTGCGGCAGAACTTGCACAGGGTTCTATCGGACGAGCTTTAACGCTTGCTAATGATGAAGATTTTGCAATATTACGCAATTCGATTTTAGAAATAGTGGACAAATTACCAAAAGTGAGCATACCAGAAATATTTTCTGTCGCAAAGCAAATGGAGCAATATAAAGAACAAATTGCAGATGTTTTAGAAATTTTACAAATGCATTACCGCCAAATATTAATATCACAAGCAAGAATGGTACAAGGTGGTACGACCTCTACATTGCAAAAGATTAAAGCAATAAATGATACAAAACAAAAGCTAAACAGCAACTGCAATTTCCTATTATGTATGGAAATTTTGACGATAAAACTTGCAGGGTCAACTGTGCTTGGTTGACCGAATTAGGAGTACAATATGTCAGAAATAAACAAAACATTTGAAAATAACGAACCAATTGAAATAATCGGCGTGCGTTTTAAACCTGCTGGCAAAATATATTTTTTCGACCCAGACGGTATGACTGTAGAGCGTGGCAAGGGCGTTATTGCCGAAACCATAAGGGGTATGGAATATGGAAATTGTGAAATTGCCAATAAGATGGTTGAACCAAACCCCGCATATATGCCATTGCGCAAAATTATACGTGTAGCTACCGATGACGATTTAGTAACGCTAGAAAGCAATAAAAAACGTGAAGAAGAAGCCTTTGTCATTTGCGGCGAGCGTATTGTAAAACACGATTTGGGTATGAAGCTCGTTGATGTCGAGCTTACTTTTGACGCTACAAAAATAATTTTTTACTTCACAGCCGATGGGCGTGTAGATTTCCGTGAATTGGTTAAAGAGCTTGCGGGGATTTTTAGAATGAGGATTGAATTGCGCCAAATTGGGGTAAGGGATGAAAGCAAGTTGTTAAACGGCATTGGCGTTTGCGGCAGAACCCTTTGCTGCGCCACATTTTTGCCCGAATTTCATCCCGTTAGCATTAAAATGGCAAAAGACCAAAATCTTTCGCTGTCACCAAGCAAAATAAGCGGTGTTTGTGGTAGGCTTATGTGTTGTTTAAAATACGAAGAAGAACATTATAACGAGTTAAACAAAATAATGCCAGGCGTTGGTGATATTATCAAAACACCCGATGGGCAGGGCGAGGTAATATCGACATCCATATTACGCCAAACCCTTCGCGCCACTGTACGCAAAACCCCTAATGATACCCCGACAATAAACCAATATCACGCAAAAGACATTAAGATATTGAAAAAAGCCGTTGTGCCAGAATATGACCCACGATACAAGGGGCGCAATTGATGAATATAGCGTTAAAAGAAGGCGAAAGATTAGACGACCTGCACCGCAATGGCTATAAAATAATTCAAAACCCCGCAAAATTTTGCTTTGGTATGGATGCGGCACTACTTTCGGGCTTTGCAAAGGTTCATAAAGGGCAAAGACATTTAGATTTGTGTAGTGGCAATGGTGTGATACCAATACTGCTTGCGGCAAAAACAAAGGGCGACAGCTTCTGGGGGATAGAAATTCAAAAAGAAATGGCAGAAATGGCTAATAGGTCGATTGCATTAAATAGTATCGGCGACAAGGTAAAGGTGATGCAAGGTGATATACGGGATAATATTTTGCCTGCGGCTAGCTTCGATGTTGTAACAGCAAACCCGCCATATATTGAAGTCGGTGGCGGCGAGCAATCACCAAGCGGTGCAAAAGCAATAGCCCGCCACGAAATAATGTGTACATTGGAAGATGTGATAAAAGCAGCAACGCGCCTGTTGGTGTCTAAAGGGCATTTTTATATGGTACACCGACCGCAACGTATGGCAGAAATTTTTGTTTTATTTGAAAAATACGGGCTTGCGGCAAAGATTTTGCGATTGGTGCAGTCAAAAGTTGATACACCACCTAACCTAATGCTAATTGCCGCTACAAGAGGCGGAGGCAGGCATCTTAAAATGCTTGCGCCGCTTGTGATTTATGGCGATGATGGCAAATATACGAAAGAAGTGTATGATATTTATTATGAGTGAAAAAAGTTGTGGTATATTATACATATGCGCAACACCTATCGGCAACCTAGAGGACATCACTTTAAGGGTGCTTAAGGTGCTGGATGAGGTAGACTTGATAGCCGCCGAGGATACAAGATACACAGCAAAACTACTAACACATTATAAAATAAAGACACCTACAACAAGCTATCACGAAAACAACAAAGACACAAAAGGCAAATATTTGATAGAAAAGTTGCTTAACGGCGCAAGCATAGCACTTGTAAGCGATAGCGGTATGCCCGCCATATCCGACCCCGGTCGTGAATTGGTGCAGTTGTGTCAAGAAAATGGCGTAAACATCACGGTTTGTCCCGGTGCTTCTGCCGGCATTGCAGCATTGGTGTTGTCGGGTTTCAAAGCACATCCGCACGCTTTTGAAGGTTTTTTACCAAGAGATAATGCTGATAGAAAGCGGATTTTAAAAGAGCTTGCAAACGAAAAACGCACAATTGTTTTTTATGAAGCACCGCATAGACTATTAACAACATTATCGCAAATGCATCAGGTTTTCGGCGATAGACAAATTGTCGTCTGCCGAGAGCTTACCAAAAAATTTGAGGAGGTTTTGCGGGGCAAAATTTCTGATATTGAAAATATGTTTAAAAGCAATGCTCCCAAAGGGGAGTTTGTTTTGATTATCGAGGGCAATAGCAAAGCAGATAATTGTTTTCCCGAAGATTTGCGAGAGCATTTGCAAATGTATATTAAGCAAGGCAACGACGAAAAAACGGCTATGAAACTTGTGGCTAAAGATAGAAAAATTGGCAAAAGTGAAGTCTATAATGAACTTAAACGATAAGGGGGAATAAAAATGTCGGAGATTTATAGAGTTTTTGTGGAGAAAAAAGCGGGTTATGACATTGAAGCAGGGCATTTGCAAGACCATATAACGGGCTTTTTGGGGATTGAAAAAGCCCAAAAAGTGCGTATTGTGCATTGTTATGATGTGCAGGGTTTAACTCGTGCACAATTTGATTTGTGCGTACAAAAAGTGCTTGCAGAAGCTAATGTGGATAATGTTTATGATGAAGTAAGCTATGAAGCAGATAATTTTATTTTCGGCAAAGCATTGCTTCCTGGTCAATACGACCAACGGGCAGACTGGGCGGCATTGTCTGCGCAGGTTTTAACGGGACAATTGCCTGTTGTCGCATATACGAAATTTCATATAATATCTGGCAAAATTACCGACAGCCAAAAACAATCTGTTATTAACTATGTTGTAAACCCCGTAGACTCTATGCAGGTTGGGCTTGATAAGCCGCAAACCCTTGTTAATGACGCACCAGCCCCAAAAGATGTTGAAGATGTTGATATTATGTATAGAACCGATGATGAGCTTGAAGCAGTATATAAATCGTTAGGTATGGCGATGTCTTTTGACGACTTTTCCTTCTTGCGAGATTACTTTAAAAACGGCGAAAACCGTAACCCAACCATCACCGAAGTTAAGATGATAGACACCTATTGGAGCGACCATTGCCGCCACACCACTTTTAATACAATTTTGGAAGGCATTACATTTGAAGACGGCAAATATAAAGAGTTATTTGAGCAAACATATAATCATTACTTAGATACACGCAATAGAATCTACACCGACGACCGCCCAATTTCTTTAATGGATATGGCTGTTATTGGTATGAAAGCCTTGCGTGTGTATGGATATTTGGACGATTTAGATGTTTCTGAAGAAATAAACGCTTGCTCTATTGAAATTGATGTTGATGTTGAAGGCGAAAATGAAAAATGGCTGTTAATGTTTAAAAATGAAACACATAACCACCCAACAGAAATAGAGCCTTTTGGCGGTGCGGCAACCTGCCTTGGCGGTGCCATACGCGACCCATTGTCGGGACGCAGTTATGTGTATCAAGCTATGCGTGTAACAGGGTCTGGTGACCCCCGCCGTGCTTTGTCCGAAACTCTTGACGGCAAGTTGCCCCAACGCCTTATAACAACACAAGCGGCGGCTGGCTATTCTTCATATGGCAATCAAATAGGCTTGGCGACAGGCTTGGTACGTGAAATTTACCACGAAGGCTATATTGCAAAACGTATGGAAGTCGGCGCAGTTATCGGTGCTGTTAAAAAAGAAAATGTAATACGCAAAGTGCCGCAGGCTGGCGACGTTGTGCTGTTGATTGGCGGCAGAACAGGGCGTGATGGCGTTGGCGGTGCTACAGGTTCATCAAAATCTCACGAAGAACATTCGCTGGCAACGGCTGGTGCAGAGGTTCAAAAGGGCAACCCTGTTACACAGCGCAAAATTCAACGTCTTTTCCGCAATCCCGAAGCGGCTAAACTAATTATACGCTGTAATGACTTTGGCGCAGGCGGCGTATCTGTAGCTATTGGCGAACTTGCGGATTCTCTTGATGTAAACCTTGATACAATATTGAAAAAATATGATGGGCTTGACGGTACAGAGCTTGCAATATCAGAATCTCAAGAGCGTATGGGGGTTGTTGTACACAAAAAAGACGTACAAGCCTTGATTGACCTTGCCTTTGCAGAAAATCTTGAAGCCTATGAAGTAGCAAAAATAACGGATACAGGTAGACTGGTAATGCATTGGCGCAATAAAAAGATTGTTGATATTTCACGTAAATTTTTAAACACATCTGGCATCAAACAGAAAACAAAGGCAGTTGTGCAATCGCCTGAAAAGATTGACTTTAATGAAGGACAATTAAAGTTAAGCAAGGCTAATTGGCTTGCTAATTTGGGCGGTTTAAACACCGCTTCACAGCAGGGCTTGGCGGAAAATTTTGATTCTAGCGTTGGTGGCAATACCATACTTGCGCCTTTTGGCGGCAAATATCAGCTTACGCCAACCCAAGCAATGGCGGCAAAAGTCCCTGTTTTGGGTAAAAAGTCTGCCACTGCTTCGTTGATGTCTTTTGGTTTTGACCCTTATGTGTCAGAGCAAAGTCCATATCACGGTGCGGTTTATGCTGTAGTAGAATCCGTAGCTCGTTTGGTGGCAAGTGGTGCGGATTATGAAAAAATACGTCTTAGTTTTCAAGAATATTTTCAGCGTATGACAACAGCAGAGGTTTGGGGCAAGCCTGTTGCGGCACTTTTGGGCGCATATGCGGCGCAAATGGGGCTAGGCATTGCCGCAATCGGCGGTAAAGATTCTATGAGCGGTACTTTTGAAAACCGTCTACACGTACCGCCGACGCTTATTTCATTCTCAGCAACTGCAATGCCTATTGCTGGTATTGCATCACCAGAATTTAAGGCGGCAGGCAACACAATAGCAATCCTTAAAACCCCTAATAACGAACATAGTCTGCCTGATTTTGAAGCGTTAAAGCATAATTTTAAATTGCTTCATAAACAAATTGCAGAAGGCAAAATTGTTTCGGCATATGTTGTAGGTTTTGGTGGCATTGCGGCGGCGGTTTCGCAAATGGCTTTTGGTAATAAAATTGGTGCAGATATTAAATATGACGGAGATTTCTTTGCGAAACAAATGGGTACTTTTGTGGTAGAGCATGTTGGCAGTGATGATGATTTACCCGAAGGTTTTGAAATTTTAGGACTTACAACCGATACAAAAACCCTAAAAATCAATGATATTTCTATTGATATTGACGAGTGCATTAATGTTTGGATGCGTCCGCTTGAGGAAATTTTTCCGACAGGTATGCTGGATATTAAGCCAATCACAATCGACCTTCCGCAACCATATGTTTCAAAAAATATTGCGATAGCTAAAGAAAAGTTTGCAAAACCAAAGGTTTTTGTACCAGTTTTCCCTGGTACAAACTGCGAATGGGATGTAGAGCAAGGCTTTAAAGAAGCGGGTGCTGTGGTAGATTTGCTCGTCATCAACAATCTAACACAAGAAGCCTTTGAAAATTCTATTAAGCAAATGTCGCAAAAAATTATGCAATCACAAATTATAGCCATCCCCGGCGGCTTTTCGGCAGGCGATGAACCAGAAGGCTCTGCAAAATTTATTGCGGCGGTGTTTTCTAACCCTGCAATTGCAGAAGCCACAATGCAGTTAATTGACGACCGCAAAGGCTTGATGATAGGTATTTGCAACGGCTTTCAAGCATTAGTAAAATTGGGACTATTGCCTTATGGCAAAATTTTGCCGATTGGTGAGGATTTCCCGACGCTTACCTACAACTCTATTGGTCGCCATATATCCAACATTGCGCAAACAAAGGTTATGTCTAACAAATCGCCTTGGCTTGCTGGTGTACAAACTGGCGACATACACCGTATGGCTATGTCGCACGGGCAAGGTCGCTTTGTGGCAAGCCCGCAATTGACACAAGAGCTGTTTGCAAATGGGCAGGTATCCACGGTCTATGTTGACCATAACGGCAACGCCACCGAAAACCTTCCACACAATCCCAATGGCTCTTTTATGGGCATAGAAGGCATAACAGACCCAACAGGGCGCATTTTTGGCAAAATGGGACATAACGAGCGTGGTATTGTCTTCAAAAACATACCTGGCAATTTTGACCAAAAATTATTTGTTTCTGGTGTGAAGTATTTTGGTTAAGTTGCTAAAAAACAGCAAACCGCAAGGGGGATTAATCCTTGCGGTTTGCTGTTTTTTAGCTTAAAGGAATTTGTCTGCCTGTATGGTCTAACTTGTAGTTATCACGCAATATTAATTGGGAAACCGGTACAAATTTGTAGCCCTGATTTTTTAGTTCTGCCAAGATTTTACGCAATGCGATAGGTGTTTCGGGTATGTCGTTATGAAATAATAATATAGACCCATTTTGCAACGACTTGTGGTTTATTACACGGTTAAACATAGCTTCGGGTGTTGGGCGTTTCCAATCTAGGCTATCCACATCCCATTGTATTGTGTGATAGTTAATAGATTTTGCCGCTTCTAGCACGGTATTGTTATATTCGCCATATGGCGGGCGGTACAAATCCATTTCTACACCCAAAAGCCCTAAAACACGTGTATGCGCCGCCGCAATTTCTTCCACATTTTGTTCAAAATTTAAAGAGGCAACGTGTGCGTGCGTGTCGCCGTGGTTTGCAATGTCGTGTCCCGCTTCGTGAAATTTGCGTACAACATCGGGAAACTGTGTTACCCAATAGCCGCATATAAAAAAGGTTGCTTTACAATCGTGCTCTGCCAAAATTTCTATTAAAACATCGGTATCATCTGCACCCCAAGCGGCATCAAAGGTTATAGCAACCACCTTTTCATCCGTCTGTACAGAATATATGGGCAACATCTTTTCTGCACCAAAAACAACCTGCGCCACGGGCAAAGCAAAAATAAGCGACAACAAAACCAAAGCCGCCGCAACAATTACCTTTGTAGTAAAAATTGGATTAAATGCCTTATTTTTCATATCTACACCTCATTTTAAAATATTAATGCTTGTATATTAATATTCCAAAACAAGGACAAAATATGCCTTAGCTAAAAAGACCAACAATCCATCGTGCAAGATGACCATAACCAAGTATTAAAAGATAAGGAACAGAAAATGCGGCTATCATTCCGCCTATTCCTACAATTAATGCAACAGTGCTGCTTTCTGTAAGGTTTGCGACAAATTCGTATGCTCTTTCAGACCTTGCCCATTTTCTATGCCTTTTGCCCATCATACGTTTAAATTTTTCTGCAAATCGTGGGTCGCCTTGGGCTTTTATTTCAAATTTCCGCATTGTCGCAATTTCTTTTGCTACATATTGACCTTGCCTTAGCACATCACGGCTTGTCATTGCATCACCCCGCTTTAAAATCAAACTACTTATCACTATCTATCGTCGTATACACAATCGCCCTTGCTGTCTATGGCGACTATTACGGGTAGTTTTTGCACAGTTAGCTTGCGTATGGCTTCTGTGCCTAAATCTTCAAAAGCCACAACATCTACCGCTTTTATGGATTGCGACATTAACGCCGCAACGCCGCCGACACCTGCAAAATATACGCCACGGTGGGCTTTTATGGTTTTGCGCACCTCGTCTGTACGCAAGCCTTTGCCTATCATTGCCTTTAAGCCACGCTTTATTAGGGTTGGTGAGTATAAATCCATTCGTCCTGCTGTTGTTGGTCCTATTGACCCCATAACTTGGTCGGGCTTTGCTGGTGATGGTCCTGCGTAAAATACTATATTGCCTTTAAATTCAAACGGCATTTCTTCACCCAATGCCACCATATCCATTAAGCGGGAATGTGCCGCATCACGGGCGGTATAAATTTCGCCTGTTATATGTACCATTTCGCCGACTTTTAGCTCGGCGATTATGTTGTCCGTCAGTGGGGTAAAAATCTCTTTTATCATAGCTGTGCCTCCTCGTGACGGTTGACGTGGCAACCTAGGTTTACCGCAAGCGGCAAACCCGCTATGTGGGTTGCAAAGGTGTTAATGTGTACAGCCATTGCGGTGGTTTTGCCGCCTAGCCCAGCTGGACCTATGTTTGTTTGGTTTATGGCTTGCAACAGCTCGGCTTCTATACCTGCCCAATAGGGGTTTGGGTTTGGTTTGTTAAGCGTGCGAAGCAAAGCCCTTTTTGCCATAATGGCAGAATATTCAAAATCACCGCCAATGCCAATGCCTACCACAATAGGCGGGCAAGCGTTAGAGTCTGCAAGTTTTACGGTTTCTAGCACAAAAGCCTTTATGCCTTCAATGCCGTCTGCCGGCACAAGCATTTTAAGGCGGGACATATTTTCGCTGCCAAAGCCTTTGGGTGATACGGTTATTTTTAAACCATCGCCCGCTACAATATTATAATGTATTACGGCGGGTGTGTTGTCTTTTGTATTTGTGCGTTGCATTGGGTCTGCTACGACAGATTTTCGCAAAAAGCCTTCGTCATAGCCACGGCGCACACCTTCGTTAATAGCGTCTGCCAAAAGACCGCCAACAATGCGTACGTCCTGCCCTATTTCTACAAAAACAATCGCCATACCTGTGTCTTGGCAAATGGGCATACGTTCACGTTTTGCGATGTCTTGGTTTTCTAGCATATTGTCAAGCACCTGTCTTGCAAGCCCGTCCTCTGTTTGTACAACCTTTTCTATATGCGCACGAATATCAGGCGCAACCACCGTGCAAGCCTTAATACAAAGCTCTGCCACGGTGGCGGTTATTTTATCAATGTGTATTTCACGCATAATTACACCTCGTATTCAAAGGATAATAGCGGGCTGTGCTGTTGCGCCCCATAAATGTCTTTTTCGCCCAAATCACCCGAAGCCATAGGGCGTATTATTGTTATTTTAACGGCTTTTGCAGGTGGGAAGGCAATGACGGATTCTACAAGGCTTTCATCAATACCATAAAGACCCGCAAATACGGCTGGTGTCATTATTTTTTTATCTACAAAGGCGGCGAAGTGGTCTGCGTCTTTAAAAAGGATGTCAAAGGTTAGTTCGTATGGGCCGCTGTTTTTGCTACGCACCACGTCTACCATATCAAATAATTTAATCATATCCAAACACCGTCCTTTACTTGCGATATTTTTGGTGCAAAAAGGGTTGTATTATCGTCATCGTGCGGCATTAGGCAATATAGCGAAAAGCCGTATACTGCACCGCCTGAAAAATCGCTTGGTGAAAAAGGAAATGCAAGGTTGCCTGCGGTGGATTTGCGCCCTTCGTAACCAAAGTGTAGCAGGGTAGAGCGGGCGAAGGAGCAAATGGTGTCTGCATTGGCTACGGTGGGTGCTACGGCTTCGATTACAATTGCAATTTCGGCGGGCGGCGTGTTTACGGATGAAGAACAAAACGACCCGCCATTTGCGCCATATATCTTAAAATCAAGGAAATAATCGTCAATCTTGCCTTCAAAATTGCTTGCCACCTTATCCTTTACAGCTTGCACTATTTCATTGATACGTGAAATCATTATCGGGTCGCAAGCCGAAGCAAAGGATACTGTGCGGTAGCCTACTAGCTTTGCACCTTCTAGCTTGATATACGATTGTCCTTCATCAGGCACAAATTTAGAACCACGCACAATTACGCTGGTTTCTGTGGCTTGCTCAAATGTAGTGCCTGTTAAATCAAGCACACCACCGGGACCAGGCAATTTTGTTGGGTTGCTTTTTTCGTAAAGCGTATGCGCCGAAACACTGGTTGTTGTACATTTTTTAACGGGGTTAAGGGTGTCTAGTTCAAAATGGTCTGCACGAAGCGTGCCAAACATACAATCGCTACCGCTACCTGGTGTGGAAGCTATTGCGGCACATTCTAAAATCTTGCCCATATGAAGCGCAAGCCCCACGTCAAAACCAGCGTTTATGGCTGGTGCGGCAAAAACAGCAGGGTCGTAAGCCCGTCCTGCTATAACCACCTGCGCACCCATTTTTAACGCATCCATAAAGGGTTTTTCGCCCATTTGTGCTACTATATTAACGCTGTCTGCAACATCTTTTGCTGTTGGTACTGGCGCAGGCGCAAGCTGCACTAAATTATCTTTGATTATTTTAGGGTCGATTTGTGAGGATATAACGGCTACGGTAAAAGACAATCCTTTTTCGGCGGCGATTTCTTTTATAATATCCACATTCCAAGCCAAATGGCTGTCTGCACCAGAGCCGCCCGCAGAGCCTATTAATAGCGGTATGCCTGCATCAATTGCGGCTGTCAGCATAAACTCCAAATCACGCTTAACAGCACCCCTGTCTGTAAAAGATTTGCCGCTACCCAAATAATAAGGACCAGGGTCTGTTGACCCTGCATCAACAGCAATAGCATCGGGTTTTCTACGCATACCTTCTTCAAAAGAAGCCGCAGGAAAACCATACCCCAATATGGCTGTTGGTGATAATACTTTAAACTCTTTCATAATCAATCTTCCCTTCTATTGTGTGAGGTATAGATACAATAATTTATAAGCATTTTCGCAAGACGATATATGCGTGCGCTCCATCCCGTGGCTGGCGGCAATGCCTGGTCCTATCAAGCCGCCTTTTATATCGTGTCCTGCACGGCGGGCGGCAGAAACATCACTACCATAATATGGGTAAATATCTACGGCAAAATTAAGCTCTGCGGCTTTTGCTAGGTTAATAAGGCGTGTTGTAAGGTCGTAGTCATATGGGCCGCTACTGTCTGCCCCACATATAGACACGGCAAATTCGCTACCGCCCAAATCATCACCAATACATCCCATATCTACCGCCACAAATTCGTCTATTTTATCGGCGTTTGGCAAATGCGACAGACCGTGCCCTATTTCTTCGTATGTGGAAAACACCACGCAAATATTATGCACAGGCGTTATGTTTGCGTCTTTAAAATGTTTTAACATAGCAAGGATAATGGCAACGCCAGCCTTGTCGTCCAAAAAGCGGCTTTTGATGAAGCCGTTATCGTATACAACCGTCTTTGGGTCGTAGCAAACAAAATCGCCCGCCATAATGCCTAATGACTTTATATAATCCCCATCGGGATATGTTTTGCCATCTTCTGACACAATATCAAGGCGTATATGCATATTCTTTTCGTCCCGTTTTGCGCTGTGGGCATCATCAAAAACGTGTCCAGCAGGCGAATTAGAAAGCACCGTACCTGTATAAACCAAGCCATCCCGTGTGTAAACCTTGCAATATTCGCCGTCAAGCGTGGGCAATATAACCCCACCAACGGTGATTATACTAAGCGTGCCATCATCTTTTACAGCACGCACAACAAGCCCCAGCGTGTCAATATGTGCAGAAATACCAACGGTCTTATCACTGGCACCTTTTACATCTACAACCAAATTGCCTTTGTTGGTTATATAGCTGTCATAACCCAAGCCGCCCACAATATCTTTTATGTGGGCAACTGCCGCACCACAAAAGCCCGTAGGACTATCAATTGCCAAAACATCCGCTAACACTTGCTTAAAATAATCAACATCAAATTTCATAACACATATCCCCTTTTGTTTTTTTTGATAATTATACCATAGCTAATGACAAATGACAACAGCTTTTACTACCGATACCTCGGTATAAAAACCGTTGTCATTTGTCATTGTTGGGAATAAAAAATCAGCCTGTTTAAGACTGATGAATAATGTGCTTGACAAACAGACCTGAAGTGTGTTATCCTACACTTAGGTCTTAGGGCTGAGAGAGGCTTGTCGTGGTGGATTACTTTTCTAGGGTAGAACCACCCCGACAAGCTGTTTTCTTTTTCTCGCTCAACCCATCTATGTAAAACTGGGAATTGAAACCATCATATACCATTTGTACAACTTTGTCAAGGTCTTTTTTTATTTATTGTTTAATCTTGTCGAATATACTTCAAGCCACCGATAACGAGAGAGCTGGATTGCTTCGGGGTTCGCTTCCCTCGTTGTCGTAGGAACGTCCCTCGCAATGACGGTGCTCCTTCCTACTTCCGTCATTGCGAGGGCTACTAAATACATAAAGCAATATACATCAAGCCCGAAGCAATCCATCCGAGGGTTACAAATGACAACAATGACAAATGACAACAGCTTTACTACCGACACCTCGGTATACAAACTGTTGTCATTTGTCATTTATCATATAAAATTACTCAGCTTTAGCTTTTTTCTTGCCCTGCTTGCCCACAACATCCTTCAACGCCAATATACGGCGCATTTCGTTATAGCATATCATAAACCCTTCATCCATACCCATACCTGGCTTTGCAAGCATTTGCACGGCGTTTGTTGCCATTGCAATATGCGCACATATTTGTGCAGAACGGTCTGTTTCGTTACAAGTACCGCCAAGGTACGCACCCATACCGTTTGCCTTGCAATACAATATAGCTTCGATAGAGTTGTTAATACCGCCAAGGTCGGGCGTTTTAACCTGCGCCATATGCCCAGCTTTGTTGTCTGTAAAGTCTTTAACGTCTTGCAGGGTGTTGCACCATTCGTCCGCAACAATCTCTACATTTACGCCTTTTTTCTCTTGAATTTCACGTATGCGTTTTAAAGCAGAAATCTGCCCTGCTAAAGAGCCCACGTCAACAGGTGCTTCAATACGTACCTTAAACGGCAATAGCTTTTCTTCCAGCTTGCCCATATAATCAACCAAAGCGTTGTAATCTTCACCAAAAATCTCGCCAAGCATACCATATAGGTCAAGATGTATTATTGGTTTATAAGTATCGTCAACACGTACTTGGTAAATACGGTTTCTAAGCCACAAAACATATTCCAATAGCTTTTCGCCTTTTTTACCTGTTTTTTCTATATTATTAAACAATGCGTGTGGCAAAACGTCAGCAGATTTTAAAATCATCTTATCAGCGTGAGTAATACGGGCATCGCCAGATTGTGTAAATAGCGGTATAGTCTTGTTAGAAATAGTCGTGCCGTATTCTTCCGCAATAACCTGCGCCATTAGCTTGTGGCTTGCTTTTGCAACAGCGTCAAGTGCCGCTTGTGTTAAACCATAACGCACAGCGGCATGTAACAACTGCCCATCAATAACGATATTGTCAAGCTCGTTTGCCATTTCTTTAAATGTGGTTACCTCACGCCCAACCATCATAGGCTTTACAACACGCTCTATAACAGGGATATAATCTGCCGCCAAAAACAGCGGGTCACGACCAGACGCACCGCTATATTGCACCGCCGCACAATCGCCAAAAGCAACCTGCCCATCTTCAAGCACAAACATAACAGAAATGCTTTCGCCCGGCAAGCGTATGCTCTTAAAGCCTTCCGAAACAGGCTCGCCTAAATACGCACTGCCATCAGCCACAGCACCCGCTTTTATAGCCTTTTGGTCATCAAAGAAAAACCCACTATGCCCCGGTGTGCATAATACATCAACAATCTTCATCTTTCTTCCTCCTAGGAATTATCATTATATTAAATACTATTTAGGACGACCAACAAGCCTACCTTCACTAATGGCGTAAATGTCATCAATGCTCATTTGGAAGTTTACATCACGCCCTTCCATCTTGCCACGCACAGACAGCTTTTTGCGATGGAAGTCTTTAATATGGCGGTTAAACGGCAAATTGCCAAATTCAAAGAAACGCACAGCACCGTCATTATCACGTGCAGGGAAGGCTAGGTCGGCGTTATAACGGCTTGGCGCAAACGGTATGTCAATAACGCCGGCTTCAAAAGCACGCACGGCACCTATTGCAATATCACCATAACCCAATTCAAGCGTTTTGTCAATAATAGCTTTTGTTTCCATTTCTATCAAACCGCTTTCAAGATACACGTCGTGTAGCTCTAGCAGGTTTTGCCCTTGTAGCATATTAACAACCTGCTTGGTTGCCTTTAGCCCCGCAGCATTAGCTTCTTTTGTCGGTACGCCCATAGCTTCGTGCGGTGTTTTAACAATAACCTTTGTAGCACCAGCTAATACCGCCGCCGCCGCACCCCAAGATATTACGCCAAAAGCCATACTTTCATCCTGTGGGAAACCACCCATCCATTGGTGTAATACCGTGGTAATATGAACATCCTCAAAACCAAATTTATCTAAATAATAGCGTGTTAAACTGCGCAAAGATTTCAACGCCGCAACGTCTTGAACAATATTGCCCAATTGACCATAACCAACAGTAATATTTTTACAACCCTGCGTTGCCGCAAGCAAGCTCTCGATAATAGCAACAGAATGTGATATACAAGGCGGAACAAGCGTTCCTGTTAAAGGACCAAAAGGCTCACGGTTTATAGTGATACCACGCTCCTCATATTTGCCAATAAGCCTATCAACAAACTGCCAGTCATAAATAGTTTTTTCTAATGAAATATCTTTAGAATAGGGGATGTTGTAAGAAATTCCGCCGCCTTCATAAGATGTAAAACCACCAGCGCAAGTAATAAGCGCAAGCAACCTGCCGTCAGGCGTGCCGTGTCGCACTTGTACAGGGCTTTTAACGCTTTCAACCACTTGTCTACAAATCTTCACACCGTGATTAACAGCAGGAAAACCGTTAAGCATAGACCGCCCCATACGTACAGATTCGTCAATGCCAATCTGTGCATCTTCATAACGGTTGTGACGTGTATAACTATCAATGGTGCTTGGCAAAACATCAGCAAAACCATAATCTTCTAAATATTGCAAAAGTTCAATATGCGCCTGCGGCAAAGCCACACCAGCACGGGGTTGTGTCAGTGTCTTGCCCTCAGCATCTGCCTTTATCAGCTTTGCCGAAAAACTTTTGCTTTCAGGCAAAGATTTTTGATAAGCCACCGCTTCTTCAAAATCCACATCAGCACCTGTTTTCCAACCCTTTAACACCTCACGCTCCAATTCATAAAACAAATCGTCGCTTAGCTTCTTATTACGCAACTCAATTTGCGCCATTTTTATTCCTCCTCACCAAAGATGTCTTTTGTAGTTAATTTAAGCCCTTCTAAAACTTGCGGCTGTCGGGTGTTTATAGTAAAATCGCCACCACAAACTTCCGCATAATGCTCATCATTAGACCTGTTCTGAAACCTTGCCGCACCAATTTCTTGGCGTGGTAGGTGACAGAGTTTTTGCCCATTTGTGGGCAAAAAGCTCGAGACCTTGCACTTTCGCTGTGCGAAAGCGACGCAT
>WRBJ01000029.1 GCA_009784615.1 Defluviitaleaceae bacterium | reverse complement strand
CGAGATGCTTTAACTCCCGATATGCCATTTTTCTTGCTCCTATCGCTTTTATGGATTATTGCGCCGTCAATTATTGCACTTGTTGTTTTAATTATGGTTATGCTTAGAGGTGTGGAGAAAAGAACACTTAATGTAAATGAGGTTAACAAGCAAGATTGATAGTCAGGCAAATAATCAATCCCAAACTGCTTCTTATGGTTTGGGATTGATTATTTATGAAAACAGTAATATCTCCTAGCAATTTAAGGGTTCAATTGCAACACGATTTTAATTGGATATTTGCCAGGTATAAGTCCTGGGGCTTTTGTAAACTCTGTTGTAAGAGGCGGAGGTTATATACGATAAACAGAAACCAACATAAAAGCACCCATATTGGGTGCTTTTATTGCTATCTTTTCATCAAAGAATTAGGTTTGCCCTTTATGTATGCTAATGTAATATCAACGTGTTCAGAACGAGCGACGGTGTAATCGCTTTCTTTATCACTGTCGGCAAGCATACCTTTTGCACGTGCTTCTTCATAAGTAAAATGCGTTTTTGCCGCTAATATGGCAGTTTCGCTAAGAATAGGCGAATGTTTTTCGTTCCATTCAACTATTTGTGCTGCTTTTACTGCAGATTTCATCTTATATCCTCCTTAAAATAATATCGTCTAAGTTAATATATTAACATAATCTGCAAGACATTGCAAGTGTTTTAATGGATACTTTTTCGCCATTTGTCAAATTTTTTCTTATTGATAAGTTGATAAGATGGTATCAAAAAAGGTATTATGCCATTTGCCCGCAAGGCAATTTTTGATGGCGGCGATGTGTAAACTGCACGCTTTTCATTTTGCAAACCTTTAATAACTGCGCAGGCGGCACTATCAGCAGACTGCAACGGTCTTGGAAGCGGAATATTATCAGGCAAACGCCGCCAAAAATTTGTTTTTAAACCTATAGGATAAACCGTCATATAATGCAGTCTGTCAGGTTTTTCAAATTTATAGCTATCAGCAAAGCCATCTAGTGCATATTTTGTAGCACAATAAAGCGACATACCCGATAAGCCCATTTTGCCAAGCATAGATGATATAACAACAAAAGAAACCTTGCCGTCCGTTTTTGCTAAAAACCGCTGTAAAGTATAAAGTGGCGATAAAACATTTGTTTGAAAAATTCTTTCAATATGCCGATAATCTTTGCCATAAAATTGCTCGTAATATCCAAAACCCGCATTAGCTATAACGCAATCCACACCGCCCATTTGCTTTATGGCTTCATCCAGCATATTTTCAATATTTTTAGGTCTAGCCACGTCAGCCGAAAATGTAAAGACCCTATCCACAGGCATTTTTTCAAGCGGTGTAATGTTTCTAGCGACAGCAAAAATCTGCACGCCATCAACCTTTAGCAATCGTTTAACAATAGCCAAACCCAATCCTGATGATGCGCCTGTTATAAGAAACCTTTTGCCATCTAGTCGCATTAAACAGCCCTCCATTTTTCCAACGATTGTTTCATATACGCCGCAACATCCATTTCATACACATCATCAAACAATTTATTGTTTATGATATTGTCGGCAATATCGTTAGTAACAATTTTGCCATCTTTCATTAATATTAAACTATTGCTAAGGCGCATTGCAAGATTTATGTCGTGCAAAACCCCAACAACAGCACGCTCTCCGCAACTTGCCCAATCTTTAAGATAGTTGATAATTTCAATTTGGCATTTTAAGTCAAGATGATTTGTAGGCTCGTCCAACAATATAATGCAGGGTTGTTGTGCCAAGGCTCGCGCAAGAAAAACCCTTTGCAATTGTCCGCCTGACAACTTTGTTATATCCTTATCCTTATAAGCGAGCAAACCCACCGCCGCAAGAGATTGCTCTACAATCTGCCTATCTTCTTTATTAGGATTATCCGAAAGGCGGTTTTTTATATGCAAATAACGCCCCATCATCACCGTATCATAAATGCTATAAGCAAAATAGATACTAGGTTGCTGGCTTAAAAGAGCTACGTTAAGTGAAATCTCTCTCCTGTTCAAACTGGTAAAAGGCTTGCCGAAAAGCGTTATTTCGCCCCTATGTGGTAAAATGCCCGCAATAGCCTTTAAAAGCGTGGTTTTACCACAGCCGTTAGGTCCGACAATGCACAGCGACCCATCAACATCAAAAGACACATTGCGCACAACATCCACACCGCCATAACCCACGCAAACATCAGTTATTTTCAGCATAATTATCCGCACCTTTGCTTATAATATCGCTTAACTTTTTAACAACAACATCATAAAACGGCGCAGTATGCGGCAAATGGCAATTAGAGCAGTCTTTTATGCCATAATTCATTTCAAACAATCCGCCGCATTTGTCGCCCAGCAAAAACAGCGGGCAATAGCAAAACATACAGTTAAATTCATCTTCGCTAGGCTTTTCGTGGCAAGGGAAATACCTGCAAGCCGTGTTTCTGTAAAAACGATAACTATTTTCCATTTTGTTTCCCTCCCATCACAGGCAACATTGCATAATCGCCGCTTCTAGCTGTTTTGCCGAACGAAAATTGTATTGGATGTGCAAAATTAGGCGCATTTGACACAAATGTGTGATATTCGCCATTTTCGCCGCAAATATCCGCACCGCTTTCTGCGATACGCCCAGCAAGCTCTCTCGTAAGCCTTTGCCCTAAAAACTCCTCACCCAAAAACTTCGTATCAACAATTGTGATATTTGCTGTAAATCCGCTATCTATAATATCAAAAACAACTTCGTCCCGCCTTTTGCCCCATAACGGGAAAATGGACGCAATACCCACATTTTTGCAACGCTCGCTACACCACTGTTTATGCCCTTCAATATCAATATCCCCAAAAATACAAGCCTCTGCACCTTCCGCCTTTGCGTTTAGCAATGCTTTTTCAAAGTTAACAGAATATTCCTCACCACTGGTTTTTATCAACCAAATCGGCACACCTAACGAACGAGAAACATCCTCAAGCAAATCTTCAGACAAACCGTGAAAAAACGACCGACCCACATCTGTATTAAATGTGGTGATAAGAGCAATAGGTTCATAACCCGCCTGCATTACCTTATACAGCGAAAGTGCAGATTCCTTGCCACCGCTGTACGATACCACAAATTTCATTACACAACCCCCTTTTTACGCCTGCTAAAAAATACATAAGCAAAAAACGGCGCGCCGATAATAGCGGTAACTGCGCCAACAGGTAGCTCCACAGGTGCAGTAACAGTACGTGCAACAAGGTCAGCCAGCACCATAAATGTACCACCAACAACCGCCGACAGCGGTATCACAATTCTGTGCGCCGCCCCAAAAATTTTACGTACTATATGCGGTGCAACCAAATCCACAAAACCAATAATACCTACAAAGGCAATGGTACCGCCTGTTAAAGCGGCTGCTATTATTAATAGCGCAAGTTTTACACGCCTAATATTAACACCAATGCCCTGCGCTTGTTCTTCGCCAAAGGTCATTACATCCATTTCCATTTTAAATCGGTAAATCAGCACAATACCAACTGCCGCAATGGGCGTAAGTATCAACAAAGTATCCCAACCCTGTAACGAAAAACTGCCCATCTGCCACAAAACCATACGCTGTGTACCTTCACGAAACATAGCAAACAGCGTTGTTGTAATAGCATTTATAAACAGCGCAATCACCATACCTGTTAATATAATGGTGTGGTTTTCCATACGCACATCCATTTGTCGGGCTATAGCCATAACCAACAAAATAGTACCAAGCCCAAAAACAAAGCCCAATATAGGTAAAGTAAGCATCGAAGCAATGGGCAAGCTAACCCCCAAAAATATTACCAAAGAAGCACCAAAAGAAGCACCCGATGACACACCAAGCGTATAAGAAGATGCCAAAGGGTTGCGCAAAACAGACTGCATAACAGCACCGCTAACAGACAAAGCAGCACCAGCCACAAAAGCAAGCAAAGCTCGTGGCAACCGCAAAGACCATACAATGCCGTTTTGCGCCGGTGATATATGCTCGGCAAGCTCTAAGCCAAACAAATTATGCGCTACTATGCGCAAAACATCCAAAGGCGGTACAAAAACACTGCCTATGCCAATCGCCATAAGCAGTGCAATAACGCCAATTGCTATCGTTACAATTATCTTTGTTTTCATCTAAAATATTCGGGGAAAACCGCCTCCGCAATTTGCCGCAAAGCTATAACAATATTATGGCTAGAGCGGCTTGACGCATTTTCGGCTATACTAAATACATCCCCATTTTGTACCGCAGTTATAGCGTCAAAGCCAGGACGCTCTAATATCTCGGTAATAGGGTCGTCCATCCACTCTACATTTGTTAATATAACATCAGGATTAGCCGCCAACAATTGTTCGTCAGACACGCCAAGCCAACCATCGTGGTCTGCAAAAATATTTGTTGCGCCAACAATCTCAATCATTTCATTTAAAAATGTCCCCGTGCCTGTGCTAAACATCCAAGGTGCCGCCGAAATTTCAAAATAAACACTGCGTTCGGTGGTAATCCCAGCCGCTATGCTTGCTATCTCATCAATCTCTGCCTGCATATTTGCAATTATATCATCGCCCAAATTTGCCACACCCATAACGGACGCTATAAAACGAATATCTTCTTGAATTTCCGCAATGCTGGTGCTGGTTGGTATGTAAATAACACAAATACCCATATCCGACACAACACGCAATGGGTCTTCGCCACCACCACGGGACATTGCCGTGACAAAAACCACGTCGGGTTGTGCATTGATAATAAGCTCTGCATCCAAAGCCATCATATCAAGCACAGCATAACCTTCCACGCCTTCCACGCCAATAGAATTAAAGTCTGTGTAAATAATATTGCCGCCAAAACCAAGTGCCGCCAAAACCTCCGAATTAGACGGGCCTATAGAGATTATTGTGTTAATCTCGTCTGGCAAGGCGATGGGGTTTCCGTCACGGTCAAAATCTGGTCGGCTGACATTATTGCCAGCGCAAGCCGCAAACACAACTACTAGAACAACTGCAACAAATGCCAAAATACCTTTTTTCATATAAAACTCTCCTTTGTTAGGGTGTACCTTGCACCCGAAATAAAAAACCGCTTCGCAAAGCCAAAGCCACAAAGCGGAAAAACGCAATAAAATCACGTCGTTTCGCCCATAACCTGTGGGCTGTTACGAAAAAAATATGGCAGGTCTTCCGACTTAGGTTAATAGCACAAAATCTTACCTTCTCAAGCCAAGGCTCAATGGTATAAAAGATTTTGCTAACCAACACGGCAGCAGGACTGTTTGGGATTTACACCCAATTCCCTATTATCGCACGATTATCACCGCACGCACCATAAACTTAATATTTAATTGAAAACATCATATCATACCAAAAACAAACTGTCAAGATTTTTCTTGTCCTTCTTGCAATCTTTTTATAGTTATTTGCTATCCTTTAAATAAAACAAAAACTTCCTGCACATTAGGGGAAGTTTTTGTTTATCACTAAAAATCGTAAATAACGACCAAAATATTATTAGGGGTTACTACATAGTCAACAAAACCAAAGCCGTTGTTTTCCACAAACAATTCGTACGGAAGTAATAAAAATGGTAAATCATCAACCGTGTGAAGGATGTTTGCGCTGTCTGCAGCATATAGTATCAAAAAATGAAAGATGAAGTCATTCATATGAAAAAAGTTCTCTATACCATCTCTTATTAAGTCCCAATGAGCCGCCTTGTTATCTTGAAATCCATCAATTGCTAAATTAACTATAAAATCAAAATCTTCCAAGTAATCTTGCATAGGTCTACCTGACATAGTTAATAGCGGCATAATCCTATCGTGATATTCTTGTATATGACGCTCATCCGCTTCACTTGTGGCTTCACTAAGAGATATTTCTATAATTTCGTCATAGGTTTGTGCAAAAAACAACTTAGGAAGTTCAAATTCACTACTTTCATCACCGCAAGATGTTAATGCTACAATCAATCCAAACATTATTAGCAATTTAATCATTTTTTTGACCATAGAAGCCTCCATTTTTCATTGTTGAAATTAACAGCGACATCCAGAGGATGTCCACACCCCTAAAGTAGAACACCAAAACGAACCACCGGGCCAACAAGAAACTGGAGTGCCCGTTGGGCAAGGACAACGTTCTGGCACTGTAGGTCGTGCTGTTGTTGGTGTCGGAGTTGTAGTCGGCGGTCTAGTGCCACCATTCATATTATCACTAGGCGGGGCAGCATTAATACCAAACTCTGTATCATCAACGATAACTTCAAGATTAACATCGTTGTCAATACTATTAATGAGGTCTGCGTAAATAATAGCACCACCTGCAAGCATAATAGCAACTGCTATAATAACCGTTGCGATGAAATGTTTTCTTTTCATTTTTTCATCTCCTCTTTATTATGTATTATTTCGTCTAGTAAAATGCTTGGCCAAAACATTTTACACCTACAGTG
Source organism: Defluviitaleaceae bacterium (assembly GCA_009784615.1). Taxonomy (GTDB): domain Bacteria; phylum Bacillota; class Clostridia; order Lachnospirales; family WRAX01; genus WRBJ01. The sequence continues at coordinate 15,054 of WRBJ01000029.1, read as the reverse complement.
GTTACCACTAAATACCATTATAATATATATATATATATATATATATATATATATATTGTCAAGTGTTTTTTGAAACTTTTTTAATTTTTATTTTCTCCTTGTTTTTCTAATTCTTCTTGCTCATCCTTCTTCTTCTGCTCTTCTTCATAACGCTTTTCATCTTCTTCCATATCTTTAATACGTTGGTTATCAGATAAAAATTGCTTTATAAACATATCAACCGCAAGCAAGATTATTATACCATATTCCATTGCGCTGACATATTGCTGAAATGCCGTTGTTGGCTCGATATACGGGCTATGCGTCATCAGCATAGAATATATCAGCATAAACACATAAAACATATACAATCCCGTTTTAAAAGAAACCAGCCCCGACTTTGGCAAAAGCAGTATCTTTAATATTTTTGTGAAAATATTTTTGTTTAAATATCTTCTAAAAAACATAAATTTCTTTAATATCCAATCCAAAAAAATCCAAAAAACTATTGTGCCTAAATTATAAATATATGCCGCTAAAACATCGCCGCCTTCGACCATTTCAAGCATATACGGCACCGTCATCCACGCATATATAGCACCCCAAAACGCCGCATAAAGACCATAGAACAAAATCCGTCCTATGGCCTTAATTTGTTAATAATGCTTTTGCCTAAATTATCCATTTAACTACTCCTTCGTTTGCAACAATTCCAGCGGAGTTTTATTGTTTATCAAAAATGCGCCAACAGCCGCACCAATTATTGCACCCGCAAAATACATTGCGGCAAGTATTAGCGGTGTAGCGGCGATAGCAGGCACGCCAATTACAAGAAGTGCCACAATACCAAGGACAACACCCGTTATTATGACAAGTATTTGCTCTGCCCCCAAGGTTAGCTGGGTCTTGCCATTGGTTTTGCCAAGCATACGCATTAACGCCGCATTTTTAGCATTTTGCAGCATTACAAGAAGCGACAAACCAACAGACAAAGCCGCTGCAACACCTATTGTAATTGGGTATAAAATGCGCATTAAAGAAAGATTTTGCTCCAAAGGCTCTATCACATTATACAGCTCACGGTCTGTCATAAACATATCTAGCGGCATAGCACCGCCTATAGACAGGCGGTTATGTGCAAGCTGACCTTCCATAAACTGCCTAAAACCTGCAAGCTCCCTGTTTCGTGATGTATCAATACTTGCACGTGCCGTTAGATAAGACAAGCCGTCCATATGAAGCCAGTCGGTTTCATCAAAATTAGGCGAGCTGTATGTATGATGACTAAGAGCGTCAAGCGGCATTATTGCAACATTGCGTATCGCTTCAAAACGGTTAATGGCACGGTTTAGCCCATCGTCATAAATGCCTATTATTTGGACAGGAAGCCAAGGGTCGCTTAAATATAGCGGCTGGGTAATGTCAATTTCTGACATATAAAGTATATTTGCAAAACGTAGCTGTACCAAGATTGGCGCAATAGCCTCGCCGTCAGTGAATATAAAATCATCTGCACTAAACCCATCCAAAAACTCAATTTCAATGTTTTCGCCAAGCGTTCCCAAAGCGTCGTCAAGGTCGGTGCGTGTATTTTCCCTCACAAAACCATCAAAGCTACTAACACCAACCACCATATCAGGTCTGCGTTGTCTTGCTGTAATACCCGACACCATTTCTTCAGGACCTATAAGACCCCAAGGCCATAGTGCTTCAAGATAAACATCACTAAAATAACTGCTCGCCATATAATGATTTAGCGTCTGCTGCGAAATAGGTGCGTGAGAAAGCCCCATCCAATCTACCCAATCTACCCACATACGCACCACTTCATCATCGCTTAACCCAAGCACAAGCTCTGCTTCAACAACGGTAGTGTCCCAAAGCCTTTCAATCTCGGCTTCTGTAAACTCTATCGTATGGTTAAGCCAGCCAAGCGAAACAATAAAAAACATAGCCAAAACCGCCACAAGCACCGATTTTATAGGGCTGCGGAAAATATGTTTTAATATATGCGAAAACACTGCTTTTTTCGCATTGCCTTTTTTCGTTGCAAGCGGCGAAAGGTCAAGGCTTTCATCACGCATTGCAAAACCTTCTACTGTGCCGTCGCCTGCCACAATATGTTTCTTCTTGCGGCGTTTTGTCCGCACGCCTTGCAATTGCTCTAACACAGGCTTGCCTGCCATAGCCATCCCAGCAACAATCAAACCACCAAAGGTAACCAGCAACATACCGCCTGCCATAACAAAAGGTTCGGCATTATGCCTGTCTAAACTTTCAAATTGTACCGCTTCACGTTCGTACCATCCGTGCAGTAAATCCACAGCATTTTCTGCCGTAATTTCAATGGTTTCTTCAACAACAAATTCTTCTAAACTACTAACAGCTTCCGTGGCTTGATTTATCGCAAAAAACCAAGCAAACACCGCACCAATAATTATTGCGGGTGTCCAAATAATAGCAACAGGTGTAAAAAGCTGACGCAAAGATTTGCCTGCTGGGGTCCCCAAAGCACGTGAAACCGCCACAGCAGACCGCCACTGCTTTAAATAAACAAACACAACCACCGAAAGTATTAAAAGCGCAACCACGCTAAATATTGCCACATTAACAATAATAGATGTGCGTATAGGGTCGGCGGCTGTTGCAAAACTATCAAAACCCGTTGGCATAAAGTTTATTCTAAAACCCAAATCTCGCATTTGGCTTTCATAATTACGTACAAAACGCTCTACATCACGTGGCGAATTTAATGTAAAATTAAACATACTGGCAAGTTGCGGCGCATTATCCCAACCAAAACCTTCAGGTATAAGCGATAGCGGTATGTACATTTCTGTATTTAAAAAGTTATGAGGGTCAACGCCCCTTGGCGTGTTCCAATATATTCCTACAATCTCAAGCTCTAGCCTATGCGATTGTACATTTTGCCAATCAGACCCATTTTCGGATGTTGCCCACCATCCCTGTGGGCTAGGGTGCCACCACGCTTCGTTGCCAATAGCCCAAGGTATACGACCTTCGCCTTCATTAATCCAACTTGGCATTGGCGCATTTTGCAAATCTATCGTCAACGTATCGCCAACACGCATACCACGGCGGGTTGCTATATGCATAGGCACAACCACAACGGGGTTTTGGTTTATATAATCGTCATATGTAAGCCAACGCCCTCCAGGTATCAATGCACCTGTAGCAAGGCGTGCCGAGCGTGTATCGGACATACGTGGTATGTTTTCCATATTCTGTGTGCCTATAACAAGCATAGACGATAGGTTATGACGCATTATTTCTATGTCGGGTGCAATTTGTGCCAAAATATCATTATATTCTGGGCTTGCTGTATTTACAAACCAAGTCAAATCATCATTTACGCGTATTAAATTCCGTTCGCCTTCTTCATTTTGAAACCATTCAGTTCTATCATCACCAATAAGCGGACGCAAAACTGCGGTTGGCATAAAATCCCTAACAACATTGCTTGCTCTAAATAAATATGTTTCACCCATTTGTAATTGATTAAGCGGGTGTAAGCCTGCTTCAAAAAGCTCTGTTTCTTCTTGATTTAACGTCAATTGTAATGTCATATTGCTTTGTAATGTAAGCGGCTGCCCACTGCCAGATACAACAACCGTACCTGCATCACGCATTTGCGTTCGGTCGCCTGCTATAACGGTTTGCACCTCGACAGCAATATTAACACGAGAACGCCCGTCGTCCCAGCGCATACTAATACCAACGCCGCTACGTAAATCCCCAGCCAAGCCCACAGCTGTACCTCTAATTATTGTCGCATAAAAATAATGTTGCATTGTATTAATAGGCAAACCCGCACTGTCAGGCATAAATAATGGCGACATAGGGTCAAGCTGTTGGCTGGATGTATTTATAACCCCATCCATAACGCCCTGTACAAAAACACGTCTGTCAATATCTGACACTAGCGGGCTGTTTTCTATAATTTCTATAGCTTGCGACACATCGTGCGCATTTGTAATATCCGTCGGTGCTATAGGTACCAAATTGCCAACGGCGTTATATCCGCTTTCTACATAACCTATTGCATCATTAACGATAACAAATTCGGTAACACGTGCCACGACAGCAAAAGATGCCGCAAGCATTAAAACCGCCAAAAGTATCGTTCGTACAGGTTGACGCAATACCGATTTCATAAATACGTTAATTTTCATTGTTATGCCTCCCTCGGTTTACGGATGGCTTAACCCAACCCGCATTCCCATATGATAAAACACAAAAAACCCTTCATCGATGTTTTTAACAGTATAACATCAAATAAAGGGAAACGCAATACTTCCAAATGTTAATTATTGTTACAAAAAGTATTACAATCATTACAGAAAATATGACAAATATTACAAAATACAACATTTTTGCTTACTGGTATTGCAAATTACCATCAATTAGCTTGTACCCATCCCACGATAATTCTATGGCTTGATTTTCTTTAAGAGCATATGCGGCAATGGCAAATCAATATAGGTTGGCGTATTATCATCACAATGAGCAGAAAAATAAGCCTTTAATAATCCAAGCCCACAAAATTGTGGGTCATTGATTTCGTCAACATTAAAATGAACCGCAAGCAAAGCACTGCCGGCACTCATACCTATATAAACTTTGTTTGCATATATAAATTCTTTAATTATTTTGTCAAAATCGACTTTCGTTACACGCTTGGCTAAATACGGCGTATTTCCACCTGTCAAGTAAATAACATCAAATTTCATAGCATCACTTGTCGTCAACGAACCATCAATGTCGTGTATTGTAATGTTGCTTGACAAAAACCCCATAGCCAATAACTCGTTTTTCAGTCTATTGGTTATTTCCTTTGCTTTTAATTCATCTTGCATTGACGCTGTTGGGATAAACAGCACAGTTGTTTCTGCAAAGGATTTTTGAAGCATAGCCCTAAATCTATTTATCAATAAATCTAAGGGTTTATCTAATTCATTATCATAATAAAAGCCCGAGTCTGTAAGCAGGACATTGCTCCAATTGGTATGTGATTGCATATTTATTCTCCCTAGTTTCGTATGTGGATTTATAGGATTTTTACCTACCATTCCACATTGCCATTATACCACACTTGTAGCTAACAAACAATCTCATCTTTTATTAAATTTTATATCCGCCATCAGGGTCAAAATCTTCAAATTCGGTCAATTGCCCGTCTGCGCCATAGGTTAGTCCTGCATATACATTGCCTTGCGGTTGGCTTGTTTTTTCATCCTCGGTTATATTTTCCCAAGCCGACATCAGCTCGGCGGCGATGTTTTTTGCGTGGTTTAATGCCTCGTTTTTTTCGTCATTATCCCGCAAAAAGCCAGCACGGATTAATGCGCCGTTAATATACATATACAAATCCGCCAAGTCGTATGAAAATTCAACACCCATATCAAGCGTTTCATATAAAACACCAACGCAATCCCTAGCTTTTTGCAATGCAACGGCTAAATTATCACTTTTTGCATTTGCGGAAATAGCTTCGTCAATACGTCCTAAAAGTAACTTATAGTTGATAATTGTAAGCTCTAGCGGGCTAGCGTTATTTACCATCTCATTTGTTATTTTATTTTCCAAAAACTTTGCCCCCTATCTTACAATCAAAAAGCGTTCTATACGGTTATATAACGCACGCTGGTTAAAAGTATCTAGCAAATCACGCAATTGCAATACATTGCCAAAAGGCTGGTCTTCACGATAGGCTATAATGCGCTGTATTATTTCATTGCTCATATTTGAATCAAGTGCTGATAATTCTTCAGAGGTTGCGGTGTTTATATTTGTGCGTAATGTCAGGTTATTGCGTACCACAAACGGTAGATTTTGAATGATAACAGGTAGATTAGTAGGTAACAACCAACCATTATTGCGTCCGTTGTGGTTTACAATCTGTTGTGCAGTAGCTTGCGGTACGCCGACAGAAACAAGTTGATTAACAGTTGCCCTATTAACATTAATGCGTACAGGTGTAGCAGGCATTTCGCCCACATATATAAATGGTTCGATATTAGATAGTGCAAAGTTTGTAGGCAAATGCGGTATTAGTTGTTGAATATTACCAAAATTACTTACATTATCTCGGTGGTTCATAATATTATTTGTTGTTGTGTTAATTTGTGCCGCCGTCATATTAAAACGCCCAAAAAGGCTTTCAATTTCGCTACGGGGGGCGGTGTTAATGTTGGTAAGCGCACGCATATTATCCGAAAGCGCATTTATATTAGCGATTGCAAAACTTGTATGCGCCAACAAATCCCCCGTATTGCGCAATGGCATAATATTGCGTTGTTGGATAATGGCATTGGCTTGCGCCGCAGTTGCACCAGCACGTGTTAATTGTGCTTGGCTGGCTGTGTTAATATTTGCTCTAAAGTTTGGGCGGCTAAAGTCTACTTCATAGACATCATCAACTGCTATAAAATGTTGAATATTGTTAAAAAGAGCTTGTGATATAAGGTTTCTGTCACGTAGTTGTTGTATATTTGTAAATGTGCCATTATCTACACGTGATGCTATAACACTGCGTGCCTGCGCTTGTGTCATACCAAGCGAAAGAAGCTCTAGCTCTACCGCAGTATTGATATTTGTATTAACACCCATTCTATGGCGGTTCTGCGAATACATTTCACGTGTAAAATTTGTTACAAATGAAATGTCTGCCAAGGTTTGGAAAACTGCCGAATTTCTGTGTGTAACTATGTTTTGTGCCACGGCGGTAGTTATGCCCAATTGTTGCACCATTTGCGCATTTGTTGCCGTGTTGATATTAATGCGGTCTGCCGAACGTATAATATGCGGACGACGCAAATCGTTTGCCCAATCCCCAAGCCCTGCTAATTGTGAAACAGATTGCGCCGCTTGAAACTGACTAAATAGCGAAGCGTGCGAATGATTTTCATTGGTCTGTGCATAGCCTGACAAAACAAGCTCTATATTAATATTGCGGCTCTGCAAAAAAACATAGCGCAAATTCCAACGACCAAAGCTACTAACGTTAGGGTCGGCAGAAAGCCCCACCATTTGCCCCATTATTTGGTTAGACAAAAATTCTATACTATTACCAGTATTGTTTGGCGCAACGCCAATAAGCCTTACCAAAGCCTCGCCATACGGCGTTTGCACTATGATAGAATCTACATCAATAATATCTATTACACGTCCCGATGTGCTTGTTGGTAGCTCGACAAAATTAGGCGTGAAAGATTGCCCAAAAACCGCAACGGGCATTAAAGCACCAACCAACATCAAAACAGCAAAAAAACCTGCGAGGCTTTTGTGTAATTTTTTTATCATAAAATCGGTTCCCCCTTTTTGGTGTTCGATTTTTTATATAACACAAATTTGCGCCCTATAACCTGCACTACTTCAGAATGTGTGCGTTCGCTAATAATCCTAGCCACTTCACGCACATCCTCGGCACAATTTTGCAAAAGGTCTATTTTAATAAGCTCGCGGGTTTCTAAAGCCTCACGTATGCCTTGTACAAGCTCTGGATTTAACCCATCTTTACCCAAATGAAATATAGCAGGCAATCCATTTGCCAACGAACGTAGTTTTGCCCTGTCTTTACTGTTTAACATAATTTTCTCCCTTGTTATCGTCATTTATCCAATAAAATTTATTGGGTTTTACGCTCTGTAAAAAACAACCCTATTGCGCCCTTCTTCTTTTGCTTTATAAAGTGCGTCGTCCGCATTTTTTATGGCTTTTTCGATAGAATCATCTATTACAGCAACACCGAAACTCGCAGATATGTCAAGATTAGCATCTGCAAATTTGAAAGAATGTTCGCATATTCTAAGCCTAAGGCGTTCGGTTGCTGCCGCTATGCCATCTTGATTTGAATTTGGCATATATATTATAAATTCTTCCCCGCCATAACGGGCAAGCAAATCATAAGGTCGAATTATTTCTTTCATACGTCTTGCAAGCTCAATAAGCACCTTATCGCCTGTTAAATGACCATATGTATCATTAACATTCTTAAAATGGTCTGCATCAATTAGTATAATATAGCACTTCTCGTTAAAACGATTTGACCTTTTTATGTCTGTTTGCACAATATCAGCAAAATATCGTCTATTATATACTCCGGTTAAAGGGTCGGTCTTTGCCAATATGTCAAGTTCGGCTCTTGTTTGCTTTAGTCTAAAATTATTTTGCGCAATAAACAGAACAAGAAGGCTAACAAAAAAGCCTGCAATAATAAGTATAATTACCTCGGGATAATTATACCATGAACGAGTTGTTAGTAGCCTTAAATGCCAATTAGCATTTAAAAATTGAATACGCTCTTCCACATATCTTGCATCTGCACTTGCGTCTTGTATGTTGCTATCCAATATTTGTCTTTCGCCTGTATCTGGATTAATCCTCCATAGCTCATATTCATACCCCTGTATTCTAAGTCTGCTAAGCTCTGCATTGTCCAATGCTTCAGGAAATCTTAATGTTACTGACACAAGCCCCCATAAATTTGTTCTTTCTGTATCCAAAAACACAGGCAATCTTCCCGCAAGAATCATATGTCCCTGCACCGCCATAAAAGGACCAGCCATAACCAGCTCACCCATCTCAAGTGCTTTTATGGCTTCAATATTGCCGCTTGATTCGTCGAAAAAGTTATGCCCTATCATAGAACTTACATCGTCGTGAGTAGAAAAAACGCTTGTAACTATACCGTCTGGCGCAATTAATATATTTGATATTGATGGGTCATCTACAATCAAAGCCGCAATTGCGTCAAAATCTTCGATATAACCATTACCTTGGCGAATTAAAGCAGCAAGTATTTCTGTTCTAAAAAATAGTCTAGAAAGGGCTTCTTGTATGCGCAGGCTTTTTTCCAATATAAATTGCTCTTGTTGCAGAGCTTCGCTTCGTTCTTTGTTGACAATAACAACACCAACCATAGATGAGCAAATTATTATCGAAATCAAAAACGACAACACCGCCATCCGCGATAAATTAGAAAAAAACTTTTTAACTTTCCTATCTTTCATAATCTATATATCTCCAGCCCTATGGGTAATATTCAAATTCAAGGTCATAAATGCGTACTGTATCGCCTTCGTTTATTCCCATACTTACTAATTCGGCGATAATGCCCTTGTCCTTTAAGTATTTTTGGAAGAAGGCGTTGCCTTTTTCGTTTTCGACATTAGTATAACCGACCATTTTTTCTACACCAACACCTTCGACGACAAAATAATCATCATCTAGTTTTGTAATGGTAAATGGCGTGCGTTCGTCAAAATTAGGCACGACTTCTTCAAAGTCTTCTTCAAATACAATATCATCTGGAGCTTCTTTTACAAGTTTATGAACCGTTGCCATCAACGTGTCCAAGCCTTGGTTGCTTGCGGCAGAAATTGGGAAAACGTACCAACCCATTTCATTGCAGTAGTCTTTTAGCTCTACAAAATTGTTTTCGCTTTCGGGTATGTCCATTTTATTTGCAGCAATCACCTGCGGTCTGCTTGCCAAATCTTTACAATATGTGTTTAGCTCATTATTTATTTTTTTAATGGCTTCTATAGGCTCTATCCCTTCTAATCCTGATGTATCGACTACGTGAATAAAGACCTTTGTACGCTCTACATGGCGCAAAAAGTCAATACCAAGCCCAATACCTTCAGAAGCACCTTCCACCAAACCGGGTATATCTGCCAGCACAAAATCATCACCGTAACTATTGCGTACTACGCCCAAATTGGGCGTTAGCGTGGTAAAATGATAATTAGCAATTTTTGGGTTAGCATTGGTAACCATTGACAAAAGTGTAGATTTGCCTACATTTGGCAAACCGACCAAACCAACATCCGCTAGGGTTTTAAGCTCTAACCAAACTTCGTATGACTTTGAATCTCTGCCACGCTCGGCATATCGTGGTGCTTGGCGGCTTGCTGTTGCAAAATGTTGGTTGCCACGCCCGCCACGCCCGCCTTTTATAAGCACACGCCGCTCGCCGTTTTGTGCCAAGTCTGCCATTATCTGACCACTTTCCACTTCACGCACAATTGTGCCTCGTGGCACATTTATTTCTATATGCTCGGCATTTTTTCCGCTACATTTATATTTGCCACCATTTTCACCATCAGCGGCAATAAAACTGCGCTTATAACGAAAATCTAAAAGCGTTGCCATATTATCATTAACAACAAAAATAACATCGCCGCCACGCCCGCCATCGCCGCCATCTGGTCCGCCATTTGGCACATACTTTTCTTTACGGAAAGATACATGCCCGTCGCCGCCTTTGCCGCCTGCTATTTTAATTTTTACTTTATCTACAAACATCAAAATCACTCCTAAATTATTTGCATTATACCACAAAAAAATTATGCTTGCAATACAAATAGAAATGTGTTATCATATTGTAATTAGTTTTGAAAGGAGTTGTCAAAATGCGTATCAAAATGGTGATTTGCGCTTAACTAAATAGGGTGCGACATATGCAAGTGTCTTTTTGTCGTACCGCAAACAACGCCTTTATTCGTATAAAATAATTTATTTTTTGGACGCGACCAAAGTCGTGTCCTTTTTGTTGTTTGCAAAAAATGTATTTTAAAATTTATTATGAGGTGGTAAAACTAAAAAAATTGAATATTGGAATAATTGCCCACGTTGACGCAGGCAAAACAACCCTAACAGAAAATATTTTACATCTTGGCGGGGTTGTAAAGGAAATTGGGCGTGTTGACAAAGGCAACACACAAACAGATAGTATGGCTGTAGAGCGCAGGCGTGGTATAAGCGTGCGTGCCGCCGTAACATCCTTCATCCACAACAGTGTGCAGTTTAATTTAATAGACACACCAGGACATGTGGATTTTGTGGCGGAGGTAGAGCGTGTTTTTTCTGTGTTAGATGGTGTGGTGCTTGTGGTATCTGCAAAGGAAGGTTTGCAGTCACAAACACGTGTGTTGATGGATACTATTGTATCGCTTGGTATGCCCTGTATCGTGTTTATTAACAAAATTGACCGTATGGGTGCAGAGCTAAAAAAGGTCTTTGCAGATGTGAAAGATTACATGGGTGGATGGCTTGTTAATGCAGAAGAAATGGATGACGAGCTTGCACAACTTGCCAAAGCGGGTCAGGTTTATCCTGCATTTTATGGCTCGGCGTTAAAAGGCGTTGGCGTTAAAGAGCTTTTGGACGCTATACCGCAATTTTTACCAGAAGCGGCACAAGAAGCAGATAAAGCCGTGTCGGGTGTTGTGTTTAAAATTGACAACAGTACACGTGAAAGATTAGCTTATGTACGGCTTTATCAAGGTCGTTTGCAATTACGTGATATGGTTGACCATAACGGCAAGCAAGAAAAAATAGTCCGCCTTGCAAGATTAGAAGGCAGTAAGGTTGTGCAATGCAATTTTGTAGAAGCGGGCGACATTACTGTTTTGTATTTAAAAGATTTAAAAGTCGGCAATGTAATAGGTGAACCCAATCAACATATGCGCAAAATACGGCTTGCCCGCCCCACATTAAGCGTTGAGGTGTTGCCTAATGAACCAGCACAAAAACGTATGCTGTACGAGTCTTTGGTGCAATTAGCAGACGAAGACCCGCTTTTGGATTTGTCAAACAACAAAAAAATGTCGGTGCATATGTTTGGTGAGGTGCAAATGGAAATTTTACACGAGCTTCTTTTTGAAAGATACGGTATTAGTGTACATTTTTCACAAAGCTCTACAATCTATATGGAAGTCCCGACAAAAATGTCATCTGCTGTAGCACCTATTTTTAAAAGCGGTATGCCATATGCGGCTGGCGTTGGTTTTCGTATAGAGCCTTTGTCTGTCGGAAGCGGTTTGCAGTACGTAACCGAAGTGTCTTTTGGCGATTTGGAAAAACCTTTTCAAAACGCAGTGCAGGAGGCGGTTTTTGAAACCTGCAAACACGGCGTTTACGGTTGGGAAATTACAGATGTAAAGATAATCTTCGATTATGCAGATTATCACAGCGTAAAATCTACACCATCTGATTTTAGAAACCTAACGCCGCTTGTGCTAATGGAAGCCTTTACAAATGCAGGTGTAACACTTCTTGAACCTTATTTGGATTTTGAACTGCAAGTGCCGCAAACATCTATAGCAAAAGCTATTTACGATTTGCAGTGTATGAAAGGGGAAATTGCCGAAACCATAAACGGTGATTTTATCCGCATAACAGGCATTATACCAAGCCATAATTGCAAAGGATACGGCGCAAAGATTGGTGGGTATACCGAAGGGCAGGGCATTTGGCTTACAAAATTCCACGGTTACCGTCCCACAGCATTTGCCGAGGATAAAGTTAATACAGACGAAGTTAATATTGCAACAAACAAAACAAAGTATATTTTATATAAAAGCGGAGGTGCGAAATGATTAAGTATACAGATAGTTTGGAAGGGATAAATGTCGATATGTTGCAGGGATTTTTTGTCGGCTGGCGGCGGGAAGTTTCGCAAGATGAGCATTTGCGACTTTTGCAAGGCAGTTATAAAATTTGGCTTGCAGTGGATGAAGATACCAATTGTGTTGTTGGATTTGTCAATGCTGTTTCTGATGGCGTATTATCGGCTTTTATTCCCCTTTTGGAAGTTTTGTCAAGCCACCACGGGCAAGGTGTTGGTAAAGAGCTTATGCAAAGGATATTGCAAAGCCTTGATGGAATGTATATGATAGATGCAATTTGCGACAACGACAAAGTCAGTTTTTATGAAAATGCAGGAATGACAAAAGGCGGCAACGCAATGTTAAAGCGCAATTGGGCTATATAACAAATATGGGATTTTTGCAAAAGAAGCAGAATACGAATTGCAGATGTTGTGCAGAGGGTTTTAATATATGCCGTCGTTATTCTGTGCGGAAATAGCGGTCATTAAAGTCTTGTATAAACTGCGATATTTCATCAAAAATGCCAAATGGTTGCATATCAAACAGCGAAGTTAGTATTGTTAAAATGTAGGGCGACGGTGCATAGATTATGCCCATATCGTGGAAAACGTCGTCCCAACCACCGTATTTTTGCGCAATGGGATAGCGAGCTGTAATCTTTGGCACATCCGAATTTAGCATAGAATATTGAAAATGCACTGCATATTCTGTTTCTGTTTCAAAATAATCGTTAATATTGCGCATTATTAATGCCGCTTCGCTGGCTGTCATCCTATGCCCGCTAATGCTTGGCACAAGCGACACATTGCCGCCTATGCTACGGTAAAAATCCCAATAGCTGGGTGTGTGGTTGCCATAAATCCTTTCCAGTATTTGGTGTGCGGTGTTATCAGAATACATTACCGAATACCGCAAAAGCTCCAAATGTGTAAACTGCCTTCCAAAACCGTATCTGCGCCAAATTTGACCTGTTCCTTCTCTCCGTTCGCCCTGTCGGTACGTGTGAATACGGTTGAGGTCTGCCAAACCTTGCTCTGCCAAATGATAAACATATAAAGCAAACGACGCTTTGTTAAGACTTGCAGAAAAATAATTAATACCATCGCGATGCCCAAAGCTAAAACCTGTATCAAGATTTTGATAATAAACCGAAACGGGATGAGGAAAGCTATTAAAAAAATCTTGCAAAATATCAATTGAAGGCCAAAAGGTAAGGTCAATCCAAACATTTCCGCTATCAGCGGAGATTAAATACCAATTACCATCGTTTTCGATATATTCAAAATCGCCGGGTCCTATTAGGTCTATATAATCACTGTTGGCGTTTGGGTATTCAAAAATCCCAATGGGGCGCGGCAAATTAACCACGGGCAAATTTGGTATAACTTCGGTATTATTTGGTATTTCGCCGCCACGGTTTGCATTGTCAACCACAAAAAAGCCTTCGTGAGAAAGCATAAAAAGAAACAACGCAAAAACAGCAATTAAGCCTATTGCGAGCATTATTATTGCGAATATTGATTGTTTTTTTGACACGGCTATTCTCCGTTAAATGTGGCAATTATGCCGTTATATAGCGCATTTGCTATACGCTGTTGATATGCGCCGTTTTGCAAATTTGCCAAGGCTTGTGGGTTTGTTTTAAAATCTATTTCGACAAACACAGCGGGTATGGTTAGCGTGTTAAGCACTTCAAGGTCGTTGCGGAATATTATGCCCCTATCACGTGTGCCTAATTCTGCTACAAGATGGCTTTGCATAGTATGCGCCAAAAGCCCGTTATCGGGATGTGCTATGGAATTAAACAATGTTTCTGTACCCGACACTTCTGGGTCATCAAATGCATTTGTATGTATGGATATGAAAATATCACCCATAGTATTACCTATTTCAGAACGGTCCGCTGGCGAAACAAATGTGTCTGTTGTACGTGTCATCACCGCTGTGATACCGCTGTCAGACCTTTCAAAAAGCTCATACAACCGCAAAGCAATTTCAAGCACAATGTGGCTTTCAAAAATTTCGGGATGTTCCGGCACAGGCGCACCGATGTCATTGCCGCCGTGTCCTGCGTCGATTATTACAATAGGTGTATCGAAGGCAGCACGTGGGTTGGAAATGCGTATGTAAGTAAAACCTGTGGTTTCGTCGACCTCTCGCTGTTCGTAAATTGGCAGGGTGTGTTGCAGGTTAATTGTGTTATTATGCGGGTTATATACAATGCTGGTTATTAGCCCTTCTGGGTCTATAATGCGGTAATTAGCCACCTGTACAAAATCTGCATTTGTATCTATGGTTTGCGGCGGAGCTTCAGCGGAGCTATCGTCGCTATCTCTGCCCAAATAATGCGACAGTAAAAATATAGCCGCAAAAGCCAATAAACCAATTAAAATCCAAAACCTGTTGTTAAAACGCCGCTTGTGTTTTTGCGGTCTTTGCTGTGGTTGTCTGTTTCTGTTATTGCTCACTATAAATCACTCCTCGACAATATTATACAATAAAATTTACGGCTTTTAAAGAGTAAATTTTTGTTGTATAATAGACCTGTTCTGAAACCTTGCCGCACAAATTTCTTGGCGTGGTAGGTGACAGAGTTTTTGCCCATTTGTGGGCAAAAAGCTCGAGAACCGTGCGCCAAAAGAAATTGTGTAAGGCAGTT
>WRBJ01000028.1 GCA_009784615.1 Defluviitaleaceae bacterium | reverse complement strand
TTTTTGAGGGCTTGGTATTCGTTGTAAACTTTGCGTGTGCTGTTGAGGTCAACAATGTCTTTCCGCAAATAACCCTATGCCGCAATTCGTTTTTCGTTGGCTTTGATTGCGTTGTCGATTGTTTCATGGGCGATACGGCTCTCGGTCATTAAGTCAATAAAATGTTGGTAACCGCCGTTTTGTTGCATGAGGTTGTAAATTTCTGCGGTGTCGGTTTTGCGGATTATGCTTTCCCATAAAGCTATGCCTTCGAGTGGTGGCGGTGTTTTTGGCGATTGCTTGGGTGCAGGGGTCGGCTTCTTCGGTTGTGGTTGTTGCTGTTGCGGCGGTGCTTGGGTCGGTTCTTGTGTTTGTTCTTTTTGAATAGGTGCTTTTTGCTCTTTAAGCGACAAGGATTTTGCAATACGAGATTTAATTTCTTCCTCGGTGTACTCCGCTCCCAAACGCTTCGCTCTCGTAAACCGTTCTTGGTCGGGTGCTTTGAAAGAAATATGCTTGCCACGCTTGATGGTGTAGCCCTGTTCCCCCATTCGTTTTATGAAATTTTCAAAGTCGGTAACGGTGGGTATGGTTGTGTCGATTGCGATTCTTAATTTTGTTTTCCAGCTTGTACCTTGCTTGTCGGCTTCCCATTCCGCATAACTTTTGCCTACACCTTGCGGAACGATTACGGATAGATTATGCTCCTTACATAATCGGTCGCTGACATTTCTGATTTCGTGATATGTGCCTTTATTTGAGCGATACCGTTTATGGGAAACCATGTCGGCAGCTCCCCATACAAAATGATTATGGATATGCCCACGGTCAACATGGGTGGCGAGTACATAAGCATACCTACCACCCAAAATTTCTTCCGCTAACCGCTTGCCGATTTCGTGTGCCGTGGTGGGGTCTACCTCACCGGGGGCGAATGACTGTATGAGATGTCTGCCGATTGTGTTTCCACCTGCACGGCATTGGTCTAAGTGATGATGAAAAATTTGCCCTGCCATTTGAGGAACACAATGCTCGGAATGAATGAGTAAATTTCCATCGGTTTTGGCAAGGTTGCAAATATAATTTACTGACCTTTGGATAGTAGAGCGGATAGGGAGGATTTTAGTAACCGCCATAATTCGTTCACCAACTCCTGTACTTTGTTGATGTCATTTTTGTGTATAGTGCCTGTGGTGTTTGCGATTCTTGTTAGCTGATTTATGTTTGTTCCGATTTTGTTTACCTCATAGGCGAGTTCTTGAAAATGTGCTGTATCAACTTTAACAACGTAACCATCAATAAGCATTTTTCTTGCATAGGCATTAAAGTTTTCTGTGCCGTATAACTCCATTTTTTTGTAGATATGTTCTTTTTCTTCGGCGGTAACACGCACGATAAGCTGTACTGCACGTTTGCGGTTTTGCATTGGCAACGCTCCTGTCATTTTAGATTTGGGGTTGAGGGATTGGGGTAATTGCAGTAATGGTTTTTGACTTTTGTGGTTTGCGATTTGGGCTTTGCCGTTAGGGATTTTCGATTTTTGGTGTTGGTAATTTGGGTTTAGCAGTTACGATTTTGCGATTTTCGGGGTTGTGGGTTTAAGGTTTACGGTTTTGATTGCGGCGTTTCAGCCGCATGGGTTTTAGGTTTTGGGGTCTGGGGTTTCCCCAGCAAGCACGCAAAAGGTTATCCTTTTGCTGTGCTTGCTAACCGTAAAGCCGCCGATTATGTCCGTTTCGCCAATGGCGTAAACATGGCAGTACCGCTTCCGCTGATTAAGCGGAAACGGTACACGGCGGCGGTGCGGTAGGGGCTTTGGATTTTGCCTATGGCAAAAGCCGTACTTTGGAATTGCACAGGCTTAATTTTTACGGTCATTTGCGTTTGTGGGTTGGTTGGGTTTTTCGTGCGATGGGGATTGTGGTTGCGCTGTAGGTTTTCCGTTCGGCGGTGATTGTGGTGGTTGCGATGTAGTTTTTTCATTCGTGGGTGAGGATTGCGGCGGCGGTGTGGGTATGGCTTGTGGCTTCGTTTTGGCTTCACTCACTTTGATAATTTCAGCCAGTTTGTCACGCCCAAAGGGGTTTGCGGTGGTCTTGTTTAGGAGTGCTGTAAACTGCTCGATTGTGAGGTCTACCGTTTCGGGTATCAGCTTTTCGAGAATTTCGCCACGTTTGCGTTGGCGTTTCTCTCGCTCGTCCTTTTCTTCCTGTTTCTGCTTGTCCAGTTCCTCGCCACGCTTTTTTGTAGTGCGGCGATTTGTTCATCATAGCTTGCGATTTTTTCTGTTCTTGATTTAGCCATAATAAATTTGCTCCTTTGCGATATTTAGTTTTTGGAATTTTGGGGCATAACAAAACCGCTCCCATGTGGTATAATCTTGGAAACGGTCATGTTCGTTTTGTGCCGTTGGCAATGTCATTTTTAATAAGCCGTAACAGCTTGTCGTTGAAACTCTCTTTGCTTGTTTTGCTGAAAAAGATATGGACATCGTATGTTGTTCTCCCTATCTTTTTTGAAAAGGTGTTGCTGTTGGCGGTGCTTTTTGTGGTTTCTTTTTGCATAGGCATTGTCCTTTCTGTTTTTGAAATGGCAACAAAAAACCGCCTATACTTGGCAGAGTATAAGCGGTAAATGTGTAGTTGCTTTAATTTGATTGTTGGCTGTGTTGCTGAATTTCTGTGTTGCTTATTTACTGGCTACTTGTGCAAGCACGTCCGTGCCAAGGGTGTATGTTTCAGCAAATAGAGTTTCTTTGGTGGCTTTACGCTCCGCACGTTTTTTATACTTCGTCCGCTCATAATACTTCTGCTGTGCGCCACTCTCCTTACGTTGCTCATATGCCCTACGGAAACGCTCACGCCGTTTTGCAACCGCTTCTTGTTCGGCTTGTTCTTCGGGGGTGAGTGCTTTTTGTTCCATTACAGGCGGCATAAATTCACCGATATAATTTAAGTGAATTTCTACCGTCTGCGGAGAATCAATAGCACCTTTGCGGTCACGCTCATGCACAACGATTTTTTCTATGAGTTCGTGTAGCATGGTTTGGGTTAGTTCTGTAAAATCGGTATAGCGTTCCACCAATTTTATGAAGTTGTTTGCTTTGCTACTTCCGCTCTCATATTTTTCTACGGTGGATTGCAATTCAAACATTTCTGTTTCGAGGTTGCCTTGCTCCTGTCCGTAGGTGTTGAGTAAAGATTCATAACGCTTTTCGGGTAAATTTCCAAGGGCAAAATCTTCATAAATTTTGTTCAGCAGTTTATCTAAATCGGCATGGCGTTTCTTGCAAGCTACTAACCGCTTTCTTTGTTTTTTGACTTCATCTGTTTGCTGTGAAGCCAAAACCTCTTTAACCATTTTTGTAAATGCTTCTTTGTCTGATTTGGCAAAGTTAGTAACGCCTTTTAACGTATCTCGTATGAGTTCGATTACGTTGGCAGCTTCAATGCGGTGTCCAGACTGGCATATAATTTTATTATTGCGGACAATTTCATCTGAACCTCTTGCGTAGTTGCCACATACTGCGGTTGGTTTGTCCTTGCCGTTATATATGCGGTGAATGTACAGCTTGCCCTCACAATCTTTACAAAATAGTAATCCGCTTAGTGGGTGGACATAACCATAACCATTTGGGCGGCGGCGTTTGTTGTTGGCTCGTATGCGTTGGACGTTGTTGTATGTTTCACGGTCAATTATTGGGGCGTGGGTGTTTTCAAAAATCGTCCATTGGCTTGGGTCAACATAGTGGGATTTTTTGTCTTTTAGGTGCTTGCGAGTTTTGAAATTTACGGTATCACCACAATATTCTTGCTTTTCCAGTATACCGCATATTGTTCCGCTGTTCCATGCGTAGGGGTCTTTTACTTCACGGTTTTTCCATAAGCCGTAACCCTGTAATGCTTGGTAGTATGCGGGGATTGGCACTTTTTCAGAAGTTAATATTTTGCAGATTTGATATGGGCCTAACCCCTCCATGCAGTAGGCATATATGCGTTTTACTACTTCGGCGGCTTGCTCGTCAATTATTAAAAGGTCTTTCGTATCGGGGCATTTTGTGTAGCCGTAGGGCGGCATAGAGCCTATGCGTTTACCCGACATTCCTTTTGCCTTAAACACCGAACGAATTTTCTTTGATGCGTCTTTGGCGTACCATTCTGACATTATGTTAATGAATGGGGCAAACTCTAAACTTTCGGGGTTTATGCTGTCTATGGAGTTGTTGACGGCTATAAATCTAACCCCATTAACCCTAAATGTTTCCATTGCAATCCCGACTTGAATGTGGTCACGCCCCCAGCGTGTGAGGTCTTTCATTATCACTATGCCGATTTTGCCATTCTCTACATCTTCCATCATTCTGGTGTAGCCTGTTCTATCAAAAAATCTTCCGCTTTCGTCATCATCTGTATAATGGCGAATGTTTGTAAAATTGTGTTGCTTGGCATATTGCTCCAATTGGATTTTTTGGCTTTGGATTGAATTGCTGTCCTCACCACTTTGACGGTTTCGCTCATCACCGATTGATAAGCGTTCGTATAAAGCCGTGATTTTGATGTGGTTTTGGGTACTATTATTCTTCATTTTGTCCTCCTGTTTTTGTGATTTTGGTTACGGTAGTCTGTGGCACATATGGAATTATTCACACTATCGGAGGTTATAAATCACTTCCTTGAATAAGGTATTTTCGATTTCAGCTTGCGAGTAGCCAACACTTTTACCGAATTCAAAACGGCGGTCTGCTATCTCGTCAATGGTGTGTAGCCACTCGTCCAGCTTCCCCAAAGCCATAAGCCTATTATAAAAATTTGGGTGGTAGCTTTCCAAAAACGCTCGGTGCAGTTCGACATATTTGCCGTGTTGGTTTTGGCGGTGGCGGTGCTGGTCGAGGTAGATTATGTTGTCGGCTCTGCTGGTGCTGTTTTGCTTCATAAGGACTTGCCCCCTTTCGGCTTGGTTTTAACCTCTGTCCGTGAAAATCCGTATGTGCCACAAACGGCGCAATCATCACGTTTTTTTGACATTGATTAAATATGTCCTTATTACAATACAACACCAGATGAAAAGTTATATTTTATTCATAATGCCGCCGCCTTGAAAACTAATTGTAAGCAGACAGATAAAAGTCATACAAGTAGCGGTGTTGCATTTATATCAAATTTGCGTGTATTTTATCGTGAAGATTTTACCAAAAAGCTATATGATTTTCCGCTTGATAAAATTTCGTCTATTGGCTCTCGTAGCGGATTGTTGTTGGGCACGGTTTCATTTTGCACACAAACGCATATGGTTGAGCTTAAAGTTCCAAAAGAAGCCGCAGAGATTATTCGTCAAATTCTCATATTTGCAACGGCTTGCGGCAGAGAAAATGTGCAAGAAACTACATCTTTGGAAGCGAAATATAAAGTTGTAGAATGTAAGGGTTGTACTGCCGCTGTGGTTGTGCCGTTGGGCGGTATTGCCTATTGTGATTATTGTGGTCGACCAGTAGGATGATGAGTAAAAAGCGGTTCTATAGCCGCTTTTTTTGTTGTATAATATACTGGTACATTGGCAAGGGGGATTTTTATGAGCGTTATTAGCGAGGTAAAGCGCAACGAGCGACATAGACTGGTGGTGGATAAACGAGAAAGCGTACATATCAGTGGGGTTTTGGATGTTATTTCTTTTGATGATGGACGTGTTATTTGTGAAACAGATTTGGGTGTTTTAATTTTAACAGGCAGTAATTTGCACGTGCGTAGCCTTAATTTAGAAAGCGGTATTTTGGAGGTATTGGGGCAGGTTGTAGGTATAAATTATGAGGATGAAGTGGCATATGTAGCAGGCACACGCAAAAAGCCGTCGGTGTTTGGCAAAATATTTAAGTAGGTGATGATGTGGAGTTTTGGCTATCCTCTCAGGCAGTAATATTTTTAATTTTAACTGTAGCTGGTTTTTTATTGGGCTTTTTATATGATGTTTTACGTATTGCACGCAATGTATTGCGCTTTGGTGCGGTTTGGGTTGCGCTACAAGATGTGTTATTTTGGTTAAAAGCTGTCGCTTTATTATTTGTAGTGCTAATGTATACGAATTATGGGCAAATTAGAGGTTTTGTGTTTTTAGCAGCAGGTCTTGGTGTTTTGCTTTATTTTCTTAGTATTAGCCGTAAAATTTTTAAATTTGGCACAAAAACTGCGGTTTTTGCAATTGGGGTATTGCGTAAAGGTAAAAATTATGGTAAGATAAAGGTTGTGAGTTTGCAAAAGATGATAAGACGAGGCGGTGATGAAAATGGCGAAACAGCCGGATAAGTCAGCTGATATAGGGCGGAAGGCTTTATTTGGACTAAAAACTTTATTTCAGCTTGCGATTTTGGTTGGTATGGTTTTTGCTACCTTTTGGATTTCGGCGGGCATTATGGAAGATATTGCTGATGTGCAAGCCGATACGGCAATTGTGCAACAACAAATTGATGTTGAAATATTGCGCCAAATGGATATTGAAGAATCTGCCGCTCATCAGCAGTCTATATCTTTTGTTGAAGAAATGGCAAGGCAGTTTTTAGGATTGGCTCATAGGGATGAATTTATTTTTATTATGACGGATTGAGGTGCGAAAGATGCTAGAAATTAATATTAGACCTGACGCAGACGAAAATTATTATTTACTGCAATCTGCAATAAAGGCGCATTTGCAAGACGAGACAGACCTTATAGCAAACTTTGCAAATATAGCATCCTTTATATATTGCACATTGCCTGATGTTAGCTGGGCTGGTTTTTATTTGGTGCAGGACGATGTTCTTGTGCTTGGTCCTTTTATGGGCAAGCCTGCTTGTACACGCATACCTTTTGGCAAGGGTGTTTGTGGACACGTTGCCGCTACGTTGCAAACTGTGATTATACCAAATGTACACGAATTTGAGGGGCATATAGCCTGCGATTGGGACACTAATTCTGAAATTGTTCTGCCGCTTTTTAGAAAGGGCAAATTGTTTGGCGTGCTTGATGTAGATTCTGTGTCCTTTGATAGATTTAAGGAAGAAGATGTTGCGGGCTTGTCAAAAATTGCCGCCGCTATTAATGAATATTTAGATACTTTGAATTAGAGGAATGATACAAATGAATGCAATTGAAACCTTAAAACAGCGTGGCTTTATTGCGCAGATGACGCACGAGGCTGAAATTATCGAGCTTTTTGATAAAGAAAAAGTTGTCTTTTACTGCGGCTATGACCCAACGGCGGATAGTTTGCATATTGGTCATTATCTTACTTTTATGGCGGTGGCTTGGTTACAGCGTGCAGGGCATACCCCTATAATTTTGCTTGGCGGCGGTACGGGTATGGTTGGCGACCCCGACAAACCTGACACCATACGCCCAATGATGAGCATAGACGAAATAGACCATAATGTGGCACAGTTTAAAGCGCAAGCAGAAAAATATATTGATTTTAACGAAGGCAAGGCTATTTTGGTTAATAATG
The DNA here is from genome assembly GCA_009784615.1 of Defluviitaleaceae bacterium. Taxonomy (GTDB): domain Bacteria; phylum Bacillota; class Clostridia; order Lachnospirales; family WRAX01; genus WRBJ01. The sequence goes on along the minus strand of WRBJ01000028.1, from coordinate 14,963 downwards.
CCGAGTGGCTTCGCAACCTTAATTACGCCAGTTTTATACGTGAATATGGCGTGCATTTTTCTGTAAACCGTATGTTAGCGGCGGATAAATATAAGACGAAGTTTGAAGGAAGCGGATTGAACTTTTTAGAACTTAATTATCAAGTAATGCAGGCATATGATTTTTTAGAGCTTAACCGACGCTTTAACTGCAAAATGCAGATTGGCGGCAACGACCAATGGACGAATATTATTGCTGGTGTCGAGCTAGTGCGCCGTGTTGACCAAAAGGATGTTTTTGGTTTTACTTGCAACCTTTTAACAAAATCTGATGGAACGAAAATGGGCAAAACAATGAGCGGAGCCATTTGGATAGATGTCAAAAAAACTACTCCGCACGAGTTTTATCAATATTTTAGGGATTTGGATGATGCTTCTGTCAAAAATACTCTTAAGTTATTGACTTTTTTACCACTTGAACAAATTGAGGAGCTTTGTGCTGTAGAGGGCGAGGCTATGAACCGCGCTAAAGAGGTGCTTGCTTACGAGGTTACGAAAATTGTACACGGTGAGGAAGCGGCAAACCAAGCGCAAACGTCAATACCTTCTTTTGAAATTGATAGTATGATATTGGCTGATGGGATAAATATAGTTGATTTGCTGGTGATAACAGACATGTTGCCGTCTAAAGGTGAGGCTCGCCGAAATATACAGCAGGGCGGCATTACGATTGGTGGGCAAAAAATAGCTGACCATAGCCACGTTGTGAAATTATCACATTTTGAAAATGGTGAAATTATTATGCAAAAGGGTAAGAAGCATTTCTTGAGGGTTGTTGTGAAATAGAGGTGTGCTTATGCCGAACAAAAGTTCGTTTACCAAACATCCAATTATAACGAGTTTAATATACACCGTAATCATTTCTGCGGTTCTTTTGATTAGCAGTAGTATGTTCATTAACCATCTTGATGGAATATTTGGTATTATTGCTGATGCGGTTCTTCGGGGAGTTCTTGCTATTTTAGGTATTTATTTCCTTGGAAAACTGCTTTGATGTAATGGATTTTCATATGTATTTTCGCCAAAAGGCTCGAAAAAGGCATTGTTGGCTTCGTCGGCACTTTTGATATGTATTTTAGTAATGTTATTGCGTTTTTTTATCATTGGCGAGACTAATCGTGAATTTCTATCAATTTTGCCCTTTGTATTTGTGCGAAATTTATCAAGCGGGATGTTTGAGGAGATTGTTTTTCGCGGGCTTTTAATGACGGCAATGTTATGTTATTGGGGCAATACGGTAAAAGGCAGATTGGGAGTGCTTTTTCTTAATGCCGCAATATTTGGTATGGCGCATATACCAAATGGCGTACTTACTGTTATTTTTACTTTTTTTCTTGGGTTTGGCTTTGCTTCTGTATATATTTATTCTAATAATCTACTTGTTATTGGCATTATCCACGGCATTTGGAATACAGCTAACCTTATTGCATTTGGCTCAATAGCTAATAGTGAAATTATGTATGACGCAATATTTATCGTCACGCTTGTATTGATGGTTCTTTCTGTTACGACACTGGCAATTATTACAACTATAAAAGCACAGCCATTTTCGCAAAGAATGAACATAAGTTAAAAAAGGCGTTGGGAAAATCCAACGCCTTTGTAGTGTCTATAAACTTTCTAATTTACGTATAGCATTTGGAAATTTTGCCATTATAATACGGATTACTATGTAACCTACTATGGTAACAACGACGAATTGCCCAAAGGCAACCGAGCCAGCAAAAGGTAAAAATGCTGCCCAGCTTAGATGTTCAAATGTTAGGGCTTGTATACCGTCGGCGTAGATTAGGAAGACGAAGGGTATGACGATGGCGTTGATGATTACAGGCCAAAAGGATGACACCAAAAGGTTGTCTATGGTACGTTTGGTTATGCGAATGAGTATGAGAACGATGGCGGTTGCCAGTGTGCCAAAGATGATGTCAACCAAGCCATATGGCGAAAAAAGGTTGGCGATAAGTGTACCAAGCAAAACGCCTGGGACGAAAATGGGGTTAAAATAAGCCAAAAGCGTAAGCATTTCTGCTATACGAAACTGGAAAGGACCAAATGCCATAAAAGGCGTAGCTAATGTGACGGCGGCATAAAGAGCCGCAGTGATGGCGATTATCGCCATACGATTAGTAGTAATCTTCATTAAAAAAACACTCCCTGTTTTAATTTTTTGTGAGGTGGTGTTCAGGCACACCTCGCATAATTTATGTAGTTATTTTTTCTCTGTGTTTTCACGCAAGCACGACGGCAAATTGCCTTTTTCCTTATGCGCTTTTACACATTCGCAACATTTGCCACGACGCGGACATTCTAGGTTGCTACAAGAGCAATCTTTTACACAAGCCATTTTTTCACCTCCTTTAAAATTATTCGTTCAACATCGAGATGATTTCGTGGATAAGGAACATTCTATTATCCAATTCATCAGTTTTTTGGGCAATTAATGCCAGCTCATCACTTAGATGTTTTGGAATTTCACCCTTATATTTATAGCGCACTTTGTGCTCTAATGTTGACCAAAAATTCATTGCTTCTGTGCGAATTTGTATTTCCGCCTTTACATTTTCAATGCGACCCGAATAAAACACGGGTACTTCTAAAATAATATGGTAACTGCGGTAGCCGCTTGGTTTTGGGTTTGTTACATAATCTTTTTCTGTTAAAATATTAATGTCGGGCATAGAGCGCAAAATACCCACCAACGAATTTATATCTTCGTTAAAATGGCATATAATGCGGCAACCCGCAATGTCGAAAAGGTTTTCTGCCGCAGATTCTACCGTAAGGGGTTTACCTAATTTATATAATTTAAGTGCTATGGAGCTAGGAGTTTTTAGGCGGCTGGATATATGGTCGATAATATCTTTATCTTGAAAGGATTTTAAATCGCTATGTACAATGCGTAATTTTGTCATCAAAGTTTGTAGACCCCATTCGTAAACACACAGCATTTTCTTTAGTTTTTCAAATTCAACATCGCTAAATTGTACAGTCATAAAAATCCTCCGTTATGCAGGTAGCACTATTGTAAAAATTGCCCCGCTATTATTAGCACTTTCTGCCGCTACTGTGCCTTTGTGTTGTTCTACAATAGATTTAACAATAGATAAACCAATGCCTGTGTTTCCGTTTTCTCCCTTATAAAAACGCTCGAAAATATGCGGCATAACATCTGCTTCAATACCATCGCCGTCATCTGATACGATTATAAAAATGTGTCCGCCTTTTTTGCGGCAGGCAAGTGTAATTTCGGATTTTGCATAGCGTATTGCGTTGGCTACAAGATTATCGATTGCACGTGAAATAAGCTCCATTACGCATTTATGCATTATTTCATTGTCATCAAAATCATATACAAAATGGATATTGCGCTTGTCTGCCATAGCTTGTTGTCTTGCGGCACACTCCTTAATAACTTGTATTAAATTTGCATTAGTTTTTGTATGCGCTGTTGTTAAATTGTCGATTTGCGAGATATATAGCAAATCTTTTACAAGCTCTGTTAATTTGTCTGTTTCTGACAAAATGGTTTCAGCGGCTTCCTTGGGTGACATAATGCCGACCGCAATACCTTCTGCGTAACATTTTATTGACATTAATGGTGTGCGTAATTCGTGCGAAGCATTTTGAAAAAATATTTTTTGTTCATTATCATAAGCGGCTAATTGCTTTACAGACTTGTTTAATGCGTCGTTTAAATCGGCGAGTTCTTCATCTTCAAATTCAAAATCATTTGCATCAAAATTCCCTTTGCCGATTTTAGCGGCAAAATCACCTAATTTCTCAATTGGTTTTGTTATAGAGTTTGACAAAAAATATGTGGAAAGAGCGGCAAAAATAAACATCACACTAACCGAGGCAAATAAAATGTGTGCTATACGTGCAAAATCAAAGCTAATTGCAAGATTAATAATAACACCCGTAATTGCAAACGCAAAAAACAGCAACCCTATAAAGGTTACTAATATCCTTTTGCGGATTTTAACTTTCTTTTTCACGCTTTTGCTCCCCGCTCGAAATCAATGCGTCTAAAAATAGCTTCTACACGCTTTACCAAAGCCATTGGCGAAAATGGTTTGATTAAATAGTCATCGCTACCTAAATCAAGCCCTGTTGCATAGTCCAAATCGCTGTCCCTAGCGGTTAGCATTATAATAGGTACGGTCGATTTTTCACGCAACGTCTTGCATATTACAAAACCATTAGAACCCGGCATCATTACATCAAGCACAACCAAATCGGCTGGATTATCTGCAAAAGCCTCCATTAGTAAATCTCCGCTTTCAAAGTCTTTTACTAAAAACCCTGAATTTTCTAAAAAGGTCTTTATGGCAATGCGTATATTAGCCTCGTCATCGGCTATGTATATCTTCCTTTGTGTGCTCATAGCTATTTGTTCTCCTATTTTGTTTTCAAGAAGTAATATACTTTATTTAAAGCATATTCTGCTAATTCGTTATTATGGTTTTGTTCGATTGCTTTTTCAAAAGATTTTTGTGCCGCCGCATACTTGCCTTTATTAAATGCTGACACACCGAAGGCATAGATGATTGCAGAACGTATATTTGGCTTTCGCATTTGAAAAATAATGTGCAAAAAACCTAATAATGCCGCCACCATACCGCCTATTATTACAATGGTGTTTTGGCTTAACAAACTAAATGTCATTGCGGACAACCCAATTATTGCCAGATGTAGTTTAATGCCGATTGCACCATATGGCAATGTAGGTGAGCCAACTTTTTTTATAACATCTACGTCTTTAGAATATGCCTTTGACTTTAACAGCTCTTGCACTTCTTGACGGCGCAGGCTTGATGGTTTTTTGCGAGCTTTTGGTATATTTGCGGTGCTTTTTAGTATCTCGAACTCCGAAATTTCGTTGTTTACAATCTTAAATAAAATGTGTATGGATTTTTTTAGAGGCTTACCACGTGCTGGTCGCACCTTTTTAGACACATTTAGTATATAGCTTTCGTTTTGTCGATATAAATCCATTGGGTTAAGAACGATAAGGTTGCGGGTGTCGTCGTAAGTTATAATAGAGTTTAATATATATCCCTTTTTGTCGGTTATGTTCATTGTGTTTCTGTTTACTGTTGTAGGGTCTAGCGGAATATTAAAACGAATAAACCAATGCACCTCGCCGTCGGGTTCGGTGATATTGGTTGTTATTCGCCCCTTGATATTAGGGTTTTGCGCCGCAATAACAAAATTGTTTTGCTTTATTTTAGACTCTTCATAAAGTTGTTGTTTTTGCTTGTTGTCCATATGAACACCTCACAGGTTATTCATTGCTTTCTTGATATTCGCTATATTTTGCGTCCGCTTGCTCTTGTGTTATTGTGTTAAAAAATGTAATTGGGCTAATGCTTGCCATACGGAAATATTCTTTTGCACGGTCTGTATGTCCGTCTTTTTCACATAATATACCCATAAAATAATTGCTATCGGCAAGCGTGCCTTTAAGTGATAACGCTTGTTCAAAAGCATTGCGAGCTTTATCAAAATCTTCTAATTTATAATAAATTTGCCCTAGATTATCCCAAGCTGACGCATAATTACCATCATCCTCTACAGCCATATTGCTTATTTCCAGTGCTTTGTCTAAATCGCCTTCGGCCATATACAAAAAGCCCAAGGTTGTTAATGCAGATGTATTGACATATTCATATTTTTCACGCATATCTTCCAAAACTTTTATGGCAGCTTTTGGGTCTTTGTTCATCCAGTGGCAGGTTGCAACAGTTATTAGTGTATTCTTCTCGTCTGCTACAGTTTTGGCAAGTTCTAAAGCCCTGTCTAACTGTTTAAAAGCACCCTGTGCATCATTGTCTTCTTGCATTAATAAAAGAGCGTAATATAGATGGCTATGCGGGCTTTTAACCCCAGCACTGGTAGCCTTGCGCAACAAGACCCTAGCACGTGTATAATGCCCTGTTATGTAAAAATAGTTACCCTGCACCGCCCAAATGTTTTTGCGGTTTAAAAAATACAATACGGCAAAAATTACTGCATATATAAGCAAAAGCTCGTGCAACGGACGTTCTAATACAGGCATAATAACTACGTAAATAGCATATAGCCCCAATGCACTAACCATAACTAACAAATTACGTTTTATACGTCTTGTCATATTCCACCTCGTTAATTTTTCATTGCATATATTTTATCATAACCAAAGATGTTTGTCAACAAAACAATGGTTGGGGCTGTTGATAGATATATTTTATTTAAAAATATCTTGACACCTATATTCTAATGTGATAGAATGAATAAAATTTGTTCTAATGAGCTAGAACGGAGGTGAAATATGGCTATAAAGCTGTTTGATGCAGAATTAAAGCTAATGAATGTTTTGTGGGATGAAGGCGAAGCTACCGCAAAAAGATTGGCAGAAATTTTGGCAAAGCGAGTGGGGTGGAGCAAAACCACGACCTACACAATAATTAAGCGTTGCATTGAAAAAGGGGCTCTTGGGCGTAGCGAGCCAAATTTTGTTTGCAGACCTATTGTTAGTATTGAAGATGTGCGGGAATACGAAACTAACGAGCTTATCAAAAAAATGTATGATGGGGCGGCCGACCAGCTTGTTGCATCTATATTGGGGCGTGGTTCGCTGTCGATGGATGAAATTGGGCGACTTAAAGATTTAATTAATGAGATGGAGGGACGATTGTGAGTATTTTTCAAATGAGTGTTGCCGCATCAATATTAATTATTTTGATAGTGACATTACGCCGCTTTATTGAAAGCAAAATGTCAAAAAAGACCTTTATGTTTTTGTGGGGTATTGCGTTATTGCGTTTGCTTTTGCCGTTTTACATACCTATATATACATCTGTTGCTCGGCCTATAACTTCTAGTATATCTGTTATAGAAAATGCTGCAAGCGGTCTGTTGTGGATGAATATTATATGGATTATTGGGGCTATTGTGCTTGCCTTGATGTTTGTATTAACTCATATTCGACACTGCAAAGAATATATGTCGGCAATACCTATAGAAAGCGAGTTTATTAACAATTGGATGGCACGGCAAAATATCAAACGTATAGTGCGTGTGCGGCAATCTGATAGAATAAATGCACCGCTGGTTTTTGGAGTATTGCGCCCTGTTATATTATTCCCAAAGACAACTAACTGGCAGGATGAAGAAGGATTGGCATATGTGCTTGCCCACGAAATGGCGCATATAAGGCGTTATGACCTAATAAAAAAATGGTTACTTGCGGCGGTTTTGTGCCTGCATTGGTTTAATCCTTTGGTTTGGATAATGTATATATTAGCAAACCGTGATATTGAATTTGCCTGTGATGAGGCTGTTGTGAAATCGCTTGATAAGGACGGAAGAACAGGATATGCTTTAACCCTAGTGGGGCTAGAGGAAAATAGAAGCCTTTCGCCTAGCTTTAGCGGTTTTTCCAAAAAGCCTATTGAAAAGCGCATTGTTGCTATTATGAAAATGGGCAAGACATCTGTATTTGGTATTATAATATCTATTGTGGCTATGTTTGGGGCAATTAGTGTTGTTGCGGCAACGTCGGTTGGGCAATGTAGCTGTGTGTTACGCCGTAATTATGATGAATTTCAAGATTTAAAAAGCTATAGCGTAGTTCAACCGCAATTGGATTTATCGCAATGCGGTGCATCTTGTCCAAATATTCAAAATTAAAGGAGATATTTATTATGAAAAAATTAACTATTTTATTAATTGCAGTAGTGTTTGTTTTTATTCTTGCCGCTTGCGGCGGCGATGTCGGTCAAGGGGAAAACAACCCCGACGGTGGGACTTTTGCCATAGAAGATATTCAAAACAACCCCAATGCTTATTTAGGTGAAATAATCCTTACAGGCATTGTGGGCACTGTTAGCGCACGTGATTTTACCTTGGAAAACGAAGCTGGAACATTTGATATTGTTGTTGAATATCGTGGAAGCCAAGCATTGCCTAGGGTAGGCGACAAGGTTACAATCGAAGGTATGCTTGTGGAAAATCCGCCTTGTTGCGGCGGCTTCACCCTAACAACTACAAGATTTGAAATAGCGGAGTGATAAGATGAATATATTAAAACTTGTATCTAAAAATATATTGCGGCGCAAAGGGCGTTTTGTATTTACCCTGCTAGGCATAACTATAGGAATGGCGGCTTTTGTAGCGTTATTATCAATGGGTAATAATCTGCGTTCGGAAGTAAGTCATCAGGCTGATGCGCTTGGTGCTAACTTGATTGTTATGGCAAGGGCGGACTGCCCGTTTATCAATATGGCAGTTTTAACAGGCGACCATCTTCCGGAATCTATCCCTCGTGAAATTGTCGGGCAAATTGCCGCAATTGATGGCATAACAGGCGCAGTGCCTTACCTTACTCTTGCTTCATCTGTGCAAGAAACACCTGTAACCCTTATAGGCATTTTGCCTGATGAAATGAAAGCGCATAGAGAATGGAGCGTAGCAGAAGGTATATATTTTGCAGATGTTAATGAGCAATCTATAATCATTGGCAACAGCATATCTGTACGTTTTGAAATGGGCGTTGGGGACGTTATAACACTACGTGGGCAGGATTATCCCATTGTGGCGGTGTTGGACGAAACCAACAGCAATGATGATATAGCCATCTTTATGCCGCTAAACACTGCCCAAGAAGTATTTGGTTTGGGCGATTATGTGTCTTTTATCGCCGTTACTGTGGATGATGTAACCCAAACAGACCGATATATATCAGCCATTACAAATATTGCTAATTTATCAGTTTCTACAAATGAGGAGCTCTTAAATTCGGTATTAATGATTTTGGGTTCTTTGGAAATTACTTTGCAGTTAATAGCCAGCGTTGCCCTAATTGCCGCCGCTTTTGGAATTATTAATACAATGATGACGGCAATTTATGAGCGTCGGCGCGAAATAGGCATACTTCGTGCAATGGGTGGAAAAAGTAATGTAATTTTTAGGGTGTTTATCTTGGAATCTGGGCTTTATGGCTTGCTGGGCGGATTGCTAGGTTTTGCGGTGGGCTTTGTTGTGTCCCGCCTTGCAGCACCTTTAATACAGCAAAACGAATTTGTGGCTGTGCTTGGCACGCCCGATACCGCCGTTACATTCTCTTTTTCCTTACTGTTTATTGTATTGGGGTTGTCGGTTTTAATCTCGATTGTATCAGGACTTTATCCCGCTTTTAAGGCTTCAAGACTAACCCCTATGGAGGCGATACGAAATGTCTGATTATATTATTAGAACACAAAATTTGCAAAAAACATATGGCAATAAGGTTAAAACCCACGCTTTGCAGGGAGTTAGCTTAGAAATCCCAAGGGGTTCTTTTAGCTGTATTGTAGGTACATCAGGACACGGTAAAAGCACACTTTTGCAGTTAATAGGCGGGTTAGACAGACCGACAAGCGGAAATGTATTTATAGAAAACACCGACATTTCTACCCTAAACGATAATGCGTTGTCAGAATTAAGGAGCGAAAAAATCGGTTTTGTTTTCCAATTTTTTAATCTTTTGGAAAACCTAACCGCTATCGAAAACATACAAACCGCTATGATGTTTAAAAAAACAAAGCCCGCAAACAAACGGGCTTTAGAGCTTATTGATATGGTTGGGCTGTCTGACAAAGCAAACTTTAAGCCATCGGAGTTGTCGGGCGGTCAAATGCAACGCATAGCCCTTGCAAGAGCTTTAGCCAACGACCCAGATATATTGCTGATGGACGAACCCACAGGCAATTTGGACTCGCAATCCGAAAAAGATGTTATGGAGCATATTTTAAGCATACACAAAGCGGGCAAGACTATTGTAATTGTTACCCATAACAACGACATTGCCGATAAAGCAGATTTAATTTTTGAAATGCGTGATGGCAAGCTAGTGGGAAAATAAAATACAACTTAACTGCGGGCAACGATTTGTTTGCCCGTTTTTATTTATCATCACGCTCAATTTCAATTTTTCCATTTTCAACTTCAAATTCTCTAACATATTTGTTAATCAAATAAATTGTTTGCTTGCTCATTGACCTACCTTCATATTCTGAAGCATATCTAAATTTATCGTGAACTTCCTTATTTAAACGTATATTGATGAACCTTATATCTTCCAAAATATCACCTCACAGCACAAATTTTTTATAAACTTTATATTGATTTTACACAAATTTTATGATAAAATGTAATTCATTATAAATTATTTATAAAAAATGATGATATAATTTAGGAGGATAAGGTTATGAAATGCGAATTTGAATTATGTATCTACAACGAAAATGAGGTATGTGGTCTTGATGAAATTGTTATTGATGTGCTTGGAATGTGCGAAAGTTGCGTAATTGTAAACATTGATAAAAAGACTTTAGATTTTTTGAAGAAGATGTCGCATATTGACTGAGATTTGCTTGCAATAAAAAAGGGCATAACGCCCTTTTAGTTTCTAGGTATAATTAGTGTGTTGCCTGTAATAACAGTATCGTTTGTCATACCATTTGCCGCTCTAATGTCTGCAACGCGGGTTGTGTCGCCAAAAAACAGGCGGGATATAATGGATAGATTGTCGCCGGGCTGTATTGTATAAATTAACCTTCCAGCCGCATCAATTGTGGTGTTTGGTATATTGGGTGATGTTGTTTGACCCGTCTGCGTTGGTGCTGTGGTGGTTGTGTCTAGTGTTGGCGGCAATATATCATCGTTATCACTATCCGTTTCATTTGGCAAATCCGTTGTACCCATTGCATCAAGCTGTGCTTGCAATTGTTCGATATTATTTGCCAATTCCATATTTTGGTGGCGCAATTCTGCCAGCTCTTCAACATCGGCATACAAGGCTTCTATTTGTTCATTTGCATTGGCAAGTTCGTTATTGGTTGCAACAATCTGCCATACTAAAACTCCAAAAATCACTAGCACAAAAAATAATCCAATCGCCGCAACCTTGCGCATATCAAGCCTATATGCAGGTTGTGCTTGTTGTGGCTTGGCGGTTCTTTGCGGTGCGGTTTCTTCTTTTTCACGTTTGACGGGGCGGGGTGATTTTGGCAAATCTTTTAATTGTTCTTCACGATGTTTAATTGACGCTTCTTTTTCCGCTTGTTCTTTTAGTTGTGCCTTGCGGTTTTGCTCCGACGCTAAATCTAAATATGCTTGATGTTCTGCTTCTGGGTCGGTGTTTTTACCCATCCGTTGATACGGCGGTTTTTTTGGCATATCGCTACTTGGTCCATCGCCAAATAGCCCCTTTAGTAATTCTTGCTTTGCAAGCTCGTCTTCATCTATACTGCTTTCGACCATAGGCTTAATATCTGCCGCCATCTTGTCATCAAAAAGCGACCCAACCGCAGAACGGGAAAATTCCTCAACCGACCCAAATTTTTCTTCAAATTTTTCTTTATCGTTCATATATAAGCACCACCTAGCGTAATTTGTCAAAATATACGTTAATTTTAGCATTTTGGCAAAGGCTTGTCAACCATAAAATATGCAAAAACAGCTCGTCTGCTTGGCGAGCTGTTTCGATTTTGTAGAGTTAAAATCGGTTTTAGGTCAAAATTGCCCAAAACATCACAATGTAGCTAAAATCATAATTGACAATGTTGTGCATAGACCAACTATAACAAAAATTAAATAATAGCTCATACGCTTAGTTGATAACCTCTATTAATTATAATCATTGTAAAAATCCACAAAAATACAATCGCTACAAAACCTATGATGGATGTCCAAAATAGCACAGAGTTAATGATGTTTTTTGCAGTAAATGACTTTTTAATTGCTTTATATATGCCCCAAGCACAACTTGATGCACCAAAAAAATAAAATAAATTGAAAAAAATTATGTACATCAGAATTAAGAAACCCTTGTTCTTGTGAAAAGCACACCGCCGTTCACCCTAAAGGCTTGACCAATTTGAATTGCTGGCATACAATGACCGCATATTGTTTGAAATTGATATCTGCTAAAAAGAACAAATGCATCCAATCTACCCATTCCATAATTTGAAGGAACCAACCACGAACCAGAAATGGTAACGTTGCGTGTTTCGGTTACTGAAAAACCAACGCCTGCACTAACTCCAGCTGCAGAAAGCCCCATTGTTGAAGTGAATTGGTTGCTTACCCCTCTTGTTTCGCTAATAGATATTGTAATGCCGCCTTGTGCCATTGCAAAAGCGGTTGGCGTGGCTTCTCGATGAGAATCAGTCATATTTTCAACACGCATAAATGTTACATTATGCCCTACGATAAAACGGTTGTCGATATGTACATCGCAAACCAAATCCGATTTATTAACCGATATATCAGATGTAGCCTCGCTAATAAATTGTTGCTTCATATCGTTTGCTTCTCTATCACTTAGCGTACCGGGCAATACAAGCGTTGCGCCTACCAAAATTTCAGAGCTACGTGTAAGGTTGTTTGCTTGTAATTCTTGAAGTTCTTTTTCTGAAAATTCGATAATTGTAAAATCGCCACTAACGGCATTTTGGCTTAAATAAAATCCATCAGAAATATGTACGCTTCCTAATGGCGGCGGAGCTTGCTCTTGTGATGCCATTGTTGGCAAGACGCCAACCGCTGTCGTAATCATTATAACCGTTAAAACCAAAAACCTTAACATTCTTTGATACTTCATATCTATCGCTCCTTTTAAATAGCGGCATTTTGCCGCAGACAAGTTTAAGACGGTTGCGCATACCATCATTTACCAACCTAGGTAATATCAGTGTAACACACACAGATGCATTTATCAACATATTTTTTACTAAAGACTATAATTATTTGACGAAGAATGTATTATGTAATTTTTGTCAAATAATTATATTGTTATGTTATAATTGATATGATATAATTTTTGATAGGGCGTTTTGCCCATATGCTCTGTCATACGTAATGGAGGACATACAAATGCTAAAGCTAAATAAACAAGCAATATTCTCGGATGAAACCCGCAATTTTGTTAGCAATCCTTTTGCCAAAAAAGGCGAAACAATTACAATTGCTTTGCGGGTTGGTAAAGATGATATAAAAGATGTGCTTTTGATGATAAATGGTATTGGTATACCAATGCAAAAATCTTGTAGCAAAGGCTTGTTTGATTATTATAAAATCCAAATAATGCTACAAAATAATATTGAATACTATTTTATTATATCAGCAGATAACCGTCAATATTTTTATAACAAAGCAGGCGTAACAGATGTGATAAATACAGAGTTTAATTTCCGCGTTATCCCTGATTTTGATGTGCCGCTTTGGGCACAAAATACAGTTATGTATCAAATTTTTATAGATAGATTTTATAATGGCGACCCCACCAATGATGTTACGGATGGCGAATATACCTATCTTGGTTACCCTGCCCGTAAAATGGATTGGGACGAGCCTGTGCAACCTGTGGACATCTGCAATTTTTATGGCGGCGACCTATCTGGTATAGCCAAAAAAATGGACTATTTAGCAGATTTGGGCATAGAGGCAATTTATCTTAATCCCATATTTACCTCTCCATCAAGTCATAAATACGATATTTCTGACTATGACAATGTAGACCTGCATTTTGGCGACAATGCCTTGCTTGCAGATTTAATTGCGCTTGCCCATTCAAAGGGCATAAAAGTTATACTTGACGGCGTTTTTAACCATTGCGGGCATATGCATAGATGGCTTGATGAAAAACCCGAATACTTTATATGGAATGGCGATAAATACGAGGCTTGGTGGGGACACGAAAACCATCCTAAGTTGAATTTTGAAGGCTCGCCAGAGCTTTATGAGGAAATTTTGCGTGTGGCGGCTGATTGGGTGTCGCCACCGTATAATGCTGACGGATGGCGGCTTGATGTTGCCGCCGACCTTGGGCAAGCCCCCGAATTTAATCTTAAATTTTGGCAGGATTTTCGCAATCGTGTAAAAGCCGCAAATCCGCAAGCCTTTATTTTGGCAGAGCATTACGGCAACCCGTCATATTGGCTGCAAGGCGACGCTTGGGATAGCGTGATGAATTATGATGGCTTTATGGAGCCTATATCGTGGTTTTTTACAGGCATGCAAAAGCATAGCGAAAAATTTTTGCCAGATTTGTTAAACAACGCCGCCGCCTTTGAGGGTGCAATGCGCCATTATGCCACAAAATTACCGCACGCCGCATTATCTTCTGCAATGAACCAACTATCAAACCACGACCACAGCCGCTTCTTAACCCGCACAAATATGCGCATAGGTCGCCTGCATACACACGGCAACCATACCGCAAATGACGGCACAGTTGCCGCTATAATGCTATCTGCAACTACTGCGCTTTTTACCCTGCCGGGTTGTCCTACAATATATTATGGCGACGAAGCAGGTTTGGCGGGTTGGACAGACCCCGACAACCGCCGCACCTTCCCGTGGGGCAATGAAGATGAAACTATGCTTGATTTTCATAAAGAAATAATACGCATACACAAAGAAAATACTGCATTGCGTGGTGGTTCGCTTGACTATTTGCACGGCGAATATGGTGTTATTGCATACGCCCGTTGGGATGACAAGCAGTCTATTATAATAGCTATCAACAATAGCTATGAGCATAAATCGTTGGCACTGCCTGCTTGGCGGGCTGAAATTGCACCAAATTCGACCCTAACCCGCATATTGTTAACTACCGAAAATCATTTTATTGCTGACAAAAAAACCTTTTTGTTAGACGAAGGTACGCTTTTTATCACATTACCGCCACTGTCATCTACGATTTTGACAACGAAATAATAAAATTTAAATTTTTGCAATGGTGGGCGGCGAGGGTATACGCTGTTGTTCGTACACCCCTTACTAGATTGCTTCGGGCTTGATGTGTATTGCTTTGGGTATTTAGTAGCCCTCGCAATGACGTAGCTTGTTGTTATCGTCATCCCTTGACAAAGACAACAATACACCCAAAAAACTTTTTTT
>WRBJ01000027.1 GCA_009784615.1 Defluviitaleaceae bacterium | reverse complement strand
GGAGTTAAAGCATCTCGCAACCAAGCATAATACACAATATACATAGATGCTAAAAACAAATAGCATCCTGAATGTATCAGAAAAGCCTGTTTTCTCGAAAGTTTTTTCTTTTCTTTCATTTTATATTGTAAACACCCCTTATTGCTTGATATTTCCATTATAGTCCAGCTTGGGTAAGATTGCAACCCTAACGCAAGATTTTTTATCTCAACAACCACCTCATTATATAAACACACAACCCCAAACCACGAGTGATGGTTGGGGTTGTGGATGTGCAAAATTATTTTGACGATTGTTCTTCAATGCTTTTCTTGACATACTTTCTTAGGCGACTTTCACCATCAAACCATACAGTTATAAAAATTGCACCAGCAACAATGATAATCCACATAACTTCAAGAGCTATGCCAATTGCAGCAATAGCATACGCCCCAGCCATACCAAAAAGGCAAAATCCCCATATCCGATTTATTGCTTTATGATTAAGATTAAACTTTTTATGGTCAGGTATGTCGGTTGCTATTTTTCGGGTTATCTGTAGCGTTCTTTCAAAATCACCTTTGTGTAACAGACTGTAAGCTCCTCTTAAAAGAAACATCAATGCACCAAATGAAAGGCACGCTATAAAGAATATCGTAATAAACATAAATTATAACCCCTGAAAACGGAAAAAATCATCGATGGCAGATTGCAACAATCAACTTATTCGGATTTGATTTTAATAACCTTCTTCCGCATCCAATTAACCAACAACGAAACTCCTAGCAACGGAATCCACAAATTAATTATATTGATAATCAATCTTGATAAATCATAATGGAATTGCGGAGGGAACAAGCGATTGGTTCCGCTTAACGGTCCTGTATATACAGTCCAGCTAAGAAAAGTGCTAGGAAAGCCGAAATAATACACGGTTCTTGCGGTAAATTCCTCTGTCGAATAAAAGATAAATGAAAGCAACAAAGAAGTCAAAGCCGCCACACATAGCGAAACTATCAATATTATCATAATGTCGATATGCTTAATTGGTTGCCGCTTGCTCTTTTTCATAAAATCATCCTAACACAGGTATTCTAACGGTTCGTGTCCAAATATCAGGTATTCGTAGATACATAGGTATGCCAAGCGGGTCAGCTCCTATTGCCCAAATACCTTCAACCTCTAAAGTTAGGGTTCTTCCATCGGAAATGAAGCTGTTTCTAACCCTAATATGTTCCCAAAATGCTCCAATCTGAATACCGTGCGTTCCCGAACCTTCTACACGAAGATTGGACGCTGTTGAGCCAAAATCAATGGACGATAATTGTATTAAAATATCATCCGCCCTAATGCCTGCATTTTGAGCAGACAAACCAACAGGTAAAGCCATAAAAACCATAACCATCGCCAAACAAGCAGCGGTTAATCTAATTAATTTCTTCATACGGAAGTTCCTCTTCAATATAACTCTAGGGGTCTTATTTCTAAAAAACTCCCATCTTCTGTTTCGATATATTGCATAACAATCGTGCCTTGTCGCCATCTTGACTGTTGGTTGCCTGCTGTTTGAAAGTAAATCGTCTTGTTATCAAAGTCAATTTCTACATCATTCTTTCCTGTCGAAAGGTAGAAATCGGCAATATACTCAAAAGTTTCGTAAGCTCTATAAATACCTTCACTCACCTCTCTAAGTATATGTATAGGTGCCAAAAATACATACAAACTTGGAATACGAGGGTCAGGAACTCCAATCATTAAACTTGCAGACGCTCTATCTAACACATATCTATAAATACCTTGAGAATAAACTGCATCAAAGATAACAAAGTAATAAATACGCTCATCTCTTTCTGCTGAAATCAGCATAGTTGAAGCATCGCCATTTTGATATATATTTGCGACATAGCCCATATCATTAATAAACTGCTTCATTTGTTCCATAGTGTAATCCGCAGTAAACCATAAATGTCCACCACCACCAAGTTGCGCATAGTCGCTTGGTCTAAATGGAAGCTCGAAGTGGTACTCGGTATAATAATCCCACATTTTCCTTGTTCTTATAATTCCTGTACAACTTGATAATATCAACAAAAGGGATAATACAAATAATAAAAATTTAATTTTTTTCATACAAAACCACCTCTTAAAACAAGTTATACAAAAGGCGGATGCTTCATCCGCCTTTTGTATTTATAAAGCTAATTAACGCTCAAAATGCACAGCAAATCCTTTTTGTATAGTTGCTATAGAACTGTGTATAACTTGATTATTGTACTCTCTACCCCATCCATAATGAACAAAATAATACCAATCACTACTAAAAATAGAATGGCGAAACCATTCAACGCCGAAAACAGTTACAGCGTGGAGCATTTTTCCACTAGAACCAAGATTAGGGTCAGGAAGCCTGCCCAGCAACACTACTGGTATATCTCGTTCAATTGTTTCAAATAGGTAATGTGAACTCGGAGCAATGTGGGCTATTGCATTCAAATTATTAACTCCATTAGCCCTAGCATATTGCGTCAAAGCAGTTGCTACTTCTGGTCCAATGGTGGTATGAGGTCGACCATTTTGAATTTCAGCTATCAGCCCAGTATTAAAACCACCTCTAGCAAACGTATTAAAACCTCTTGCTTGGCGGTGATACCAAACCGCCAACCCCGCAGCTACATAACCACAGTTTCCTTCTCGGTTAAAGTTTGTCGTGTTCGCTTCTATAATTACCGTCCATCTTCTTAAAAAAGCACCAGAATACGTCGTAAGCGGAGCAACCAACGAACGACTACTATCCAAAGTTGCTTCGGTCGAAAGCTCTACCGCTTCATAAATCATCCTGCTCTCTTGTTGTAGCATTTGCATCTCTATAGCATCCGCCACTAATTCCGTATCCAAAACAGTATGTACAAATAAAGTATCGCCATTTCTTGGTTGCATATCAGGCTTAACATAGTAATGTGTGGGGCCGCCAAATATCAGATTATCATATAGATTTATGTATGGCGATATACCATCACCATTTAATATCAAGGGCAGTGTAAATGCATTATCAAAGATTATGTATCCAAATGGTTCAAACTCTACTATGTAGTATATTTCGCCGTTAAAGTCTGACAATTGTTTTACTGCGCTTATCGTCTTGTCATTGAAGCCAAGTCTTTCTCTAAGCTCCTGCGGGATGTTAGCAAACCGAACCAACGAATTAATGTTTGCTTGAGCATATTCCAATTCAAAGACATTAACTTGCTGTCTAATGTCAGATGTGTTTGCTGATACACTAAACGGAGTTACAATGCTAAATAGCATCAGCAATGCCATAAATAAGGCTATAGGTTTTCTTGTGTTTTTCATATAAAATCCTCCTAAATAATCATATTAATCTGAGAAAACCATTAATACAGTTTCCTTGCATACCTTACTCGTCTTACTCGTCTTGCAAAAAGATATTTCGTCATCGCTTGCAGTTTCTAACTTCAAGGCAACCACATCCCCTCGTGTACACGTATATGTAATTCAACGTTGTGGTTACATTATAACACACACACACACACACAAGTCAATACCTTTTTTTGCAAATAGTCAAATGTTTTTTAAATATTGTCAAATATTATTTTTTGATTGGTGATTTTTGACTTTGATTGGTTGAAGTGTTGATTTTTCGGGGACTATTTTATGATTTAAATATAAAATATGCCAATGATGTTTATTATTTGTTTTCATTGCAAAAGTCCTTGCGCTTGCTAGATATTTTTGTTATAATATTAACATCTAAATTTTAGGAGGTTTTTACCTGTGGATAAAATGATGAAAGCAATTGTTAAAGTACGTGGCGAGTATAATGGTTTGGAAGTGCAGGACGTGCCCGTGCCTGTTTGCGGTAAAAATGATGTGTTGGTAAAAATGCGCAAAACCAGCGTTTGCGGTACTGATGTGCATATTTATAAATGGGATGCTTGGGCGCAGCGCACCATTAAAACGCCAATGATAATTGGACACGAATATGTTGGTACGATTGTAGAGATTGGCGAAAATGTAACGGGTTTTGAAATTGGACAGCTTGTAAGCGGTGAAGGGCACGTTGTTTGCGGCAAATGCCGTTGGTGCATTACAGGTGCGCAACATCTTTGTCGTCAGACTGTTGGTATTGGCGTTAATATCAATGGTGTTTTTGCTGAGTACGCCGCTATACCTGCGTCGAATATTTGGGCTTGTCCTGAAGGCATTGACGAAAAAATACTTTCTGTGCTTGACCCGCTGGGCAATGCGGTACATACCGCCCTATCCTTCCCGCTTTTGGGTGAAGATGTGCTTATAACTGGTGCTGGTCCTATTGGGTTGATGGCTATACCTGTCGCGAAAATGGCGGGAGCTAGAAATATTGTTGTAACTGCACGGCGTGATGCGCCGCTTGCTGTAGCAAAAGAGCTTGGCGCAACCCGCACGGTAAATATTAAAAACGAAAAAATTAGCGACGTTGTTAAAGAATTGGGTATGAAAGAAGGCTTTGATGTTGGTTTGGAAATGAGCGGCAACCCAGAAGCCTTTGCGGATATGGTTGATAATATGGCAAATGGCGGCAAAATTGCTATTTTGGGTATTTTTGCGGACAATCCTGTGCTTAATTGGGATAAGATAATTTTCCGTATGCTTCATCTTAAAGGCATTTATGGACGTGAGATGTACGATACTTGGTATAAAATGACTGCGTTGTTGCAAAGCGGGCTTGCAGAGCATATTGCAAAAACGGTAACGCACGATTTCCATTATGCTGATTTTGACAAGGCTTTCCAAACTATGATAAATGGCGAAGGTATTAAAACTGTTTTGTCTTGGGAGTAAATTATACAAATAATAAATTTAGGAGAGATTAAAAATGAAAACAGCGTACAAACATTGGGCAGATTTGACCCAACAGATTAAAGACAGCGGGCTTTGGAAAACCGAACGTATTATAACCACGCCGCAAGGGGCTAAGATTGACACTACGGCGACAAAAGGTGTTATTAATATGTGTGCCAATAATTATTTGGGTTTGTCAAACAATGACAAGGTTAAAGAGGCGGCTGTTGCAGGTATTGGGCGTTGGGGTTATGGGTATTCTAGCGTACGTTTTATTTGCGGCACATCGGAATTGCATAAGGAGCTTGAGGCTCGTTTATCGAACTTTTTAGGTACAGAAGACACTATTTTGTATAGCTCTTGTTATGATGCTAACGGAGGGCTTTTTGAAACTATTTTAACTGCCGAGGATGCTATTATTAGCGATGAACTAAACCACGCAAGTATTATCGACGGCGTACGTTTGTGCAAGGCGGCACGTTATCGTTATAAAAACAATGATATGGCAGATTTGGAGCAGCAGCTTAAAGATGCACAAAACGCCCGTATTAAAGCGATTGTAACCGATGGTGTTTTCTCTATGGACGGTAACATTGCCAACCTTAAAGCTATTTGTGATTTGGCAGACAAATATGATGCTATCGTTATTGTGGATGATAGCCACGGTGTTGGTGTTATTGGCGATAATCTTAAAGGTGCACATGAGCATTGCGATGTTATTGACCGTATTGATATTTTAACAGGAACATTGGGCAAGGCTTTGGGCGGTTCGTCAGGTGGCTATACATCGGGCAAAAAGGCTATTATTGATATTTTGCGTCAACGCTCTCGTACTTATCTTTTCTCTAATACACTTTCACCAATTATCGCAAGTGCAAGCCTTACCGTGCTTGATATGGTCGAAAATGATAAAGAACTTGTGGGAAGAGTGAAAGAAAACACGGCATATTTCCGCAAAGGTTTGACAGAAATTGGTTTTGATATTTTGCCAGGTACACATCCTATTGTGCCGATAATGACTTATGATGAGCTAAAAGCGGCGCAATTGGCTGAAAAAATGCTTGAAAAAGGCGTTTATGTTATAGGCTTTTTCTTCCCTGTTGTGCCTCGTGGCAAGGCTAGGGTTCGTACGCAGGTTTCTGCGGCGCATACCAAAGAACAGCTTGATTTTGTGCTTAATGCGTTTAAGGAAGCTAAAGAAGAATTGGGAATGTAGTATATTTGTATCGTGGGGCGGGCGAACAACGCCCGCTCCTATAATTTATAAGGAGTAGTAAATGAATATTAATATATCCATTGCCACGATAGAGCAAAAGTCCGTTTTGCGCAATATGATGGAGCTTTATTTTTATGATATGAGTGAATTTGACGATGAAACGGATAGGCTAGAGCTTGATAAAAATGGATTGTATGGATATTCTTGGCTTGATTATTATTGGGTAGAGTATGGGCGTTTTCCTTATTTGATGACAATTGACAGCAAGCTGGCAGGGTTTGCGCTAATTAGAGAGGTTGAGCCGCAGGTTTTTTCGGTTGCAGAGTTTTTTGTTGTGCGTAAATACCGCAAAATGGGTGTTGGGTCGGTTTTGATTAACGAGATGTTCAAACTGCATAAAAGCAAATGGATAATTAGTACGCCTATAAAGAATATTGTCGCACAAAGTTTTTGGCGTAAGTCTGTGCGAAGTGCTTCTGCTGGGAAATATGCGGAATATTTGATTGAAGATGGTCGGCGTATGGAATGGGCTTTTGGAGGATAATTATGCCAAAACAAAAGACAGTTTTTACTTGCAATAATTGTGCATATGAAACAGGGCGGTGGCTTGGTCGTTGCCCTACTTGTGGTGGGTTTAATACTTTTGAGGAGAGTGTAGTTGTGCCTGCGGTTAAATCGTCATCTTCAAACGGACGCTCGAAGGTTGCCCCTACTGGTGCGGGCAAAGCGCAGAAGATTGGTGAAGTGCAATCGCTTGAAGATGATAAGTTTGCGACAGGTCTGGGTGAGCTTGATAGGGTGTTGTCTGGCGGTATTGTGCCGGGGTCTTTAATTCTTTTGGGTGGCGAGCCGGGTATTGGTAAATCTACGATTTTGTTACAAATTTGTCAAAAACAAGATTTTAATATATTATATGTTTCGGGAGAGGAAAGCCCAGGACAGATTGTGTTGAGGGCTAATAGACTTGGAAAATTTGAAGATAATTTATTTGTTCTTGCCGAAAATAATATATCTGCGGTAGAGATTGAGATAGAGCGGCATAATCCGCAGTTATTAATTATAGATTCTATACAAACTATGATGCACCCCGATTTAACATCGGCGGCTGGCAGCATTACTCAGGTGCGTGAATGTACGTCGCTTTTTATGCAAATGGCGAAGTCAAGGGCAATGGCGACGATTATTGTTGGACACGTTACAAAAGATGGTGCGATTGCAGGTCCTAAGATTTTAGAACATATGGTGGATTGTGTGTTGTATTTTGAAGGCGAATCCCGTGGTGGATTCCGCATTATCCGCGCTGTTAAAAACCGTTTTGGTGCAACGGGCGAAATCGGCATTTTTGAGATGGTGGGTTCGGGGCTTGCGGCAATTGCAAATCCTAGCGAATATATGTTGACGGGTCGTCCGCTTAATGCGGCAGGTTCTGCAATAACTTGTGCAATGGAAGGCAGTCGACCGATTTTGGCAGAGGTGCAGGCTTTGGTTGCTCCTACAAAAGCCCCTAACCCACGCCGTGTTTCTAGCGGAATGGATTATAACCGTGTTAATATGCTGTTGGCTATGGTAGAGAAGCGTTGTAGGTTGCCGCTTTCTATGGCAGATTGTTATATTAATATTGCGGGCGGGATGAAGCTGACAGAGCCTGCCGCCGACCTTGCGGCTATTGCGGCTATTATGTCTAGTTCTAAAAATACGTCAATAAATCCACATATGCTTATTTTTGGTGAAGCTGGTCTTGCTGGCGAGGTACGGGCGACTAATCACGCACAGCGGCGCATTGATGAGGCGGCAAAACTAGGTTTTAATGAAGCTATTATACCGCAAGCAAATTTGAAAGGTTTGAAACGTCCTGATGGTATGAAAATACTTGGCGTGTCGAGCATTTCAGAATTAATGTCTTTAATTATTGAATAATGAGGTGAAAATTAATGAGTGATGTTAATGAGAAATTAGCGGGGTCGTTGACTGCTGAAACTACTGAATTAATACCGTTTTTACCATATTTGCTACAAGATTTTTGGGAGCTTGGTAGCGAACCGTCTATTATGGTTGAGATGTTGTCGCAGTTTACCAATTTGGCAAATGATGTGCAAGTGCTTGATTTGGCTTGCGGAAAAGGTGCTGTGTCTGTAAAGATTGCAGAAAAACTTGGTTTTTATGTTAAGGGTATTGATATTATTCCCGAATTTATTGAATTCTCGGAACAAAAAGCGCAGGAACATAATGTTAGTGATTTGTGCGATTTTGTTGTTGGTGATATTAACGAAGCGGTGCAAAATGAAAAGGATTATGATGTTGTGGTTTTTGGGGCTGTCGGCAATGTACTTGGCGAACCTGCAGAAATGTTGATAAAATTAAAATCAACCATCAAAAAAAGCGGGCATATTTTGATTGACGAATGTTTTTTGCCTGATGACGGTTCGCAGGATGATGTGCAATATAATAATTATGAATTTTTGACCGAAAAACAGTGGCATAGATTGTTTGATGATGTTGGTTTGGAGATAGTCAAAACCCTATCCGGTGATGAATTGGTTGTTAATGATAATCACAGCACAGATGATGGTATGGCTTTGATAACGACACGTGCAAACGAGCTTATTGAAAAGCATCCTGATAAAAAAGAGATTTTTGAGGGATATATTAATAGCCAGCAAAACGAATATGACGACATAGATAATAATTTGATACCTGTGGTTTGGCTTTTAAAAAAAGCATAACTTTGCCCGCAACCAGCAGTTGCGAAAATTTCCACTTGAAATTGCTTGTACGTTTTTGCCTTTCAGGCTAAAATTATATTTTGTTTTGGCAAAAATTTGGAGGTATTATAATGAAGTTTGAAGAGAAAATTCAGATTTTGCGCAAGCAATATAATTTGTCGCAAGAAAAACTTGCTGAAATGGTTGGTGTTTCTCGCCAGTCTATTTCTAAATGGGAGTTAGGCGAAGCATCGCCTGATATTGTGAATATTGTGCGATTAAGCGAGGTTTTTAATGTTAGCACCGATTATTTGTTAAAAGGTGCGCCGATAGGCGGCGAACCCGTCATCAGCCAAACAAGGCAAGATGCCAATAAAGAGCGAACCGTAAAAGATAAAGCCATTTTTGAATTAGATTTTCTTACGTCTTCAAAACGCTCAAAGCGTTCAAAATGGCGAATTTTTATTAATTTATGGGTTTTGGCAATCGCTGCATTTTTGTTACTTGGTTATTTAAACCTTTGGCATCCCGGTTGGATTGTTTTCCCACTTGCGGCTGTTGTTGGCGGCATTATATCCCAAAGACGCATTAATGCAAGCATTTTAATTTGGTTGCTAGCAATAGCTTCTTTTCTTGTGTTTGGGTATTTTGGATATTGGCATCCCGGTTGGCTAGTTTTTTTGGTAGCCGCTGTTAATCCTATAACAATAAATATAAATAAGGATAATGATATTCAAATTTTTGATAAAGATGATAGAAAATAAAAAGGTGGTATAACCACCTTTTTATTTTCTATATTTATTCCATTGCGACCAAATTCCACATAATGCCAAATTTGTCAAAGACTACGCCTGCACAAGGGCTGTAGAACTGGGGAGAAAGTTCTGAACCAATGCGTCCTTCTTCTGCTAAAACGGCAAAGGCGTGTTTAATTTCTTCAACGCTTGCTTCTATGCATATTGACAACATTTCGGTGTTTGCGGCGTTTAAAGGTCTACCGAAGCAATCGCATAAACGGAAAAAGGTGTCGCCAATTGGTATTGATGCCTGCATTACAAGGTCTAAGGCTTCTTTAGGTAGCTCGAAACCTGGTATCGGCGGCAATTCCGCAAAGGTTTGTACATGCACTGGGGCGGTATTAAATGCTCTTTGATATAGCTTAAGAGCTTCATTGCACTGACCTTCAAAGGTTAAATAGGGTCTGATTTTCATTTCATTTCCTCCTTATTTTGTCTTGTTAGAAGTATTTTTTTCACACATTCTATTGCGGCTTTATCGGGATTTGTGAAGGCTATTGGAGAACTGCATACACCTTCAAATGATTTGCCGAAGATTGTTTTTGTGGTTCCAGGTGTACATTTACCGCCGCAATCTGTACATAAATTTACATTTTCCCACGCTTTTTTAACTGTTGCATTATCCAAATCACAGGGGAAATTGCTATAATCACCTTCCAGCCAAATCGTCCACGGGCCGGGCTTTTTGCCTGCACCGTCGAGCCATATGTAGCATAGGCGTTTACTGTTCCAATTTGCTTCCCAAAGATTTCCATCTGCATTTTTTACTTCAATTTCGCTTTCCTTTGCAAAGCTAGCAAAGTTTTGTGCGTTTACTTGTGTTTCGCCTTGCAATAAATCCTCAATTGCTTTGATAAAATCTTCCATCGTAACCTTCCTTTTAGAAAAAGGGCGGCAGGTTAGATTGCCGCCCTACGTTAAATATTATCCTTTGTTTGCCACATCTTCGCCACGCTTTTGGGCAATTGCGGCTTGTGCCGCCGCCAAGCGGGCAATCGGCACCCTAAATGGTGAACAAGATACGTAATTAAGTCCCAATTTTTGGCAAAACTCTATTGATGATGGGTCGCCGCCGTGTTCACCACAAATGCCCAATTTGATATTTGGACGGGTTCTGCGACCACGTTCGATGGCGGTATGCATTAGTTCGCCAACGCCTTTTTGGTCAAGGCGGATTGTCGGGTCAACCTCAAAAATATTTTGCTCCATATAGTCGTTAATAAATTTACCTGCATCATCACGGGAAAGACCATATGTCATTTGGGTTAGGTCGTTTGTTCCAAAGCTGAAAAATTCGGCTTCTTCGGCAATTTCGTCCGCCATTAGGCAAGCACGTGGAATTTCTATCATTGTACCAATCATATATTCCAATTCGCCGTCAAAGTTTTCCAAGATGTCTTTGGCGGTATTTTCTACGATGTCTTTTACAAATTTGTATTCTTTAACATCAAATGTCAAAGGTATCATAATCTCTGGGCGTACTTTTGTGCCTGATTTCTGGGCTTCTATAGCCGCTTCGATTATAGCACGTGTTTGCATTTGGGCTAAAATTGGGTAGCTAACCGCAAGGCGCAAGCCACGATGTCCCATCATTGGGTTTATTTCGTGCAAGCCTTTCGCAAGAGATTTTAAATGCTCTACAGGTTTGCCTGTTTCTTTTGCAAGTGCGTCGTATTCCCCTTCAGATTTTGGCAAAAATTCGTGCAATGGTGGGTCTAGCAAGCGGATTGTAACAGGCAAGCCGCACATTACATTAAAGATTGCCAAATAGTCGGCTCTTTGGAAGTCTAAAAGGTCATCACAAGCGGCTTTGCGCTCTGCATCTGTTTCAGAAAGTATCATTTTTTGCACCTTTGGAATACGCTCTGCTTCAAAGAACATATGTTCAGAGCGGGTTAAGCCTATTCCTTCTGCGCCAAATTCCAATGCACGAGCGGCAGAATCTGGCGTGTCAGTATTCGTGCGAACCTGCATTGTGCGGTGTTCGTCCGCCCACTTCATAAATATAGCAAAATCGTTTGTAATCTTGCTTTCAACAGTTGGTAATTTTTCGCCAAAAACCTTACCTGTCGAGCCGTCCATTGAAATATAGTCGCCTTCTCTAAACAATTTGCCAGAAAGTGTAAATTCTTTTGCATTATAATCTAGCTTAATATCTTCGCAACCGCAAATGCAAGGCGTACCCATATCACGTGCCACAATTGCAGCGTGGCAGGTTGCGCCGCCTTTTGCTGTCAAAATGCCTTTTGCTACTTGCATACCGCCAATATCTTCTGGGCTGGTTTCATTGCGTACTAAGATAACATCCTCACCACGGGCGTGAGCATCCATTGCGTCTTGGCTTGTGAAGTACACTCGACCGCTTGCCGCACCAGGGGATGCAGGCAAGGCTTTGCCCAATACATCTGCTTTTGCAGATGCTTCGGGGTCAAAAATTGGGTGCAATAACTGGTCTAGCGAACGTGGGTCAACCATCAAAAGGGCTTCTTCAACCGTCAACGTGCCTTCGTTTACCATATCTATAGCAATGCGCAAAGCCGCTTGTGCCGTGCGCTTGCCGTTTCTGGTTTGCAAGAAGTATAGCTTGCCACGCTCTACGGTAAATTCCATATCCTGCATATCTTTATAATGTGCTTCTAATTTTTTGGCAAGATTTACAAATTCTTGATAAACATCTGGTTTTTCGTCTTTTAGTTTGTCGATTGGAAGCGGTGTACGAATACCTGCAACAACGTCCTCACCTTGCGCATTCATTAAATATTCGCCGAAAATCTCGTTTACGCCTGTCGATGGACAGCGAGAGAAAGCAACGCCTGTTCCGCTATCATCACCCATATTGCCAAATACCATAGATTGCACATTTACAGCCGTTCCCCAGCTATATGGAATGTCGTGGCGGCGACGGTAGATAAACGCACGCTCGTTATCCCAAGAGCGGAAAACGGCGCAAATAGCTTCATAAAGCTGGTCTTTTGCTTCCATTGGGAAATCTTCGCCTTTGGTTTCTTTATAAATTCGCTTAAACATTTCGGCTACTTCTAACATTTGGTCGCCGTTAAGGTCTACGTCTTGTGACGCACCCACTTTTTCTTTATATTTGCGGAATTCTTCTTCAAAAAGATGTTTGTCTAAGCCAATTACAACATCCGCAAACATCATTATAAAACGACGGTAGCTGTCGTAGGCAAAGCGTTTGTCAATATTTTTTGCCATTGCTTGTACAGAAATATCGTTTAGACCTAGGTTTAGTACAGTATCCATCATACCAGGCATTGAAGCCCTTGAGCCAGAACGAACAGAAACAAGCAATGGGTTTTCTTTACAACCAAAGCGTTTTCCCGTCATATATTCTAAACGAACAATTGCGATGTCAATTTGTTCACGGATGGTGTCGTTTAACACCCTGCCTGATGTGTTATATTCTGTACAAGCCTCGGTCGAAACAATAAAACCTTGCGGGATAGGCAAACCCAAGTTTGACATTTCTGCCAAATTCGCCCCCTTGCCACCTAAAAGGTCACGCATTTTTGCATTACCTTCGTTAAACATATAAACATACTTGTGTGGTGTAGACATAATAAGTCCTCCTCAATTGGTGCTTCATATATTTTATAATGTTGTTGCAAGAATTTCCGAATTTTAATATTGCATTTTTTCTGTAACAAAGTTTTTGAGGTCGGTAATTTTTACACGCTCTTGCTCCATACTATCACGAAAGCGGACGGTTACGGCGTGGTCGGCTTCTATTTGTTCGTCGCCTATTGTTTGAAAATCGACTGTTATGCAGAAAGGCGTACCTATTTCGTCATAGCGGCGGTAGCGTTTACCTATAGAGCCAGCGTCGTCATAGTCACAAGCAAAATGCGCCGATAATTCTTCATAAATTTCTTGCGCCTTTGGTGCCAGTTTTTTGGATAATGGTAAGATGGCGGCTTTTATTGGCGCAAGGGCAGGATGAAGGCGTAAGACGGTACGTACATCGGGTTTTTCGTCAGTGCCTAGTTCTTCTTCGCCAAAAGCATCACAAAGCACCGCAAGCATTAAGCGGTCTGCACCTAAAGACGGCTCTATAACATACGGAATATATTTTTCGTTCTTTTCTTGGTCGAAGTATAGCATATCTTCGTTTGAATGGGTGTCGTGGGCTGTAAGGTCATAATTTGTGCGGTTTGCAATGCCCCAAACCTCGCCCCATCCAAATGGGAAAAGATATTCAATGTCAAAACATCCGACAGAATAATGCGCACGTTGCTCTGGTGTTTGTTCGTAAAGACGGACGTTATCAGATTTTATGCCTATGCCCAACAACCAATTGTGGCAAAAATCTACCCAAAATTTAAACCATTTATCGGCCTCTTCGGGGCTTGTGAAAAATTCTAGCTCCATTTGTTCAAACTCACGTGTGCGATAGATATAGTTGCCCGGCGTGATTTCGTTGCGGAAAGCCTTGCCAATTTGTGCAATGCCAAAAGGCACTTTTTTACGGCTGGTACGCAGAACATTTTTAAAGTTGGTGAATATGCCCTGTGCTGTTTCGGGACGCAAATAAACCACATTTTTACTGTCTTCAGTAACACCTGCATAGGTTTTAAACATAAGGTTAAACTGCCTAATATCTGTAAAATTGTGCTTACCGCAAGATGGGCAAGGTATTTTATTTTCGTCTATAATTTGTTTAAGTTCTTCATTGCTCATACCATCTGCGTTTACATCAGACATAGCGTCTTCTATAACTTTATCAGCACGAAAGCGCTCTTTACATTCTTTGCAATCCATCAAAGGGTCAGAAAAGCCGCCAACGTGTCCGCTAGCTTCCCAAACCTTGCTGTTCATCAAAATAGACGCATCAAGCCCAACATTAAGCGGTTGTTGTTGTACAAACTTTTTCCACCACGCCTTTTTGATGTTATTTTTAAGCTCTACACCAAGCGGACCATAATCCCAAGTAGATTGTAAGCCTCCGTAAATTTCGCTACCAGAATATATAAATCCCCTACCCTTTGCAAGAGCAGCAATTTTGTCCATTGTTTTTTGCATATATCTTCCTCCTAAAATTTAGCAAATTTTGCATTGCGCAATGTAAGTATAACCACTGTGGTAACAAGAGCGTTTACAATAAGCTCTATACCGCCGTTTGCTGTGGCTATGCCAAAAAGCCAAGTACCTGGTGCCGTTAGCACATCATTGTTTGCTAGTGTGCTTGTTAAAGGCGGGGCAAAGTTTGCAAAAAGCGGTTCGCCATTGCGAAGTGGTGCGGCGTGGAATAGATATATACTGCCCAACACCAATGCGGTATTTGTCATAGAGCCAATTGCACCCGATATTGCAACAACAATTGGTCGTCTGTCAAATGTTTTTGGAAGCGGTATTGACATCAAGCCTTTAAAAACAAGCCAAACCATAACAGCTATCATCATACGGGGTGCTATGGATACTAATGGGTTTAGAAAATAAGGTGCAAGCATTGTTGGAATAACCATAGAACGCACCAATGACGCAGAGCCTGCAACAAAAGCAACCATCAACCCCGATTTTAACCCAAGCATTATTGTTGCCACAATGACGGGTATAAATGCTACTGTAGCCGACACGGCAGGTAGCACAATAGTACCCGCAAAAGGAAAAGACATTATAATAGCAATACCGCACAATATTCCCGTTAAGGCTAGTTTGCGGATTTTTTCCCGATTTTTTTCGTTAGTCCCGATTTTTGTATTTGACATTACAGCTCTCCTAAAAAATAATTTCCCTTGATTATATTACAATCAGCAATTAAAGTCAACGCCGAATTTCCCTAAAAATAAGTATATACCCAACACGACAACAAAGCCGTTTACAGAAATTAGATTGCTGAAGCGCTGAAAGATACCAAAATATTCACAGGGGCAACGGCTGTGCCTATTGCGCCGATAATCATTAGCGCAAGGGGTATTGTTACGCATATAGCAAGTGATATAAAGCTCTTTTCACATAAGCCGCCAAAATAATCAATCCTTCACATACGACATTTTTTTAATTTTTTCATATGTAGTCTTACCTAGCATAGCGTCGCAAATGGTTAAGTTGCTGATTAGTGCATTTTCTAATATGCTTGGGCTGTACACATCGTCTATTCTTGCATAATTTTCCCAAAAATTGCTTATTGCGCTATCAACCCTTGTTGCATCGTCCATATTTTCCCTAGCAAGTTCTGCAAATGTAGAAGATGCAAAAAGTGTCCTTGCGTTCCAATTCATAGTAAACATTCCTACTAGCTTGTCAAGCGATTTTTTTATGTTGTTAACCGTCAAAAAATATTGTTCTAAAACTCTTCGGTCGGTTGCATTTAATTTACGCAACAACAAATGTTTTCCTTCGTCCCAAGCATTACATTCAATAGTAGGAAGGTTTAGCAGTGCTTCGGCGTCAAATTTGCCTTTTGATTGAAGTTCCTTTAAAGTCAAGATTGTTTCGTCTACATCATCAATTTGTAGTAGAAGTAAAGTAGCGGCAGTTTTTCTTTTTTCGCTATTATGTTTTATATACGAAACAAAAGCAACAATAGCACCTAGCACAACTGCACCGCTTGAAACAATACTAGCTATATCAACAAAATCCATCCATTTACCCCCTATTTAATTAATGTATCGTGAATTATTAAGAGCGTTTTGTCGATGTCGCTACGGCTTATATTGTTATGGGTGGCAAAGCGATATGAGCCTTTTGATATTCCGTTTATTTTAATGCCGTTTTGTTCCATATATTTAGGGAAATCGTTGTGGTTGAAGCCGTCTTTGCTTATTGTAAAAAACACTAGATTAATATCACGCTTCGCCATATCTACGTTAATTCCATTTATTTTGTTTAGTTCTTCTGTCATATAACCGGCGTTTTCGTGGTCGATATGCAGGCGTTTCGTCATTGTATTAAGGCTTATTATGCCTGCGGCTGCTAGTATGCCTGCGCCACGCATACCGCCACCTAGCATTTTACGATTGCGGCGAGCTTTTGCAATAAATTCGTGCGAACCTAATAATAAAGAGCCAACAGGAGCGGCAAGCCCTTTTGAAATGCAGAACATAATCGTATCACAATACTGTGTAATCTCTTTAACATCAACGCCTAAATATGTTGCGGCGTTAAAAACACGTGCGCCATCAAGATGCACGGGCAGGTTGTGGCGTTTTGCCGTATTGTAGGCGGCTTTCATATCATCAAGCGGTACAACCTTGCCGCTTCCCAACGCATTTTCCAGACACAAAAGCCCTGTTGATGGAAAATGCACGTCATTGCTGCGTGTAAGCTCGTCAATATCTTGCGGACGTATTATTTCATCTATATTATCAACCAAAGCGTAGCTAACGCCTGATAATACCGCAGGTGCGCCAACCTCATACGCCACAATATGCGCTTTTTTTGCTACAATAATCTCGTCACCTCGTTTGGTGTGCGTCATTATTGCAAGCTGGTTTGCCATTGTGCCGCTTGGGGTGAACATTGCGGCTTCTTTTCCGCATATTTGGGCGGCGATTTGTTCTAGCTCTATAACGGTAGGGTCGTCGCCGTAAACATCATCACCAACAGCCGCTTGTGCCATTGCCGTGCGCATTTCGTCGGTTGGCAGTGTTACCGTGTCCGAACGCAGGTCGATATATCTCATAATTTTACCTCGCTTTTTTGGAAATTTGTATTGACAAATTTATGTGGTGGTGATATATAGCGAACAAACCTTAAAACAAGCGCAAGCAAGCCGTAGTGCAGGGACACAATATATTGTGTTCTTACCACCGAATTGGGGCGGGTTCACAATGACAAACTTTGAAATAAGTATACTCTACATTGTCGAAAAAATCAAGGAAAATTTTGTTTGATTTGCTGTTGAAAAGAACCCGAAAAAGGTGTATAATGTAGTTAGGCAATTTAAAAAATGATTTTAACCTAGGAGGAAATATATATGTTTGCGAAAGATTTAGGGATTGATTTGGGAACGGCCAATACGCTGGTTTTTGTTAAGGGTCGGGGGATTGTGATGAGCGAGCCGTCTGTTGTGGCGGTTAATACCGATAGCAACGAGGTTTTGGCAGTGGGCAACGAGGCAAAACAGATGATAGGTCGCACACCCGGCAATATCGTTGCCATACGTCCTATGAAAGACGGTGTAATAGCCGATTATGAAACAACACAGGCTATGTTGAAATATTTTATACGCAAGGCTATATCTAAAAGTATGTTTTCGTCCCGCCCACGTGTGGTTGTTTGTATACCAGCCGGTGTTACTGAAGTAGAAAAGCGTGCCGTTATGGAAGCCACAATTGCCGCAGGTGCAAAACCCGCAGGAGCTTTTTTGATAGAAGAACCTATGGCGGCGGCCATTGGTGCGGGTTTGCCCGTTGAAGAGCCTACGGGGTCTATGGTTGTTGACATTGGCGGTGGTACGTCCGAGATTGCCGTTATTTCGTTGGGTGGTATTGTTGCGTCAAAATCGTTGCGTGTTGCGGGTGACGAGCTTGACGAATATATCATTTCATATGTAAAGCGTGAATATTCGCTTGCTATAGGCGAGCGCACAGCGGAAGAAATTAAAATCAACATAGGTTGTGTGTTTAACCCCGACCCTAATTTGAAAATGGATATACGTGGCCGCGACCTTATTACAGGCTTACCTAAGACCGTTACTATATCAAGCGACGAGGTAGGGCACGCTGTGTACGAGCCTGTTAATGCCATTTTGGATGCTATAAAAGTAACCCTTGAAAAAACCCCGCCAGAGCTTGCGTCCGATATTATGGAAGCGGGCATTATGCTAACGGGCGGCGGTGCGCTTATCGGCGGGCTTGATAAACTAATTTCTGTTGAAACAGGTATGCCTGTTAATATAGCTGACGAACCGCTAAATTGCGTTGCGCTTGGCACAGGCATTGTTTTAGACCATATTAATGATTTAAAGAGCAATGTGCTTATTAGCTCTAAGAAGTTAAGAATGTAAGTAGAGGAGTTTATATGGACTTTTTGCAAAGGTATAAAAAATGGTTTATATTAGCCCTTGTGGTGCTGTCTTTTGTTATGATGGCGTTTACGGGGCGTGATGGATATTCTCAGGGGTTTGCTCGGTCAGCTGTGGGTGGTGTTGTTTTTCGTGGGCAGGCTTTGTTTTCGAGCATTGGCAATTGGTTTTCTGATAGATGGAACTTTTTTACATCTATGAATGAACTACATCACGAAAACCAGCGTCTTTTGTTAGAGATTGACAGGCTTAATGCCGAGCTTGTTCAACATAGACATTCTCAAGCACAAAACAACGACTTGGCACTGCTTGTCAATTTACACCTTAGATATGATAGTTATGCGGTTTTGGGTGCAGACGTTGTGTCTCACGACCCGTCTAACTGGCTTTCTACTTTCACAATAAACCGTGGCACAAATGATGGTGTGGCGGTTAATATGGCAGTGTTAGCCCCAATGGGTTTTGCTGGGCGTATATCTGCCGTGGGTTCTAATTATGCAGTGGTTACGGCGGTTATGGAAGACGGGCACGCCGTAAGTGCGCAAGGTGAACGCACAGGCGATACGGGCATTGTTCGTGGTGATGTTAACCTTGCATCGCAGGGGCTTTTGCGTATGGATTTTATTGACACATCAGCCGACCTTGCCGTTGGCGATGCTGTTATAACCAACCACGTGTCGTCCATTTTTCCGCCTGGCATATTGATTGGGCATATTGCGGAAATGGGTCAGGATGTGGGCGGAATGTACGCCATTGTCACACCCGCTGTGGATTTTTCCCGTTTGCCTTATGTTTTGGTGGTAACGGATATTTTTGATTAAATGCAATGACAAATGACAACAAGTTTTATATAGGGGTACAATAGTAAAACTTGTTGTCATTTGTCATTGCTGTCATAAAGCATAACGAGGTTATTTAATGCGTATATTGGTTTTTACTGCGATAGTAATATTAAACTTTCTTATATCCTCCACTTGGTTACATTCCGTTGCCATTTGGGGCATTATTCCCAACACCACATTAATAATTGTGGTGTGTTATGCTTTGCTTCGAGGAGATTTAGAGGGTGCCATTATCGGCTTTTGTGCTGGGCTTTTGTACGACCTTATGTTTGGGCGTATCGTTGGGGTTTCGGCGTTATTGTTGATGATGACGGGTTTTGTTGCAGGCAAGCCTTTTGCCGACTTTTTTAAAGAAAACTATATTGCCCCAGTTTTGCTTATTGCCGCCGCCAGCCTTTCATATGAAATTGCCTTTTATGTAATTAATTTTCTTTTACAAGGGCGCACAGACTTCTTCCGTTATATGGGCATTGTCATTCTGCCAACAACCGCCTATAATCTTGTTTTGGGCATATTTATATATAGAGCCATCTATGGTATTAACAATTTGATAACTAGACGCGAAGAACGTAGAAAGGGGTTTTTGAAATAATGACAGATTTACGTGAAAATATTATGAATGTGTTACGGTTTTTTACTAACCGTTTGTTTATATTGGCTTTGGTAATGCTTTTTGGTTTTGGGTTTTTGGTTGTGCGTTTGTTTGATATACAGATTGTAGAAGGTACATATCACGTACCTTCTACAAACACATCACAACGTGTAATTAGGGATGCCGCCCCACGTGGCGAGATTTTTGATATAAACGGTCGCCCTCTTGCAATTAACCAGCAGGTTTTTGCTGTTATTATGGACCCCAGCCTTATTTTTGATGTTGTGGCAGGCTCTGGCGATTTTGATTTAAACGACGCTTTTTTAATGTTTGTGCAAATAATGCGTGATAATGACGAAGAAATTAACATACAAAGCGAGTTTTTGCTGTCTGACACATTGCCTAGGTTGTTTTCATCATCAGAAGCCACGCAACGCCGCTGGAAGAACGATTTGGGTATTGATGCAGAATATAACGCAGAACAAACCTATGCCGCATTATTAGAGCGTTTTGACATTCCGCTACATTTAAGCCGTGATGACGCACATATATTGCTACAATTGCGTGTGGCTCTGCAACTAGAGCGTTGGAATGTAGGACAAGTGCGCCTTGCGCTTGATGTTGATAATGACACCGTAGCGTCTTTGCAAGAACACGGTATGCAACTGCCTGGGCTTCGCATTGTGCCCGAATGGTTGCGCTATTACCCCGAAGGGCGTTATATGACCAATATCATTGGCTTTATTAGACGTATCAGTGCCGAAGACCTTGCGGCTAATGAAGAATATGGGCTGACGCAGGCAGATATGTTTGGTACTGCTGGCATAGAAAGGTCTATGGAACACCAGCTACGTGGCACACGCGGCGAAACAATTATAGAAATAGACCCACGCACAGGTCGCCGTATTGATGTTATAAGCGACATACCGCCAATACCCGGTGATGATATATTCCTTACCGTAGACGCTGTTTTGCAACGACAAATTTATTATATTATAGAAGACCATCTTGTTGCGGTGCTTTTAAACCGCCTACGGTCGCAACAAACCACATTCGCCCGTGAGATTTTAGAATCTACTTTAAGCGGCAATAATATAAACTCGCTTTTGATAATGGATGCAGAGCAAGATGATTATCCTGCCTCTTTTGCCGTGCGTAGTTTTGTACTTGCAAATAGCGACATTGACCACGAAACACATAATATCGCCACATACCGCACCGCTTTAAACGACTTTATAGGCGAAAACATTATTAACGGTCGTATAACTTTACAACAAATGATAAGAGTAATGGCAGAGCAAGATATTATTGACTATGCAAGCATTAGCAGCATTGTGCAAAACAACCCCGTAGGTGCAATTCAAGCAATTATAGAAACCCGCCAGCTAACCCCGCAAATGATTAATATAGACCCCGCAACGGGTTCTGCTGTTATAACTGATGTGCACACAGGCGCAATTACCGCCGCTGTTAATTACCCCACCTTTAACGGCAACCACTATCTGCCGCATAGCTTTAACAACGATTATATTTGGCAAATAAGCAACGACCCAACCAACCCGCAGTTTGCCCGTGCTTTTAGGGAAGCCATTGCACCCGGTTCTACCTTTAAAATGATAACGGCATTGGCTGGTTTAGACAGCGGCGTTATTACGCCAGAAACCCGTATTTTTGATAATGTTACATTCCGTGATGCGGGCAGACCTTATGTAAACTGCTGGATAGCAGGGCGTGGCGGACACGGACACGTAAATGTGGTGGATGCCATTGCAGTTAGTTGCAATTATTTCTTTAACCGTGTAGCCTTTAACCTTGGCAACCGCCATACAGGACAAACCGTAGAAGGCATACACACGCTTAACTACTATATGCGAGCCTTTGGGCTGGGCGCACCAACAGGTGTCGAGGTTTTAGAAAGCCCGCCGCAACTAGCTTCGCCCGAATTTAGAATGATGCTTGACGGCACAAATTGGACAGACGGCAACACCAGCCACGTATCCATAGGGCAAGGCTACAACCAAATAACCGCAACCGCAATGGCAAAGGTTATGGCAACAATTGCCACAGGCGGCACACGCTTAAAGATGACATTGATAAACCAAATACGCCACGCCGACGGCAGTATTACAACCATAGAGCCTGTTGTAGAATATACAATTGATGTAAGCCCTGAGCATATGAACGCAATACACCAAGGTATGCTTGCTACATCTACACGTGGCACGGGTGTTGGCTCGTTCTCTGGCTTTCCTATACGGGTTGGGGTAAAATCAGGCACAGCAGAGGTAGATAACTCGCGCCTAAGCCATACATCATTCGGCGGCTTTGCACCATTTGACGACCCGCAAATAGCGGCGTATGTAAGTATGCCGCACAGCGACAGCCCATTTTTACGCAATGCCGCAGGGCTGGTAATACGTAGCGTTTTAGCAGAATATTTCGGGCTTAACCACACGGTCGATATAACTGCACAAAACAATATTAGATAAATGACAAATGACAACAGTTTTACTACCGACACCTCGGTATGCAAACTGTTGTCATTTGTTATTGTTGTCATTTGTAACCCCCGACTGGATTGCTTCGGGCTTGATGTGCATTGGCTTAGGTATTTAGTAGCCCTCGCAATGACGGTTCATCTTGGCAAGGGTTGACCAACACCAACACGCTACGTCATTGCGAGGGACG
>WRBJ01000026.1 GCA_009784615.1 Defluviitaleaceae bacterium | reverse complement strand
TTTGTGGGCAAAAAGCTCGAGACCTTGCACTTTCGCTGTGCGAAAGCGACGCATAGCGTCGGTTTTCCGTAGGAAAACTGCAGTGCTGCGCCAAAAGAAATTGTGTAAGGCAGTTTCAGAACAAGTCTATTAAAGCGGATTTTCCTGCCAAATAGCCCGTTGAAAAAGCTATGTGCAGATTGTAGCCGCCCGTTAAAGCGTGAACATCTATAACTTCCCCCGCAAAATAAAGATGGGGGATTATTTTAGATTCCATTGTAGACGGGTCTATTTCTTTTGTGTTAACGCCGCCAGCTGTTATTACGGCTTCTTTATAACCACGATTACCCGTTATCGTAAGCTCTAACGACTTAATTTGCGCAACAAGTTTCGCCCGTTCGTCCTTTGTTATGACGTTAATCTTCTTATCGTAGTCAATGCCCGCCAAGCTAATAATTACAGGAGCTAGCTTTTTTGGCACAAACCCATCAAGCGAATTTTTTAAATCTCTATTTGGATTTTTATTAAATTCTTGCAAAATTCTAGCATCAAGCCCATCCTTGCTAGTATCCGGCATAAGGTCTATTTGAACCTTTGTGTTGTTTTGCCCTGCAAGATACGCACTTGTAGAAAGCACCAAAGGCCCCGATATGCCATAATGCGTAAAAATCATCTCACCTATACCGCTAAAAACCTTACGGTTATTTGCATATGCGGTTAAATGTATATCTTTTAACGATAGACCCATTATGTCCGAAACCCAATTTTCAGCGCAGACAAGCGGCGATAAAGAGGGCTTTGTAGGTACTATTTTATGCCCAAAATTTTTGGCAAAAATTAGTCCATCGCCTGTAGAACCTGTTGCAGGATGGCTTAAACCTCCCGTGGCTACTATGCATTTTTTGGATTTTAATATGCAATCATTTACTTGCACGTGAAATAAATTACCTGCATATGTAATATTTTCAACAATGGTATTGAAACGAATTTGTCCGCCAATATCTCTTAGATGACGCTCTAATGTACCAATCACATCCTCAGACTTATCAGAAATAGGAAAAACCCGCCCATCTTCTTCTACTTTTGTTTGCAAGCCCAGTCCATTAAAAAACGCAATCAAATCATCTGGTGGCAAACCATAAAAAGCACTATATAAAAAATGCGGGTTGGCAACCACCTTTTCAAGCAAATCTGGCACATCACAGGCGTGGGTTATATTGCAACGCCCATTGCCTGTTATCGCCATCTTCTTGCCCAATCTATCATTCTTTTCAAGCAATAAAACGGCAGACCCATTGCCTGCCGTCGCAATAGCCGCCATCATTCCAGCCGCCCCACCGCCTATTACTATCACATCATATTCCATACATTCGCCCCTGCTTAGCATTATAAAGCCCTATGATATGTATGCACATCAAACCAAATTTGCCCATTTTCTACATTGCTCAATTCTTGCACCATTATCGCCGTGTTCTTCATCGTGGGAATATGCATTAAGCATTTGACACGGAAAATCTTTGCAAAATCCGCAATTTTCAAGCTCTTTGCCTTCACAGCAAACCTTAACATCACATTCGCCCCAAAGCGGCTTTTCTATATTAACACAGCCTTCGCAATCAATACCAAAGGCTTCTTTGCATTTTTGGGTGTCGCAAATGACACCGCATCTTGATTTAATCATATTTCACCCTCCTAATTAACTGTTACCTATATACTGCTCTTACGCCGCCGATTAGCTTTGGGCGGGATGTTAATGCGGTTATATTAGCCTCGCCAACCTTTTTGATGGTGGGGCGAAAGGGTACTTGCACAAATTTTATATGCATACCTATGTGCGTGTCGCCAATATCAACACCGGCTTGCGCTGTTATATGCTCTACCACCACGGCATTGTCAAAAATGGTATAAGCCGCAGAGGCGCAAGACCCGCCAGCGGTTGGTGTTGGTATCACGTTCACAAGTTCCAAATTATAGGTTTTTGCGCATTGTTTTTCTACAACCAAAGCACGGTTTATGTGTTCGCAGGCTTGCACAGCTAGGTACAAATTATACTTGCGGCATACCTCTAGCGCACCTTCAACTACTGCCAAACCAACCTCGCTAGACCCTGCCTTGCCTATAACTCCACCCAAAATCTCGCTGGTAGAACACCCAAGCGCAACAATATCACCATCAGACAACTTGACAGCAGAAATCACTTCATTAAAAATCTCGCTAACCTGCTTTTTGATTAAATCCGTATTCACATTAAAACTCCATTTCTATCAACTTGTAAAGCTATATAAAATCGTATGTTTATCTGTACACAATGTCTACAATGTATTATTTTGTAGATGTATTATTTTTTGGCTTTATTCCAAACAATAGCCTTAAGACCGGTATTCGGTTGCATATTTCATACGTTGCATATGTTAATATAAAACTTACTAATATAATCAAAACAATTTGAGCAAAGGTGTTTTCGGTAAGCATAAAAATCCAATACGCAACAACAATAACCCAAGATTGGTGGAAGATATACACAGGAAAAGAAGACGATGCTAAATAGTTTGTTATTTTGTTTTTAAAGTTGAAGTAACGTCTACCAAGTCCTAAAATTGCTAAAATGGCAACCCATCCATAGAAATTCGAGAAAATGTCAAAAACAAATTGCGGGGCGTTAAGGCTACCGTAAAGATAAAAAGTAAATAACATCAAATTACCAACCATACAGACCGTAGCAATAATTAGCAAAGGGAAGCGATATTTATCAAGTTTTTCTAACAAATCATCTGCAGATAAAAATAAATATCCTAAAATGAAATACCCAAAATATCGTCCTAAGCTATGTCCAACATCCAATATTGGGGTCAACACAAATGGTAATATGAACATAGATATTAGCAAGACCATAGGCGTTTTGCCCGTGTTAATTTTTTTCTTTTTGCAGAAAATCATAATTGGTAATGCAATCATAGAAATAACAAATAAAAATAATATAAACCATAAATGGGCAGGCGTAAACCCGCCCCTTGTACCTGTTAAGTCTGTAGTGCTTGTGAAAAACAGAACATATTGATAAAAATAACTTCCTGTAAAACCATTGTGGAAGCGTTCTGCAATATAGGTTTGTGCTGGAACTACTAGCAAAATTCCCGCAATTAAGGGGATTAGTAGTTTTAAAATACGCTCTTTTGTATACGCAAGCGGTGTCCTTTTTTGCAATGCGTAATAAGAGCTAATACCAGCCAAAGCAAATAACAGGGGCATAAACCAAGGGGACAAAGTAGCAATAAAAGCCGATGTTCCAAAAACACTTTGCCCTTCAATATAAAAATCTTCCCCAAACGCATTGTAAATCATAAAGGTATGATACGGGATTAGGGTTAATATACAAATCCATCTTATATTGTCAATAAAATTTTTTCGCACAAACATTATCTCCTTTGCATCATATAACTATAAAGCGAAGCAATTTTTATCAAAACCTGCAACTATTTTTTAATATCCATCCGCACCTTCTCTACCTTAACCCGCTTACCTTTCATACGTATACCGTTTAGGGCGGCGATTATTATGTCTGCCATATCTTTTGGAATTTCTACGAAAGAGTAGTTTTCGTAGATTTCGATACCACGGATGGTTTTGCCTGGCAGGCCTGTTTCGCCTGCAATTGCGCCTACGATGTTGCCTGGCATTATGCGGTCTTTTTTGCCGACGTTAAGCATAAGGCGGGTGCGTGGTTTTTTGCTGTCAAAAGACATTCCTTTGCCTTTTTGGCGGCTTTTCCATATGCGGTTTTCTTCTTTTTTAATGCTGTCTTCCATACCTTCGTGATATTCTTTATCGGATGTATATAGCATTTTTAAAAGCCCTGCGGCAATATCTTCTGCGGCTATGCCTTTCTCTGTAAGCACGCCAATTATGCCCCTATGTTTTTCTAGCAGACCTTTTTCGATTGTATTTTCAATTTCATCGGCAATGCGGCGTCCTTTTGCGGCTTCTACTTCTGCAAGGGTTGGTATTGGCGCAAGCTCTAATTTTTGTTTTGTAAAACGCTCTAGGTCTTTTACCTGTGCAAATTCTTTGTTGCCTGTTATTAGGGTTAGCGATGTACCGCTACGTCCTGCACGCCCTGTTCTGCCTATGCGGTGTACGTAAAATTCCATATCCTGTGGCAGGTCGTAGTTTATTACATATTCTATATGGTCAATATCAAGCCCACGAGCCGCAACGTCTGTGGCTATAAGCATATCAACACGGCCTTTTTTAAAACTATCCATAACCATATTGCGGGCAAACTGCTTCATATCGCCGTGCAGTGTTTCTGCAAAATAGCCACGGTTGCGCAGTTTTTCAGACAATTCTTCAACCATTTTTTTTGTGTTACAAAAAATCATACTACGTTTGGGATTGTAATAATCTATCAAACGGCAAAGCACATCAAATTTTGTGCCACGTGGTATGTCGTATAAATATTGCTTGATATTGGGCAAAACCATAGCCTTTTGCGATACTTTAACAATAAGCGGGTCGTTTTGAAAATTTTTGGTTATCGCCATAATATCCGACGACATTGTGGCAGAAAATAGAAGCGTTTGGCGTTCTTGCTTTACTTCCGTCAAAATTGTTTCGATGTCTTCACGAAAGCCCATATTAAGCATTTCATCCGCTTCGTCTAAAATTAACAGTTTTAAATGGTCTAATTTTAGCGTACGGCGGCGCATATGGTCCATTATACGCCCCGGCGTGCCGATAACAATCTGCGCACCTTTTTTCATTGCATTAATCTGCACTTCTATGCCTTGTCCGCCGTAAATGCATACAGAACTAATGCCGTGTTTATATTTGGCAAAATTGCGTATCTGCTCCGCAACCTGCTGTGCTAGCTCACGAGTGGGGCAAAGCACCAAAACCTGCGTTTTGCCGCCTAAAGACGGGTCTATCATTTCTATTGCGGGTATGCCAAAAGCGGCGGTTTTGCCCGTGCCTGTTTGCGAATGTCCTATAACATCACGCCCGCTCATAACAGCGGGTATGCCTTGCTCTTGTATAAGTGTTGTGCGGGTAAAGCCCATATCCGCCACAGCACGTTTTATTTCATTAGAAACTGGCAAGCCCTCAAATGTTGTATAATCAGCATTTTCGATATTTAAATTATCTTGTGTCATTATATTTTCCCCTTTTCCAAAGTTACTTTTTGCCATTATACCACAACCAAACCATAATAGCAAGAAAAAACGGACTAGCCTTTATTAGGGTCATCCGTTTGTTGATGTATAGTTATTCAAAAACACGATGAAGCGTACTTGATGTTGCGTGCTTTCGTTATAGCCCAACATTATAATTTGGGCTATAACGAAGATATTTTTTATCACTGCACTTATTCTGGATTATTTTCCAAAAAGCTGTTCATAGAAAGAACAAGCTCATCCACTTTATCTGACCCCAAACCGTGAACAGCGCAAGCCTCCTCCAAAGACTCAAATTGTGCCGAACCACAGCCAAAGCAATGCATACCGTTTTGCATTAAAAACATAGCTAAACGACGGTCAACATTGATAATTTCAGATATAATCATATCCTTGTGGATTTTTGCCATAAAGCCCCACCTCCATTTATTTAAATACTAAAATCTATCTTACACGCCCAATGTGTGGGAAATAGGTAAAAGACACACGCCCCAAAATATTTTCTTTTGGGATGAATATATTTTGCCACGCATTTGCGCCTAAGCCACGGGAATCTTTAGAGTCGTTACGGTTGTCGCCCATAACAAAATATGTGCCTTCAGGTATTTCAAAACGTTGGTTAATAAGTGACCAGCCCACAGGCGGCTCTAGCAAATACCATTCATCTAAAGGCGCAGACGAACCGTTGATATAAACCAAACCATTTATGATTTCAAGCGTTTCGCCTGGCAAACCTATAATGCGCTTTAAATACGTAGTATCTGTACCATCAGGCGAATCGAAGGCGATTACGTCAAAACGCTGTGGGTCGCTAAAGACATAGGACAACCTAGAGCCCATAATGCGAGCACCCTCTACAACTGTATTAGCCATAGAATGTGTAGGCACAGTGGCATTGACGATAATGGTACTATTAACAAATAAAGCGATAAAAATCGCTACAACAGGCACCGCTATCCAAGACAGAACCTCACGCAAAATTATCTTTGCATTATTATCTTTACTTTTCATTACTAATTCCTCTTTTCTAATTTTATTTATCTTATTCGGCTAACCCTTGGGAAATAGGTAAAAGATGCTCGCCCCAAAAGATTTTCTTCGGGTATAAATATATTTTGCCAAGCATTTTCGCCCAAACCTCGCGAATCGCGCGAATCGTTACGATTATCACCCATAACAAAATACGCACCTTCAGGCACTGTAAAGTTCTGATTTATTAATGACATCCTTGCGGGTTCTTCCAACAAATACCATTCATCAAGCGGTGTTGTAGAGCCGTTAATAAAAACCTGTCCATTAAAAATATCTATGGTTTCGCCCGGCATACCTATAATGCGTTTTACATACAGTGTATCTGTACCATCGGGCGACTTAAACACAACAACATCCAAACGCTGTGGGTTGCCAAAAACATAAGACAGCCTAAAAGCCACAAGTCTTGTATTTTCTGGAATAGTATCACGCATAGAACCTGTAGGCACAGTGGCGTTTACTATTATAAATGTATTGATAAAAAAGGCAATTAAAACCGCCGAACCAAGCATAATAACCCAAGACAAAAGCTCCTGTAAAAAGGTTTTTTTCTTTTTGTCGGGTTGCTTGCCTTGCCCATCAAATTCTTTTAAAATCTCAACATCTTTTTCTTCAGGTATGTCCATTTTTTTCTCCTAGCAATAAGTGATGTGTTTTATTATACACCATCATCTTGAAAAAATCAACAAAAAAATCAAAGTCAAAAGACTTTGATTTTTTTGTTATGCTTTTTAGGCTTCCATACCAATAAGCCCGCCTTGCCCTGACATCATCATAAAGAGCATAAGCATCATAAAGCTGTCGTTGCCGCCAAATGGATTGTTATCCATCATCATCATAATTAGCAAAAGCGGCATCATATTGTTTGGTCTAGGTCTGTGATGCATCAAAATCACCTCGATTTTTTTG
The DNA here is from genome assembly GCA_009784615.1 of Defluviitaleaceae bacterium. Taxonomy (GTDB): domain Bacteria; phylum Bacillota; class Clostridia; order Lachnospirales; family WRAX01; genus WRBJ01. Next base: position 18,753 of record WRBJ01000026.1, on the reverse strand, counting down.
TCAATAACATAATATGGCGGGACAAGTAGAATAATGACAGATATTTAAAAATTTTGGCATAGCTTGCACAATTTGATTGTATCTGATATAATGTTAAAAATGTTTAGGAGGATTATTATGGGAAAAGAACTAGTCGTAGTGCATACGGTGTTTATGTATAGAATAAACGTGGCTTTGGCGGTGCTGCTACTTTTTATTAATTTGCAGATTTTTGTTAATACTGCACTTATCGCCAATGCAGAGGAAATGTCGCAAAATTCGGTGCTTATAATCATAATTATTTTGGTGTTTTGTCTTGCTTACGGTTTTTTGTCGCTTAATGGTATGTTGACCAAAATAACGGTTTATGACGGCGGTATCGAATTTAAGTCAATAATACAGCGCCGCCGCCTTGAAAATAGCCAGATAGCAAAGGTTGCTTTTGCAAGAAAAGACAAAATACGCTTGCGCATAACATTAATACCAAAAGAAGGCAAACCGCTGATAATAAACGCCGCAAAATTTAAAGACAACCAGCCCGTAATAGATTTCTGCGGGCAGTTTGATAGAACATAATTTGTATTAATAATGAGGTTAGTCTTATGAATTTATTAGATAATCTTGATAAAATACGTTCAACTGAACTGGGAGTTGTACGGGTAAAGAAAAATTTAAATTTAGATGATATAGACATTATTGCGTGGTGCAAAGATAAAGTCTGCAATGCAGATAATATTATCAAGCAAGGCAAAAATTGGTATGTATATGCAGACAACGCCATAATAACCATCAATGGTTCGAGCTTTACAATAATAACTGCTCATAAAACAAAGAAGTAATCAGGGGGATAAATTTTGAATACAAAATTTGACTTAACACAAGGACCCATATTAAAAAAGCTGGTGACAATGGCAATGCCCATAATGGCAACCAGCTTTATGCAAATGGCTTTTAACCTTGCCGATATGTTTTGGCTTGGGCGCATTAGCCCTGCGGCGGTTGCGGCGGCGGGTACTGCGGGTTTATTTTTTGGTTGTCTATGGCATTGATATTTATTGGACGTATGGGTGCACAAATTGGCGTTTCGCAAAGTATGGGCAAAGGCGAGCCAGAAGCGGCAAAACGCTTTGCGCAAAATTCTTTTGCAATGTCGTTGATATTGGGCATTTCTTTTACAGGGCTTTTGTTGATTTTTTCACGGCAGGTATTAGGCTTTTTTGACCTTGAGCCTGACGTGGCATTGCAAGCCCGACAATATCTTGTAGCTACATCGTTTGCACTTCCTTTTATCTTCGCACATCAAGTAATATCTGGCGTTTTTATCGGTTTTGGTAACACAAAAATACCTTTTTACATAAATTCGCTAGGGCTTGCAATAAATATCGCCATAACGCCGCTTTTTGTTTTTACTTTTGGATGGGGAATTACAGGCGCAGGTATCGCAACAGTGGTTGCAACCATCGTTAATCTTGCATTAAAAATTTGGGCAATAAAATGGTATAAAGGACGACCTTTTGAAGATTATCGTATCTTTGCAAAAATCGATGGTACGTCTGTGCGACAAATTTTTATATGGGGTGCGCCTATTGGGCTGGAATCTGCCCTTTTTACAATATTATTTATGTTTGTTACCCGCCTTATATCCGACTTTGGCACGGGCGCATTAGCGGCGCAACGTGTAGGCTCGCAGGTGGAATCTTTGGCGTGGATGATGGCAGGCGGTTTTTCGTCCGCCCTTACCGCCTTTATGGGGCAAAACTTCGGCGCAAAAAAATATGGCAGGATGAGAAAGGCTTACAAACTTTCTATCCTAGTAATGGGCTCTTACGGCGCATTTGTGGGCATTGTTCTTTTTGTCTTTGCCGCCCCGCTGGTTGGTATTTTTCTTGACGAACCCGACTATATCTCTATGGGTGTAGAATATTTGCGAGTCTTTGCCCTAACCCAATTGCTGTTTTGTATGGAAGAAGTCGCCGCAGGGTCTTTCCGTGGACGGGGTTTAACATACAAACCCACAATAGTAAGTGTTACATGTAATATTTTGCGTGTGGCTATGGCATATGTTATGGTTTTTGTTTTCGATTTTGGGTTAATCGGCATTTGGATAGGTATAGCAATATCTGTAACCATACGTAGCTCTTGGATGATAATTTGGTATAAAATAAACCAAGCAAAACGCCTGCCGAAATATGATGAAGAAATCGAACAACCTGTTGAGGTTTAAATAAAAAACCAGCCTTCATTTAAAGGCTGGTTGAATAATATGCTTGACAAATAGACCTGAAGTGTGTTATCCTACACTTAGGTCTTAGGGCTGAGAGAGGCTTGTCGTGGTGGATTGCTTTTGTCGGTTTAACCGCCACGACAAGCTATTTTCTTTTCTCGCTCAACCCATCTATGTAAAACTGGGAATTGAAACCATCATATACCATTTGTACAACTTTGTCAAGGTCTTTTTTTATTTATTGTTTAGTCTTGTCGAATATACTTCAAGTTATTGATAACGAGAGAGCTGGATTGCTTCGGGGTTCACTACCCATCTTGTTGTAGGAACGTCCCTCGCAATGACGTAGCGTGTTGGTGTTGGTCAACCCTTGCCAAGATGAACCGTCATTGCGAGGGCTACTGTCTACATAAAGCAGTGCATACCAAGCCCGAAGCAATCCAGTAAAGGGATGTCGATGCGACAAGGTTGACATACCTGTCCTATCAATGACGGTTATTATTAACAAAAAAATCAAATTTTTTTATTGCTAGTGTTGACGATAGATGTGTATTTATGGTAAAATCAGATACAGGCATAGATGTGCTTTGTGCATTATCAATCATATTTGAAGGGAGAAAAGAAAATGTTAAGTGAAAAATTGTTAGATTTGTTAAGCAAGCAGATAACTGACGAATATTATGCGGCTTATCTTTATCTTGCTATGTCGGCAACTGCTGACAAAATTGGGTTAAAAGGTACGTCAAAATGGCTGTTTGCGCAAGCGCAAGAAGAAATGGCACACGGCACACGTATTTTTCAATATGTATTAGAAAGAGGCGAAACGCCGTCTTTGGGGACAATAGCTATGCCGCCCGCTTCTTACGCCAATATTAACGAGATATTTGAAGAAGTGCTTGCGCACGAGCAAAAGGTTACAAAGGCAATTAATACCATTGCAACCGTTGCTATGCAAGAATTTGACCACGCCTGCTATCAATTTATGATGTGGTTTGTTGACGAACAGGTTGAAGAAATATCAAGCGTGTCTGACGTTTTAGACAAAATTAATATGATAGGCGACCACAAAGCAATGTTGCTGGCTTTAGATAACGAACTAGGGCAAAGGGTTTTTGTACACCCATTTCCAGAGCAAGCATAAGAAAAATTAAAATAACCCACATCTGTATAGGCGTGGGTTATTTTAATTTTATAATACTATTTGTCTTTAATTATTTTTACTTGCTTCAATTACTTTTTGGGTGGTTTCTGCACTTGCTTCTTCATAGCTGTCAAATTCCATTGTAAATTCGCCTCTGCCTTGTGTTAGCGAGCGTAGTTCTATAGAATATTGCGCCAATTTTGCAAATGGTGCTTGGGCAGAAATAACTGTTTTGTTACCAACCTTATCCATACCCAAAACACGTCCGCCACGCTTGTTAATATCGCCGATAATATCGCCCGTATAGTCATCCGGAACAGAAATTTCTGCTTTCATAATTGGTTCAAGGATAATGGGTTTCGCTTTCATAAAACCATCTTTAAACGCAATTTGTGCCGCAAGCATAAATGATAGCTCGTTAGAGTCTACGGCGTGGTAAGAACCATCATAAAGTATAGCCTTTAAGCCAACAACAGGGTAACCCGCAAGCGGACCTTTAAGACAACTTTCACGCACACCTTTTTCAACGGCTGGCCAAAAGTTACGAGGAACAGAGCCGCCGAAGATTTGTTGTTCAAAAACATATGCCTGCGTTGTGTCGCCTGATGGCTCGAATTTCATTTTAACATCGCCAAATTGCCCTGCGCCGCCGGATTGCTTCTTATGACGACCTTGCACGTCAGATTTGCCTTTTATCATTTCACGATAAGGGATAACAAGCGGCGTAAGCTCTACTTCTAGCTTGTTGCGGAATTTCATTTTGCTTGTAATAATATCAAGGTGGTTGTCGCCCATACCCGAAATAACAGATTGTTTTGTTTCGGGGTCAACCTTAAACGAAAGGGTCTTGTCTTCTTCCAAAAAGCGGTTTATTGCTTGGGAAATTTTATCTTCATCGCCTTTGTTTTTAGGTATAATACCCTGAGAGTATAAAGGTTTAGGGAAATTGATAGGCGGCAATATGTAAGCCGCATCTTTTGTAGCCAATGTGTCATTTGTAGACGTGTTGTTTAATTTTGCCAATGCACCTATATCGCCCGCTTTTATCTCGTCAACAGCAATTTGTTCTTTGCCACGAAGCACGAACAATTGCCCTATTTTTTCTGGCTGTTCTTTATTTACATTATAAAGCGGAGTATCTTTTTTAAGCGTTCCGCTAACAACACGGAAAAGAGATAAACGCCCAAAGCTGTCTGCCACTGTTTTAAAAACAAACGCAACAGGCGGTCCGTTTTCGTTGCAACATTCAAGCTCTACAGGCTCGCCTTTAATATTGGTTGCGCCCAAAGTTTTTTTGCATTTTGCCGCAGGTGGCGCAAAATCTGTAATATTATCCATCAAAACGCCAACGCCCTGTAGGTTTATGGCTGCACCAAGCATAACAGGCGTTACGTCTGCGCTAGAAATACCAGCGTTTAAACCAATATAAAGCTCATCACGTGTAAAAGGCTCGCCGTCAAAGAATTTTTCCATTAGCTCGTCGCTGGTTTCTGCAACTGCTTCTTCAATTAGCTTGTGTTTGGCTTCGGCTTTTTCCATTAGTTCGGCAGGGATTGGAATTTCATCAACGCCTGTTGTACCAAATTTACGTCCAGCCATTTTTATTGCATTAACATAACCCACAAATTTTCTGCCTTCGTGGATAGGTGTTTGGATAGGCGCAATACATTTGCCGAACTTTTCTTTTAGCTCGTCGATAATCTTGTCAAAATCCACATTTTCATCATCCATATTGTTAATGAAAATCATCTTTGGCAAGCCCGCCGCCGTGGCGTATTCCCACGCTTTTTCCGTACCGACCTCAACGCCCGATTTTGCGTTTACAATAATCAACGCAACATCTGCCGCCGCCAACGCCTGATGTACTTCGCCATAAAAATCGAAAAAGCCCGGTGTGTCGATAAAGTTAATTTTGCCGCCACGCCATTCGATAGGGATGATAGAGCCGCCGATAGAAATTTTACGTGCAATTTCTTCGTGGTCGTAATCCGATACGGTATTACCGTCTTGGGTTCTGCCAAAACGTGTGGTAATGCCCGCAATGTTTAATGCCGCCTCAACAATTGTGGTCTTGCCGCTGCCCGTATGTCCTAAAACAGCAACATTACGGATAGCATCTGCTCCATAAATCTTCATATTTTAACCTCCTAAAGGATTGTAGTTAAATAGACAAAATCTATTTTACCACATCTTGCACGTTTTGCAAAGGGGAATTTTGACAAGCTATAAATTTTGTGATACACTGCAAATGTGATGAAAAGGGGGTTTGACGCAATATGGTCAAAATTTTACCGAAAAAAAATTTTAACAGCGAGATTTTTGTGCCAGGGGATAAGTCAATTTCGCATAGAGCGGTTATTTTAGGAGCAATTGCAGAAGGTGTTACAGAAATAAAAGGATTTTTAATAGGCGATGACTGTCTTGCAACAATAAACTGTTTGCGGCAATTGGGGGTTAAAATTGATATTGGCGGTGATTTTGTGCGGGTTTATGGCAAAGGCTTGCACGGTTTAACCGCACCAAAAGATGTGTTATATTGCGGCAACAGCGGCACAACAATGCGCTTGCTATGCGGATTGTTAGCAGGGCAAAAATTTGACAGCATATTAGACGGCGATAAATCGCTACAAAAACGCCCTATGAAGCGTATTATCGACCCGCTTCGTTTGATGGGGGCAAAAATTGAAACAACCACACCACCAATTAAAATTAAAAGAGCAAATTTAAAAGGTGTTTATTACAAAATGCCTATACATTCCGCCCAAGTAAAATCTGCATTAATTTTGGCGGGTCTTTATGCCGAAGGCGAAACAGTTATAGAAGAATTAGAAAAAGGCGCAACCCGTAACCATACCGAACTAATGTTGAATTATATGATGGAAAATGGCATATTAACAGGCAAAAAAATCACCGTTTGCGGCGATTTTTCATCAGCGGCATTTTTTATCGTGCTTGGACTATTGCTTGCGGGCGAAGGGATAACAATCCGCAATGTCGGCGTTAATCCCACACGTACAGGGCTTTTAGAAGCCTTGCGTAAAATGGGCGGTGATATTAAAATACAAAACACCCGCAACATATGCGGCGAAGATGTAGGCGATATTTTGGTTAAAAAATCCGATTTAACAGGTATAGAAATAGATGGTAAACTTGTACCGAAAATGATTGACGAAGTACCAATTTTTGCAGTAGCGGCGGCTTTTGCCAAAGACACAACCATAATAAAAGATGCAGCAGAGCTTGCCGTAAAAGAAAGCAACCGCCTGCAAGCAATGGCAACAGAACTATCAAAAATGGGCGTATCCATAGCATCAACCAACGATAGCTTAACAATAATAGGGACAAGCAATGCTTGCCAGCCTGTACACGGCGCAACGCTTTACAGCCACAACGACCACCGCATAGCAATGTCCCTAGCAATAGCCGCAACCGCCGCAAACAGCGAAAGCACCCTAAACGGTTCCGAATGGATTGATGTTTCCTTCCCAAATTTTCTGTCGCTTTTATGAAAAATGTCTTTTCATTTGCGTTTTTTTGTTGTATAATGGGTAAAATAAGACAAAATCACCTTTTGTGAGGATATTATGGATATTGGGATTGACTTGGGCACAGCAAGCGTATTGGTTTATATCAGAGGTCGTGGCGTTGTTTTGCAAGAGCCGTCAATGGTTGCAATCGACAAAAAAACAAAAGAAATTATGGCGGTAGGCATTGACGCACGCCGTATGCTTGGTCGTACACCGCAAAACATTGTGGCAGTGCGTCCTTTGCGTGACGGCGTTATAGCCGATTACGACATAACCCAACAAATTCTAAAATATTTTATTAAAAAAGCCAACAGGCGTTTTGTGGGTATGCGTAAACCTCGCATTTCTATATGCGTACCCGCTGGTGTTACCAGCGTACAACGTCGAGCAGTAGAAGATGCCGCCCGCTCTATAGGTGCAAGAGAAGTTCATATTATAGAGGAAACCGTAGCCGCTGCAATAGGCGCAGGTATAGATATATCGAAACCACGTGGCTCTATGATTTTAGACATTGGCGGCGGCACGGCAGATGTTGCCGTTATATCGCTTGGTCATTGCGTCGTTTCGGCTTCTGCAAAGGTAGGCGGCGATGCCTTTGACGAGGCATTAATACGTTATGTACGCAAAAAACACAATCTGCTAATAGGCGAACGTACCGCAGAAGATATTAAAATGGCAATAGGCTCTGCCTTTAAACGTAGCGTTGATATAACAATGGAAGTCAAAGGACGAAGCCTGCTAACAGGCTTGCCGGAAAGCATTATTATGGCATCCGAAGAAACCCGTGAAGCCCTGCGTGAAAATGTTGCAATGATAACTGACCTTATACGTGGTGTTTTTGAAAAAACCCCACCAGAGCTTGCAGGCGATATTATAGAGCGTGGCATTGTTATGACAGGCGGAAGCTCGCTATTATGGGGATTAGATAAACAAATTAAGCTAATAACAGGCATTAACGCCGCTGTGGCAGAAGACGCTGTAAGCTGTGTAGCATTAGGCACGGGAAAATATGTTGAATATATGGCGGAAAAAATGAAAAAAGTGTAACGGTGATTATTCAAGAACCCCCGACTGGATTGCTTCGGGCTTGATGTATATTGCTTTAAGTATTTAGTAGCCCTCGCAATGACGAAGCATAGAAGGGTTACCGTCATTGCGAGGGACGTTCCTACGACAAGATGGGTAGTGAACCCCGAAGCAATCCAGTTAACTCGTTATCAATAGCTTGAAGTATATTCGACAAGATTAAACAATAAATAAAAAAAGACCTTGACAAAAACACAACAATGGTGTATTATGGTATCAAGACCTTTTATATACAGCAACAGGACTAGCAAAAGCAAAACACTTGTTGGGTGCATGCCAACCACCAAAGTTACATCACCCAACAAGTGCCACGCAGGTCCAAAAAGAAACCTAAGTATAGCATAACACACTTCAGGTCTATTTGTCAAGCACATTTCAAAAACCAACAACAATAAAAAATCAAGAGCAAGCTAGGGACGACAAAACGGTCGCCCCTATTTAATTATTTGTACGAATTTTCAAGCACAATATTGGTAAACTAATTTCAGCATATAAACATAAATTTAAAAAATGCTTGCAAGGGCTGTAAATTTGTGTTATCATTAAAGACAAACCTTTTTCGGGGGTAATTTATGATAAGAGGACTTTATACATCAGCAATAGGTATGGGTATACAGCAAACCCGACTTGACACTGTTTCTAATAACCTTTCAAACGCTGGCACGGCGGCTTTTCGCCGTGATGTTGTCGTTACGCAATCTTTTGGCGATATGTTCGCACGCCGTGTACGCGATTACGAAATGCGGGGAATGAATGTTGTAGGCGGCACACAGCTTGGACCAATGTCTTTGGGTGTCAACGTCAACACTATTCACCGTGATTTTTCTGCGGGCAATTTGCGCCGTACAGAAGCTCCGCTTGACTTAGCTCTTGACGGCGGCGGTTTTTTTATAATCAATTTTATAAACAACGAAGGCGAAGCGCAGGAAATGTACACACGTGCAGGCAATTTTACACTAGCCACAGATGGTACATTGGTAACCCTAGGCGGCTTTGATGTGCTTGATGTAAACGGACAACCAATTAACATACCCAACGGCACAATTATTATAGGCGAACAAGGACATATTTCGGTAGATGGCGAATTTATAGCGCAAATAGGTATGGTTGATTTTGAAAATTTAGCCGACCTACGTCCGTTTGGACATAATTTTTACACACTTTATGAAACAGGTACAATTATACCTTTCACAGGCAGAATACATCAAGGTTATATTGAAGAATCTAATGTAAATATAGTGCGAGAAATGGTAGAAATGATTTCCATATCCCGCACATACGAGGCAAATTCACGTATGGTACAAATTCAAGACGAAACCTTGCGACAAGCAGTTAATGATATAGCAAGAGGCAGATAATTTTTCGGGAGGTAATATTTTATGATGCGTTCTTTATGGACAGCCGCATCCGGTATGACGGCACAGCAAACCAATGTAGATTTAATAGCGCATAATTTATCAAATGTTAATACAACGGCTTTTAAACGTGAACGTATGGAGTTTCAGTCGCTTTTATACCAAACAATGCGTCGCTCTACAGTCGACCCCGCTACAGATATTATGGGTCCTACTAACCTACAAGTAGGTCTTGGTGTGCGCCCAATTGCAACCACAAGAAATTTTGAAATGGGCAATTTAGAACGTACAGATGCGTTGACTGATTTTGCAATAAACGGACCTGCGTTTTTTATGGTGCAACGTGATTTAGACACGGTTGTTTACACTAGGGATGGCGGTTTTAGATTAAGTCCATTTGAAGGCGATTTGATGATAACCACATCGGAAGGTTTTCCCGTCTTGGGTGTTGACGGCGAACCGCTATTAATCCCAGCCGAAGCTAATGTGCAAACAATGAATGTAAACGACGACGGCACAATAATTTTTATGAGCCTAGATGGAGAAATTGAAGATTTTGGTTTACAAATCGCTTTAGTTCAATTTCCCAATGCGCAAGGACTTGAAGCCATCGGCAGAAACTTTTTTATACAAACAGGTGCAAGCGGTGAACCTATGATGGAAGCCGACGGCGAAACCGTAGTTACGTCAGACCTTTTGCAGGGCTTTTTAGAGGCTTCTAACGTAAACCTTGCAGAAGAAATGGTGCGCCTTATCATAGCGCAACGTGCATACGAGGTTAATTCGCGCGCAATACAGGCATCTGACGATATGTTGCAACAAGCAAATCAATTAAGACGTTAATAGGAGGATGAAAAGTTATGGAATTTTCTGCTATTAATACACAAATGATGCAAACAGCTATTAATTCTGCTCAAAATCGCACTAATCTTGAAAATATAGATTTAAACGCTTTGAAAGGTGACGATGCCGCAATGATGGCGGCGGCAAAAGAATTTGAAACATATTTTATACAAATGATGTTTAGAGCAATGCGGGACACCGTTAATACCGAAAATAGCCTTTTTCCTCGCACACAAACCGAAGAAATTTTTCAAGATATGCTTGACGAAAAAACCGCAAGAGCGGCGGTAGAGCAGGGCAGTGGTATGGGTTTAGCACAGCAAATTTTTAACCAAATGACGGCAAACCGCAATACATTACAAGACGCTTTGCTGGCGCAAACAACAAATATAGCACAAGAAACCGACCATTACAACGGTGCATACGGTGCAGCTATGATAGAAGAATAATAACACACGACTGTAACGGGTGATTGTAGGGGCGACCTGCGGTCGCCCGTTTTTAGGGTGAAAATAATGGAAAATTTGCAGATAATCGAAAGCCGTGTTGAAAGGGTTATTTTTGCGAGCAGTGAAACAGGCTACTGTGTTTTTAGCGTTACAACAAAAAGCGATGAGGGCGAATTTGCCGAGGTGGTCTGCACGGCACAAATTTTGGTTGCAGAAGGCGAAGATGTAAAACTGCACGGCGAATATGTGGTGCATCCCCAATATGGGCAGCAGTTTAAAACCTTAATGGTCGAAAAGGTTTTGCCCACAAATGAAGCAGGTATGGAAAAATACCTCGCAAGCGGCAATATTAAAGGCATTGGCGAAAAACGTGCAAAACAAATTGTAGAAAAATTTGGATTAGCGGCTTTTGAGGTATTAGAAACCAACCCCATACTACTTTCACAAATAAAAGGTATAAGCACCGAAAAGGCTTTGGCTATGGGTGCAGAATTTGCCGCAAAATCGGGTCAACGCAACACAATGATGTTTTTGCAGTCACTGGGGCTTACAAGCTCGCAATGCGAAAAGGTCTATAAAAAATACGGATTTGAAGCTGTTGCAAGGGTTAAAGAAAATCCATACATATTGGTGCGGGATATTTTTGGTATCGGGTTTAAAATTGCGGATAATATTGCGCTTAGAGCAGGCATTACGCATAATTCGCCATATCGTATTTCAGCAGGTGTTGCGCATACTTTAAGCGAAGCATTAAACGAAGGGCATGTTTTTTTACCTAGGGACAATGTGCTTGCTCGTTCCATTTCGCTATTAGAACTGGACATTGGCGAAATTCAAAATCATCTATTGCAAATGCAACTGGATTATGAAATAAAACAGGAAAAAGTCAATAACGAGGTTGTTATATATCTTGCGGCATATTATCACGCCGAGGTCTATTCTGCCCGTAAATTGGTAGAGCTTAACAAACCCGCCACATTTGACGATTTGGACATCGAGGTAGAAATAGAAAAATATGAAAACGAATGGGACATAAAACTTGCCGATATGCAAAAAATAGCCGTGCAAAAAACAATGGAGCGTGGCGTGGTTGTGGTAACGGGCGGTCCTGGCACAGGTAAAACCACCACCATCAAGGCAATTATCCATATATTACAAAAGCAAGGTCAAAGCATAACCCTTTGCGCCCCAACAGGCAGAGCCGCAAAACGTATGAGCGAAGCGACAGGTATGGAAGCTAAAACAATACACCGTCTTTTAGGGCTTTTTCAAGCCGAAGGCAATCAAAATGTATCAGGCGATGTGGATGAAGATATGAAGCTAGACACAAATTGTATTATTGTAGATGAAGCATCTATGGTTGATATTATGCTGTTGTTCCGCCTTTTAAAATACATTCGCCGTGGCACAAGGCTAGTTTTGGTGGGCGATGTAAACCAACTACCAAGCGTAGGACCGGGCAATGTACTAAAAGACACAATAAACAGCGGGGTTATAGAACCCGTTTATCTTGACTACATCTTCCGCCAAGGTCAACAATCAGCCATAGTTATGAACGCCCACCGCATAAACAACGGGACACACCCAATTTTAAATGAAAAAGCAAATGATTTCTTTTTTGTAAAAGAACATAATATTGAGAGTTGCGTAAGAGTTATTGCAGATTTGGCAACACGCCGCTTGCCCTCGTTTACAGGCGTTAATCCAATGGAAGTCCAAGTGCTTTGTCCCCAACGCAAAACGTCTTGCGGGGTCGAAAATTTAAACAAAGTGTTACAAAACACCCTAAACCCGCCATCAGAGCATAAAGCCGAAAAACAAATGGGCTTCTATAGTTTTAGAGAAGGCGATAAGGTTATGCAAATTAAAAATAATTATATGACAGAATGGAAGATATACGACAGAAAGGGCAATGAAATTGACGAAGGTGCGGGCATTTTTAACGGCGATGAAGGCGTTATTAAAGTCATAGACAACGAAAACCGCATTGTACGTGTTGCATTTTATGACGATAAGGTTGTGGATTACGAGTTTAAACAGCTAGAGGAGCTGGTCTTAGCTTATGCCATAACCATCCATAAATCGCAAGGGTCAGAATATGACGTGGTTATCTTGCCAATACACAGCGGCACACCATTGCTGTACAACCGCAATCTGCTTTACACCGCCATCACAAGGGCAAAAAAATTGGTTGTTATTGTTGGCATTGAAGGTACAGTACAACGTATGGTGGATAATATACGTGAAAATGTGCGGTATTCAGCACTTTCGCAAAGATTAGGTGAATTTAATGAACGCTTCGCTGACGAAAGGTTTGCACAGCAAGATATTGGACGGGCTTTATCGGACAATTTATCCGAATAAATGTATGCTTTGCAATATTGTTATGGACGGAAAAGATGACGCTTTGTGTCCAGATTGCGACCAAACGGTGGGCAAGTTGAGTAAGACCGACACCCATTTTAAGGTAAAATGTGATAGCATTGACACCATTTATGCCGCTTTTGACTACTGCGATATGGTACGTGATTGTGTATTTAGATACAAATATGGCGGTATTAAAAGTTTGGCAAGACAAATGGCGACGGCTATGGTCGATGTATTAAATTTAACGCCAACAGATTTTATTTGCGATTTTTTAATACCTGTGCCGCTACATCCAAAACGGCTAAAAGACCGTGGATACAACCAAGCGACATTGCTTGCGATAGAGCTTGGTATATTGCTCGCAAAACCTGTATATGAGGGGTTAGAGCGTTTACGATATACCGAAAAACAATTTGGACTAAGCCCCGAAGAAAGACTTGCAAATTTAAGCGGCGCAATTGGCACAAAACCGAGCTTTGACGTGGCAGGTAAGCATATTGTTCTTGTAGACGATATTTTTACAACAGGTGCAACAGCAAATGATTGTGCAAGGGCATTAAAATCAGCAGGAGCCAAAAAGATTGATTTATTAGCATTTTCGGCGGCAATGACAGAATAATAGAATAAATGATAGGGTGATTTGATGGAATATTTGACATTAAATAACGGCGTAAAAATGCCATTGCTTGGTCTTGGCACTTTTTTGGCAGATGGTGATACAGGGCAAAAAGCAGTTATTACGGCTTTAGACATAGGCTATAGACATATTGACACAGCGGCAGAATACGGAAATGAAAAGCAAGTCGGACAAGCCATTGCAGATAGCAGTGTTGCCCGTGATGAAATTTTTTTAGTTACAAAATTATGGAACGAAGATATGCGCAATGGCACATTTACAACTGCTTTCGAGGAAAGCCTTAACAGGTTAGGCGTAGATTATATAGATATGTATTTGCTACATTGGCCAGCAGGCGACTATGTTGCGGCATGGCAAGTATTAGAAAAAATCTACAAATCGGGAAAAACCCGTGCCATTGGGGTTTGTAATTTCCAACCGCATCATATTGAAGACTTGCGCAAGGTTTGGTCGGTCGTACCTGTAGTTAATCAAATAGAGCTTCATCCCGAGCTTACGCAAGAACCATTGCGTAATTTTTGCAACAAATTAGGCATCGCTGTAACTGCCTATAGCCCGCTTGGCGGACCAAAGCAAGCAGGGCGAATGATGGATAACCCCTTGTTTTCAGACATTGCGCAAAAATACAACAAAACAGCGGCACAAATTGTTTTGCGTTGGGGCTTGGACATTGGTGTTGCCGTCATTCCAAAATCAGCTAACCCCGCACGAATAGCGCAAAATATTGATATTTTTGATTTTAAACTTGGCAAAGAAGATATTGCGGCAATTGACGCACTTAACATAGATAGGCGTGTTGGTTACGACCCCGATAATTTCAATTTTTAGAGGACTTTTATGATTAAACATAGATGGATACAAGGAAATAGCGAAGGCTTAACGGATGCACATAACATCCGTCATATTGTGTTTGTTGTGGGGCAAAATGTGCCGCTAGAACGTGAACGTATTGCCGAAGAGGAAACGAAAGCAACCCACCTAGTGTTGTATGCTGATGATATGCCCGTTGCAACAGGGCGTATTTTGGTTGCAGACGGCAAATTTACGCTAGGACGCATTGCGGTGTTAGAAGAATATCGCGGGCAAGGTTTAGGCAAGCTAGTAACGCAGATGTTGGCAGAAAAATGTTTTAAAATGGGCGCAGATATTGTAGTGCTTTCATCACAACTACATGCCAAAGGCTTTTACGAAAGTCTTGGATTTGTATCTTACGGCGATATTTATATGGACGCAGGCATACAACACGTATCAATGAAAAAAATTTCAAAAAACTCTTGACTTTAACGTCGTGTCGTATTTTATACTCCTTTATATAGGGAAAGGAGATGGCAGTATGGATTTGGTTACCATCAGTCAAGTATCAAAAATGTTTGATGTGTCCACAAGGATGTTGCGGTATTACGAGCAAATTGGCTTGCTTAAAAGCAAAAGCAAAGATGACTATGCCTATCGTGTATATGATGATGTAGCAATTGGCCGCCTGCAACAGATTATTGTATTGCGAAAACTGCGCATACCGTTAAAACAAATTGCTTTAATTTTTGAGGATGCCAGCACAAAAACCGCAATTGATGTTTTTATGCAAAACATTAAAGAGATTAATGATGAGATAACAGCATTGTCTACAATGCGGGCTATCCTCAATAATCTTGCCGACGGATTGCGTCATACTTTGGGTGCAAAAACGGACACAACGATTAAATCTATGCTGATGAGCGACGAAGCCCTGCTTGCCGCAATAAACTCCTTATCCCTAACAAAAATCAATTTTAAGGAGATGAGGTCTATGGACGAGCTTAACAAAGCCAGCGAGACTCTCGCAAGGCTAAATGTACGCATTGTACAGCTTCCGCCTGCTGCCGTCGCATCATACCATTTTATTGGAGAAAATCCAGAGGAAACCACAGGAGAAGTTATTAACAAATTTGCAAAAGATGTTAATTTGTATGAAATTAAACCCGACGCTAGGATGTATGGGTTTAACCACCCTAATCCGCCCGAAGACGGAAAACCTTATGGGTATGAAGTTTGGGTTACTGTGCCTGATGATTTGGATGTGCCTGCACCGCTTGTTAAAAAACAATTTGCAGGCGGGCTGTATGCGGCGCATACCATTAAATTTCCTAATTTTCACGAATGGGATGATTTAAACAAATGGGTAGAAAACAGCGACAAGTTTGATAAAAACCTAGCCGCAGAAGGTGCAGAGGTTATGCACGGCTTGCTGGAAGAACATCTTAATTGGGTTTACGCCAACCATTTGGGCTGGAAAGAAAACTTTATTGACGGGCAGTTAGATTTGCTGTTGCCTATCAAACTAAAGAACAATTAAAGCGTAGGGACACAATATATTGTGTCCCTACAAGTATTAATACGTAACCATAACGGTTATAATGCAACCATCTTCACGCTCATCCACATCGTATTCCGCATTAACTCCGCTGTCTTTCATTACACCAACGGCGTGCTTTATTGTATTAGTAAATATTCTCATATCCCGCACATAAGACTTTATATTATGCTTGACAGCATTTTTTTTGGTCTTAGGACGCAATATGCGCTCTATAAGCTCTTCTGTGCGTTGCACTGTCAAACCTTCTTTTTCAATAAGCCCTATTATTTCAAGCATTGCGGCTTCTGCCTCGGCTTCATCCAATTCTTTTTGCAAACGCAACATCGCCCTTGCATGCCGTTCGGACAAATCTTTTATAATCAACAGCCTCTTTACGCTTGCAGGTAATTTTAACAGGCGCAATTTATTTGCTATAGTGCTTTGGTTCTTGCCCATTTTATGCGCCAATTCGTCTTGTGTTAGGTTGTGTTGGATTAATAATTGCGAAAACCCCTCGGCTTCTTCTATGTAATTAAGGTTTTGCCTTTGCAGATTTTCAACCATAGCCAATATCGCAGATTCTGCATCTGTTATGCTTACAATTAATGTGGGTATTGTGGCAATGTCTGCCAGTTTGCTCGCCCGCAAACGCCGTTCGCCCGATACAAGCTCGTATTCACCTTCTTGGTTAATGCGCACGTTTATTGGTTGCATTAGCCCATATTGTTTTATAGATGTTGCCAAATCTACCAACGCCATTGGTTCAAAATGCCGCCTTGGCTGAAAAGGATTGGGCTTTATAGCGTCCACAGGCAAATTGTAAATTTGACCGCCGCCATAATCTTGCGTTAAAAAATCTTCGTTAAAACCAACTTTCTCTAAAACATTCATTTCCAAGAACCTCCTCATTTGAAATGTATTTTTTTACCTTTTATGTAATAATATCACATACAAGTCGTCAAGTCAAGAAATAATTTATTTCCTAAAGGTTTGCGTTCTAAAATTTATTACAAGCCATATAATGAAATAGCATAAAATTAATTGTAAGCGGGAGGCATATTTGATGGAGCTGGTTAGAGAGAATATTTTGTTAAATAAGATTGTAGGCGAAGGGCGTAGTCAGATACTATTAGAAGGCGATATTATAGTCCCTGACGTGCGACCCGATATTGATTCTGTATTGCGAGCAACGGCACGTGTTGCTGTATCAAAAGCAAATGCAAGTATGGGACGGGTTAGTTTTGCTGGTAAAATGAATGTGGATGTGCTGTATCTAGCAAAAGGCAATGACGAAACCACTGTACATAATATATCTGCCGTGGCGCATATTGATGACTTTTTAAACATAGACGGCATACAGGCAGATAACTGGGTAAATTTAGTAGGAGAGCTTGCAAATATAGATTATCGTGTAGTAAACGACCGCAAGCTAAATTATAGAGCAGTGGTAGATATTAAAGCGATGGCTTTTGAAAACGGCGAAGTTACAGCGATACAATCGGTGGAAGGTTTGTCGGTAGCGCAGCAAAAATCCGCATTTTTTAGCGTTAATAATGTCATCGCAAAGCAAATGGATAGTTTTACAATACGTGACGAAATAGCTTTGCCGTCAAATAAGCCTGCCGTTAGCGAGCTTTTGCAGGCAAATGTAAGCATAGCAAACAAGCAAGTGACTATTGCTTCGGGCAGAGTGGATGTTTCTGGAGATTTGTTGGTTGCACCGCTCTATAAAGGCAATGACGAAACATCTGTTGTAGAATTTGAAGAATTTGTACTGCCCTTCAACGGCTCGCTAGATATTGCACAGGCAGACGAAAGAGCATTTGTTGACGCTAGCTTAATGGTGGCAGACAGCCTTGTAGAAGTATCACCAAACGAAACAGGTGAAATGCGCATTTTTGCCCTAGAAGCCATTATTGCAGCAGATGTAAAAATTTCTGAAAATAGAGATATAGAGATTTTAGAAGATGCCTATTGCATAGAACAAAATATGGATTTGCAACTGCAAAGCCTAGATTATAAACGCCTTGTATGCCGCAACCAAAACCAGTTTCAGGTTAAAGAAGTGGTCGCAATGGATGCACCAGAAGCCTTGCAGGTATTACAAGTAAACGGTACAGCACGCATAGAAGATGTGAAGGTTGTAGAGGATAAGGTGGTTGTAGAAGGTCTGCTTGAGGCAGATGTGCTGTATATAGCACAATCAGACACAGACCCGCTTTATAACTACACAGCGCATATACCAATACGCCAAGTAATAGAAGCCAAAGGCGCAAAAATGGGTATGGAAGCCGAAATTAGCTGTAATATAGATAATATCAGCTTTAATATGGTATCCGGTCGTGAGGTGGATTTGCGAATAACGCTAGGGCTTGACGTGGCTGTACAAGAAAGTGCCACAAAGGACTTTGTTCACGATATAGAATTTAGCCCATTTGACCTAGAAGCCTTAGATTCCTTGCCATCAATGACAATTCTAGTGGCAGAAAAAGGCGACAGCCTATGGAGTGTTGCAAAAAAATATAATGCCGACCTAGAAGAACTAGCAAGCATTAACGATATACAAACCACAGACGACCTAGTCATAGGACAAAAACTGCTGGTAGTAAAAAAAGTAGCGCAAGAATAAACTTCAAAACAACAGGGCGGCTTATAAAGCCGCCCTGTACAAATTACAAATTCAATCATCCTCCCCACCCAAACCACTCTCATCAATCAAAATGACTTCGCTTAAATAAACTCCCTTCTTACCTCTCCTAAGCAAGGACTTGTTTACTACATCCGCACTTTTATATATCTCTGCTATGCTTACG
>WRBJ01000025.1 GCA_009784615.1 Defluviitaleaceae bacterium | reverse complement strand
TGGAAGTTCGTCAAGCTCGTCAATAGCGTCTGCCAAAGTACCGCCTTCATTGATGATTACATCATCAGTAAGCTCATCATTAGCAAATTCGCCACCGTTGGCGTCGAATGTTACGGTTACTGTATCTTGGTCAGCCAACGCCGTCATAGGCGAAAACGCAACCACACCAAAAACCATAATAAACGCCGTTACAAAAGCGATAAAACGCTTAATTTTTTTTTGCATAATTTGTTCCTCCTTAATAAAATTAGTTGTTATTGCCCTCATTTCTTATCAAAAAACCGCTTCCCTCCTTGTAACAATGTGTAGTCTATTGCTGTATTAAGGGCTTTTACAGCAACGTTCACTTATTTTTTTGAATAACAAGCTAAACGAAAAAGTGTACTTTTCCGCAAAAGTCATTTTGGAGTAATTTTTGGTAATATTTAGAATATTTCTGAAAAATATTTAATATTGAATTAAAAAAATAGTTGACATAGCAATATTTCTATGTTATGATGTACAAAGAATACAAACTTCGGAAAAGTACACTTTTCCGAAGTTTTTTATCTCCACATACCTGCTCTGTACTCTCTCAAACGGCTGTAAAAAGCCGTTTGCTTAAGACCAGTTTGCGATAAAATCTCTGCAAAATTGATTTTTTTCTTCTCCCACATTTTCACCAGTTCGCCAAAATTTTCAGGGGGCTTTTCCGTAGGACGACCAAATTTTACACCCCTAGCCTTTGCCGACGCAATGCCCTGCGCTTGGCGTTTTTTAATGTTTTCACGCTCCTTTTGCGCCACATATGACAATAACTGTAAAATAGCATCGCTAATAAACACGCCCGTCAAATCTTTATCCTTTCTCGTGTCCAGTGCAGGCATATCAAGCACGGCTATGTCTATGCCACGCTCTTTTGTCAAAATCCGCCATTGTACCAAAATGTCATCATAACTACGCCCAAGCCTGTCTATAGACTCTACATACAACAAATCGCCGCTAGATAGCTTACTGGTTAAACTCGTCCAAGCATCCCTATTAAAATCCTTGCCGCTTTGCTTGTCTATATAGATTTGCGCTTCAGGGATTTTTAGCTCTTTCATTGCATCATACTGCCTATTTTCGTTTTGGTCTGCTGATGATACACGAATGTATCCAAAAATTTCCAAACTAACCACCTCTTACATTTATGTATTTTTATAACAAGCCAAAAGCCGCACGCAATGTACGGCTTTTGCTTTCGTGCTGTTATGATGTAATATTTGCATATTTCTATGTTTTAAAGGAAATAATCCTTAATAAGATTATACCACAACCCACCATATTTTGCATTAATTTTTACCGTGATTAGGAGGATAAAAGTATGACCCCACAAAATCAATTACTTACAGATTTTGGCACAAGACTAAAATCCGAAAGAAAGAAATTGGGCTTAACTCAACAAGGTTTGGCAGAACTTGCACATACCAAGCAAGACTATATAGCCCAAATAGAGCGTGGCATTAGAAACCCAAGCCTAAACACATTAATTAATCTGCTGACGGCACTTAATATATCCGCCGACGAGCTAATTTTTGGCAATATCGAAAACAAACAAAACGAAGCCAAAATCCTAAAAAAAATTAACGACTTTTTGGCAAGAAAAAATGCCAAAGATATAACCGCCTATTACGAAATAGTAAAATTTATGGCTAAGTACATTGATAGCAATAAAGAAAATAACAACGATGTAGAAAAATAAAAAATCATAATTGCAACAATTACCTTATCGCAATTATGATTTTTTTGGGGCATAATCTTAATGGTTTTGCTCTAACAATCTTTTATAAATGCCGTTTTTATCAATTAGCTCGTCGTGTGTGCCAACCTCGGCAATCTTGCCGCTATCCAATACCACAATCATATCCACATTCTTAATCGTGTTAAGGTTATGACTGGTTATCAATATCGTATGGTCATTACGTAGCGAATATATCGTGTCCATAATATACGCTTCACTCTCTTTATCCAATGCCGACGTAGCCTCGTCAAAAACAAGTATAGGTGCACCTTTTATAAGAGCCCTAGCAATAGCAATACGCTGTTTTTGCCCGCCGCTTAGGCTTGCACCTTTTTCGCCCGCAGGTGCATCGTACCCGCCTTCAATTTCTGTAATAAAATCGTGGGCAAAAGCACGCTTTGCCGCCTTTTCCAATTCCTCATTTCCAATTACTATTTCCCCGTTACCTTTCGCACCCATTGCAATATTTTCGCCAATGCTCATATCAAACAACTTACAGCTTTGGTCAACATAAGCAAAATTTTTGCGCCACGCAGACGTACTTACATCGTTATACGCCACACCGCCAACGCTAATAGGCATTTCGTCACGCTCGTACATACCAATAATAGCCCGCAATAATGTAGACTTTCCACTGCCAGATTCACCCACAAGCGCAACCATCTTATTTTCTGCAACGCTAAGGCTAATGCCCTGCAAAGCCTGTTTTTCAACATCTTTGTAACTAAAGCTAAAATCATTAATGCTAATTTCGTATCCCTCAGGTTTTGCTTGCCCATTTGCCTTTAAATTATCATTGCGTACAGATTGTTCACGGCTGACATCAATACGTGCCATAACTTTACCCGCAGCAACAATAGGCGGTTGCAAATCGGCGTAGGTCTGCCCAATCTGCCCAAAAGAGCTTACATATATGCTAACAATTCCCAATAAATACATTAGGTTCGCAAGGTTAAGCGTACCTTGTATAACCAAATATCCGCCAAAGCCAAATATCAAAGCAAGTGTAAGCCAGCCCTGCACAGTGCGAAAAAGCCCCTGAAATGCTGATATTGTCGCACGCTTAAAATCCAAAAATTTTAATTTGCCGCTATGCGTATCAACGCTAATCAACGCACGGTCTTGCATATTGTACGCACGTATTGTAAGCCCACCAGAAAATATATTGCTTGTAGCCGAAACAGCGGCGGCATTGGCTTCCAATTGGTCTTTGCCAATGCGTGCAAGCGGTTTTGTAAAGCGGCTTTGTATAACAAAAGCCAAAAGTCCAATAGCAAGAGCACCAACACCCATACGCCAATCCGTTACAAAAATTACAATACTAAAACCAACTATTACTATTA
This sequence comes from Defluviitaleaceae bacterium, assembly GCA_009784615.1. Classification (GTDB taxonomy): domain Bacteria; phylum Bacillota; class Clostridia; order Lachnospirales; family WRAX01; genus WRBJ01. The sequence continues at coordinate 23,256 of WRBJ01000025.1, read as the reverse complement.
CACATCGCAAAAAATTGCTCATCGGGTTGCCATAAACTTCCGTCGCCATATCAGCTTCGGTGTTAATAGCGGCTATGCCTTCACCAGAATGTGCAGATTGCGACCCTTCTAACCCCGTGTTTACAAAAGAACGAAACAAATCACGTTTAAGGGTTTTCGTCGCTTTAACACTTGCCATAACATATACATAAATACCAATCGCAATAGATGCCATAACAATAATAACGCTAACACCAAGCACAATCAAAGCATCCCACATTATTTGTGCATCGGCTTCTAAAATAGAGTTCATAACGCTTTCTTGAAATGTAGCCATAACAAGCGGAAAAAGAAACAATTGTGCCGAATACATCAACATACCTATGCCAAAGGTAAACCAATATGGTTTAAGGTAGCCCAAAACTCTCCACATTGCCGTTTTAGATGTTTTCATTATGCCACCTCCGTTTCTGTTACTGTACGACTTTGATACAAGTTTTTGTATGCATCGTTATTCGCAATCAATTCTTCGTGCGAGCCTATTCCTGCAATTTTTCCTCCGTCCATTACAACAATGGTGTCGCAAGCGGCAATGGCTCTTGCTCTATGCGCCACCATAACAACAGTCTTACCCTTTGCAAGCTCGTCAAAGGCTTCCAACACCTGCGCCTCTGTTATCGGGTCAAGGGCAGATGTCGCCTCGTCAAACAACACCACAGGTGCATCCTTATAAAAAGCACGTGCAAGCGCAATGCGCTGTCTTTGCCCGCCGCTTACATTCTCTGCGCTTTCCACTAAAACCGTATCAAATTTCTCGGGCAAACTCTCAATAAACTCCAAAATACCCGCATCTCTACAAACCGAACGCAAACGCTCCATATCAGGCTTATCGCTACAAGCAATATTTTGCCCAATAGTTTCTGGAAACAAAAAGCTGTCCTGCGGCACATATGTAAAATATTCGCGCTGGCTAAATTTGCTAACACCCGTAACATCTTTGCCACCAATAGATATTTTGCCGCTTGCTGGCTCATACAACCCCAAAAGCATTTTTAACACGGTAGATTTTCCGCTACCACTACCGCCAACAAATGCAACACGACTACCAGGTTTTATATGAAAACTAACATCCGTCAACGCCTGGAAGGCTTCATCGCCTTCACCATATGCAAAACTAACATCTCTAAAAATTATATCTGCGCCAGTTGACACTTTTAACCCATCGCCTTTTTGCAAATCTTCAAGCATATGCGCAGTTTGTTCATTAAAACGATTAGCCCCTGCACGCCACGTTTGTATCATATTAAGGTTTTGCGCAAGCATATTAAGCCATTCGCCAGCTATGCCAGCTATAGCAATAAGTGCGATATATTCACCAAGATACATATTGCCCTCAATAGTCGCTATGGTCGAGCCAATAACAAGCACCAACAAAGGCGCAGAAGATGCCAAAACACCAAACATAACAAGCGGTAAAAAACTGCCTATACGCTTTCTTGTCGCTTCAATAAATAGGTCATATTTAGAAAGATAACGTTTTTCCAGCTCGCCTTCCAATCCATATGCAGTTATCGTAGATATATTTTGCAAACTATCGTTTACTACGGCATTAAATTCCGCTGTGCGTTCGCTGGTTTTCTTCTGCCATTTTTGAATAGGCGCAGACAGCAAAATCTGCATTACCATCAATACAGGAAACATCACCAAAAATATCAGCGTAAATGTCACATTAATCGTAAACATAAAAATAAATGCTGCAACCAATGTCAAAATACTGCCAAAAGTCTGCAACATACCATTTGTAATAAAAGTTGCCGCCGACGGAACATCATTAGAAAAAACAGACAAGCTCTGCCCGCTGTTCGCCTGCGAAAACTTGCTAAAAGGCGTATATAAAAAATATTTAGCAAAGTTTTGACGAAACTTATGACCAATATAACCGCTTTTACGCCCCAATGCAAGAGCAGATAATGATGAAAACAAAGCCTCGCCAACGGTTACAGCCGCCAAAAGCCCAAGTAAGCGCAAAAGCACATCCAAATTAGCCGTGCCCGCCACAAATTCACTATTAGCCGTCTGCCCCAATTGTCCCACTAATATAAAAGACAGTATAGAAAAAACCGCAACACCCGCCGCAAAAAACATATACAGCACGCTAAACCCACCAATACGCACATTATTCTTGCGCAGGGTTTGTAAAAATGTTTTAATACTAACACAACCCTTCCTCATATTTTCATAATTGTAACACACAAATTCCAAAATGTAAATCAACTATTGGTTGCAATTTATGTAAACTTTGGTTGCACTCTATCTGTACAAACATACTCTACCGCCAAAGGCAAATCTAAAATCCTATCACAAAAAAACTTAGGATACATAACATATTCCCCAAGCTCGCCAACAGGCAACCAATGCAAGCTCTCCTTAGCCCCATCCATCCCAACACTTTTGCAAACCACATCCCTACTACCCTGCGGCTTCATCAAAAAATAAAGTGCAATCTCGTGGCAATCCCTATCTTTCAACATTGGCGTATCATTTGCATTATTAAATATGTTTTCGTGTATAAACAACAGCCTGTCAACCTCATAATCCACACCAGTTTCTTCCAAAACCTCACGTCGCACCGCTTCCTGCGCCGTTTCCATATGCTGCACAGCCCCACCAACAGAATAATAATAATCCACTGACGTATTTTTAACCATCAAAAGGTAGTCATCCTCAATAATAACTGCCCCAACACGATATGTAAAAAAATGCCTATCTATCAAAAACCTAATATCTTCCATAATCTACACCGCCTCACATTACCATTATACCACACTTTCGACTAACAAACAATCTCATCTTTTCCAAACAAAAACGCACAGGAGACTATCGGTCGCCTGTGCGTCTATAATTCCATATCTATCTAATATCAATCTGCGCATCCAACGCAATCTTAACCATATCCATAAAACCTTCCTGCCGCTCTTGCGACGTGGTCTGCTCGTGTGTAAACACAAGGTCAGAAACCGTAATAATAGCAAGAGCCTTCTTACCCAGCCTAGCCGCCGTGGCATAAAGCCCTGCCGCTTCCATTTCCACCGCCAAAACTCCCATTTTCCGCCAGTTTTCCATACCGCTAATGTCCCCATCGCCATAAAAAACATCGCTAGTCAACACATTGCCAATATATGTCTTTTTTCCCGCATTGCGTGAAGATTTTACAGCCGCTTCCAAAAGTGCGTAATCCGCAAGCGGTGCAAATGTGCCGCCAAGCCCATATTGGTTCATAAAAGCAGAATCTGTGCAAGCCCCTTGAGCAATAACAATATCACGCAAGCCTATATGCGGCGCAATGCCGCCCGCCGTGCCAACACGTATAATGTTTTCTACATCATAAAATTTAAACAACTCATACGCATAAATACCCATAGACGGTATGCCCATACCAGACCCCATAACAGACACATCTTTACCCTTATATCTGCCTGTAAATCCAAGCATACCACGCACGCCATTAAACTGTGTAGCTCCCTCTAAAAAACTATCCGCAATAAATTTTGCCCGCAAAGGGTCGCCCGGCATTAGCACGGTTTTTGCAATCTTTTCGGCATTTGATGCTTCAATATGCGGTGTTGGTATCATAAAAACAACTCCTCTATACGATTATTTGCATAAATACAATATAACTCAAATGCGACTCCCGCAAAAATTATTGCCTTCATAGCTATAAGCCTCCTTTGCGAAAGTTTTCTTTAAACTTATCTAAAATACGGCGCAAAATGCCTTGATACTCTTTTGTCCGCCCTTCTGCTTTGCGAATTCTAGCCTGCTCTAATAATGCATTTGGATTTTCAGGCGAAAGCGACAAAGCCTTTGAAATAGCACCTGCCGCACGTATCAAATTATAATCCATACGATAAAATCCCGCTAAACTAATCCACAAATCCGCCGAAGCTGCATCAGCCATCAAAGCCTTTTCTATTGCCTTAATGGCGGCTGGTATATTGCCGCTTTCGGCGTGATGACCCGCCAATTTTTGCTGAAAATATAAATCCCTTTCATCGTCCGGTATAGCTTCCAAGGTTTCTATGGCAAGCGCAAATTGGCGGGTTTTCATATAACAATCACTTAAACGATAGATATAATCCACATCGTAAGCAGTTTCTGCCGCCATCTTAAACAAATGCATAGCTTCAAAATAATGTTTTTGCCTATATGCAATTTCGCCTTTAAAATACATTATTTCGGGATGTTGCTGTGGCAACCCTGCAATTATTTTCAGTGCGTCATCATGCAAATCAGCCGCAATAAGGGCTTCGGTGTGGTTAAACCGTAATTGCAAATTGTCTGGTTCTATATCCGCCGCACGCTCAAAATGTTTTGTAGCCGTATATGGTTCGCCCATATGCATAAGCGCAAGCCCTGTGTTGTTAAGCAATGTAACATTTTCGCTATACGACAACGCCCTTTCGTAAAAACCAAAAGCCCGTTCACCTTCTCCCCTTCGTAGCCAAAAATCGCCCTGTTCTTTATACTTCTCCCAAGCCTGCCGTTTTTCCCACATTACAAGTTCTTTTTGCAAATCTGCAATTCTTTCCTGCGGAAAAAAATCTGCCAGCGACAAAAACGACAAATAAGCCATAGAAAAATTCTCCATAGCCGCAATTTTATGCATTTTTTCGGCAATCTGATGTAGCCCAATACCCTCAACCCATTCAATAAAAGACTCGCAAATAAAGTCCTCCATCGACTGTCTCCAATTGTGCAAACAGTGATATAGGGCTTCTTCAAAGGTGTACACCTTTATTCCCGTAGCATTAAACTTATACGGGGCGGTATGTTCAGTTTGAGAAACACAAAGATGTAAATGGGACAAAACGTCACGTCCTCTAAAATTAATATACAATTACTTCCATATCACCAATAACCGTATGCATTAAAAAACTATCGCCAGTCTTTGGAATATCCGCAATATCAGCTCTAACCGGGTACGCAATATCCACAAACTCTCCGCCATCAGATAGCACGTCGGAAATCTTAGCACTTACAATATTGGATATTTCTTGCAATGCAGAATATGCAAGCTCATTAATCTCGCCAATGTCCATACCTGTCATTGCTTTTAACGCACCCGTAACAATGTTGTTAGAATACACAAGCCCTATACCCAGCTTATCGCCGCCGACCAAGCCAACCTTAAAACCAACGCCATCAGAAATATGCAAAGACCTGTCAAATTCGGGTTTAATGTCACCCTCTGCTATGCCTGTAATGGTCATCAACACTTGCTTTGCTCTATCTGCAAACGCCATCACCGAACCATCAAGTTGCTCATCAATTTTAATAGTCTTATGAAACTTTTGGTCTTCGCCCGCCACGTGGTATATTAACCAAGTAAGCAAAAATCCCAAAAATTCCCTAACAGCCGCCGGCGAAAAATCGCTGTCCATCAAACGCTTTTCGTGGTCAAATACATCTTGTATCAATTTAATATGCAGTTGACGATGTTCTTCAATGCCTTCAATGCCTGTATCTTTATAATACTTCTCCTCGTCGGCAAAATGCTCTGTGCAATATTTTTTTAAATATTGCACAGCTTCGCCAATCTGTCGTTTATACTCGTCAAAGCCAAGCCCTTGTGTAAGCACAGCCTTCAAATTCGCCACTTGTTCAAACAGTTCCTTATGTTGGCGGTCAATAATACCTACACCAACGGTATAACTATCTTTCCACATAGCACCATACTCCTTTACAAACGAATAAGCTCTGCAATGCTTGCCGCAATATTGTCTAGGATGTCATAGAATTTGTCAGAAAGGTCGTAAAATTTGCCACGTGGTTTGGTTACAGGGTCGTATGCCTCTATGCTTTCACGGTCTTTGCGAGCTACTACATAGGTTACTATGTTGTTGTGGTTAAGCATATCACAAATGTCCTGCACGGTTTTGCCGCTGTTGGTTGGTACATGTGGCGGTGCATCTGTTACAAGCACAAAAATGTTTTGTGTATCTGGGCTTGGGCGGGTTGTGTTAAGAAGTTCGACACCTGTTTCTAGGGAATCTAACGCAGACTCTGGAATATCACCGCCATAGGTTCTTGGTATATTTTTAACCTGTTTTTGGAATTTTGTTACATCGTCGGTGAAGTTGTACACCGCCATTTTTTCTTTCTCGTTAAGGTCGCCAAAACCTATTAAGCCTAGCTTAAAGCCAACGCCCTTTGAAGCTAAAATTTGCGAAAATTCTATTGCACGGTCTTTTACACCGTTTATATATGTGTCCATAGAACCTGTTGTGTCTATACAAAACACCACATTAACATTGCCGCCGCTGCCTTCCACTCGCTCGGCAGGTGCTGCTTTAAATTGCGTGCGGTCAAATTCTGCTTTTTGTGTGTTGCCTGTGTGTATGTCTTTTACATAAACTTCAAAAAGGTTGTTTTCGTCAATTGCATAGGTTATTTCAAGCTGTGCCGCACCTGATAATCCCGATATTGCGACAGAACCCATATACTTTTTATCGGCTTCATATCCTGCTTCCCATTGATAAACATCAACATTAACAGTTGAAGCACCCGTTGCGGCAAAATTTGCGTCAGAAATGCGGGCGGGTATGGCTGTACCCATTGGAATAATCGGTATCAACGCTTTTTCTTTGGTTGCCACATTAACGACAGCTTCTGTGCCAAAAATTTGACGGGTTATTTGGCTAACCTTAACATTAGCGGTTGGCAAATGTAGCAAATAATTATATATCGCCGCACCCATTGCAACGGACTTTGCGGGGTCTGTGGCACGATAAGGCTCTTTAATAAAGCCCGCCACCATACGTCGCACCATTGGGATAAGGGTAGAGCCGCCAACCAAAATAACTTTTGATATTTCGTCCGCCCCGCAACCTGCACGGCGCAAGGCTTCTTCTATAATATCACGGCTTCTGTCAACATATTTGCGTATAAGCGTTTCAAATTCTTCCCGTGTAATTTCAAGAGAAAGGTTTTGCGGCACGCCTTCGTGTATAACAAGCGGGTTAATACGTATTTGCGCACGGTTTGTGCCGCTTAATTTCTTCTTAACGCTTTCTGCCTCAAATTTTAGCTTTTGAAGGACACGCTTACGCTCGGCATTATCAAGCCCATCCAAATCAAGAGAATTTTGTTCTTTAAACTTGGATTTCATAAAACGTATAAGCTCGCTGTCAAAATCATCACCGCCAAGCGACATATCGCCTACGTTAGATAGTTCTTGAAAAATTTCTTCGCCGTTTTCATCCTTGCCAACACGCAGCACGCAAGCGTCAAAAGTGCCGCCGCCCATATCATAAACAAGCAATGTTTGCGCATAGCCTTGTTTAAAACCGTATTCTATAGCCGCCGCAAGAGGCTCTGATAGCAAAAACACACTTTTAAAACCCGCCATCAAACCAGCTTGTCTTGTAGCAAAAATTTGACGGTCATTAAAGTATGCGGGATGTGTTATAACAACCTCGCTAAATTTTTCGCCGGCTTGTTCTTCTGCCGCCATTTTTAGCTTACGCAAAATATCGCCGCTAATTTCTTCCGGCGTTTTTTCCATACCGCCAATCAAAACACGTTCTTCAGAACCCATCATACGCTTAACTGAAATAACGGTTTCTTCGGGATATATGATTGCACCCGATTTTGCCTCGGCACCAACCACCGTCCCTTCTTCCATATAGCTGACGACAGACGGCAAAATTTCATCTGCACCATCAATTTTTACAACCTCTAAAACATCGCCACCATCCTTATAAATTATCGCCACCGAGTTGGTGGTGCCTAAGTCTATACCCAAATAAGCCATAATCTTTTCCTCCCTATTTCTCGCATTTAGTATATTTTAACATCTTTACAATTAATTTACAACATCCACAAATAGTATTTGATTATAGCGAACGAACCTCGAAGCAGTGAATGCAGGTCACAAAAGCTCGATGGCAAACCGACCGAGTTTTGTGACACAGTCATTCACTGATTGAGAGGGCGTTAGCTATACCACCTGTTGAGTTCATTATAATCACCCTCCTAAAACCCGTTTTGCAAAACGGGACGGGTCGAAATGCTCGTTGTAGCCGCTTGGTGCATATTCTTCATTAAAGCCTAAATCTTCTACCGCACCCTTAACAAGTCCGCCTTCTTCTTCCACCATTAGCATTACTTTTAGGCGGGTTTTGCCGCTTGGGCGTTGCGGCAAACCTGTTATTGATACCTCGCCTATTAGTTTGCAGTCATCTATATTATCATCTTTGTTAATGCGTTCTAAAATGCGCAAATCTAGGTTCGTCATATCCTCTGGTTGGTTGCCTGATAGTGTGAAAATGTGGCTTTTTTTGGCAAGCGCATAAGGTGTTCCACGGCGTATCATAGGGAAGAACGATTTTTTTGTGCCGCTTTGTATTTCTAGCCCAATATCGTGCGGTGTGGATACTTCAAACTCTACATCCAGCGTTTCGGCTTCCATATCGGCGGCGGATAACAGCCCCATTTTCATAGCGGCATAATAGGTTGCACCCAGTGAAATATCGAGCGCAGGGCGTTCTGATGTATATATTTTATTTTCGTCATTAAAAATTTCTATGAACATATCCCGAACCCAAGGCATTTGTGCCGAGCCGCCTTCTAGTAGTACACGGTCTATTTGGTCAGGGTAAATTGCGCCGCTATAGGCTTCACGCAGGGCTTTTTGTACCAACTTGCGGGTTTTGTCGATAAAGTCTGCACATAATTCCTCGAATTGTTCACGGGTTAGAAGCTCTACAAAAGGCGGTATGCAGAATGTGAAAGGTATGCGGAAAGATTTAACACCGCTTAGGCGTTCTTTTGCTTCTCTTGCACGCAAAATAAGCTCTGCGCCGTTTTCTGGCGCAATGTCTGCGGGCGATAACCCTATTTTTTCGCCAATAAGGTCGTGGCATTTTGCAAGTATTATTTCGTCAATATTATCGCCGCCGTGCTGGGCTTCGCCGCCTTCGGCTATAACCTGTAATTTAATTTTGGTGTCAGTTTTTTCTGACACGTGGAACAAAGTTATGTCAAGAGTGCCGCCGCCAAAGTCGAACACAAGGATTTTTTCGTCCTGCGCAAGCTCACGGCGAAAGTTATAGGCAAGTGCCGCCGCCTTTGGTTCTTCCATTAGACAAATTAGTTTGTCGGCAAGCCCTGCTATTTCTGCGGCGCGCATTGTGGCTTTTTTTGCACTGTCATCAAAGTCGTATGGCACGGAAACAACAAGCCCTGCTATTTCTGCTTTTGGGTTAAGGCTTTGGCAATAATCCACCATTTCACGTAAAATTTTTGCCGAAATTTCCTCTGGCAATAATTCTTGCCCGCCTAGCTCTACCGTTTCATTTGTACCCATTTTGCGTTTGATAGAGCGTATTGTAGTTTCGGGGTAGATTTTGATGCTACGCCACGCTTCTTCACCTACAACCCACTCCCCTTCGCCGTCATCTTCTGGGCGGTATTGCACCACCGAAGGTAGCGGAATTTTACCAAAACCATTGCTAGTGTCGATGGGTTCTGGGCGTTTTGCACCATTATCCCAATAGCTGATAACAGAGTTGGTCGTGCCTAAATCTATGCCTAAAATATACCAATCTTCGGGCAAATTACCCTTTGCCGTTATTTCTTCACGATATTTTTCCCAGTTCATATTATACCTCCGTATTTTCTATCTCGCATTAATCTATATTTTTATCATCCGTCAAAAACGCAAAAGCCAAAGCAACAGGAATAGTTGAAAGTATCAAAACAATGCTGGATACAAATATTGCATAAAAAATGGTAATTGGAACATTAGCCCAAAGATGATAATAATCACAATCGGTAATGCCTCTAACAAGTACGGCATTATACTATAGCTATGGTTTTTTCAATATGGCTTGCTCTATGATTTTTGTAGTCTTCGTCATACTATCCTCATATCAAACCGCTCTACCAAACCAGTTGCGGGGTAAATTTCACCAAAACCTAAATCTTTTATTTTGACGGTATAGCGGTCATTGTCAGTCGGTTCTAAATCTAATGCTATGCGTGTTGTGCCTTGTGGGCGTTTTGGCATTGATTTAAATTTTGCTATGCCTAGTGGCGATATTCGTCCTGTTTCATCACGTGTTAATAGCTCAATTTCAGCATTTTCGCCAGTTGGTATAATATAGGTCGTCTTTGGTTTTTGCCACAACCAGCTACCACGCTCGATAATAGCGTAAAAACGTTGTTTGCCGCCTTGTGTAATGCTTATGCCAATATCAACCTGTGTTTTATGTCCATCGGCGATTTCAAATTTTGGCGAGCGCAAAAGCTCTAATTTCTGCGCCGCATAAAGTGTTGCACCCTGTGCTAATATGCCTTTTGGGTTTTTTTGCAAATATAACTGTTTTGTGTCAAAAATCTGTGCTATTTTCTTTTTTGCCCAAGGCATTTCAAATCCACCGCCGGTGCATATTACGGTAATATCATCTGTAAAATGGTTGCCAAGCAAACGATTTACAAAATCCTCCAAACCATTTTCCCAAGCCCAAGCCATACCCGCAATGCGGCTTGCCGAAACCACCTCAGAAAAGGGTGGATACACAAAGTTATAATAAATTCGTGTGTCCTTGCCATCGTTATTTAAAAGTACATCTTTATGCCCGTATGCAAAGGTTAAAATCTGCTCTTGCTCTGTTTTGCTCAGTTCATCAAGCTGTGTTTTTTGTGTGCGGCAATAAAAACCCGCAAGCAAATTATATATTTCTCTATCAATAAAAGCCGAACCTAATTCTTCGTTAAAATCAGCAGCAAGACATTCTATTGTATTATAGTCATCTTTAATTTCATACAAACCACCACGCAAGCCACGGTCGCCAAAATCTAACCACATCAATTTGTTTGCCGCAATTTTGTTATGATGACAAAAAGCAAACACTGCTTGTCTTTCTTCCACCAAATCTATAAGCAAGTTTTCGTAACCCGCCTTTGCAACTGCCGCTGATAATGCCGTTTTTGCTTCGCTTGCTACAAAATCAGGCACAACAGCCACAATACCAGACACAACAGCCTTTGGGTTAATGCTACGGCAGTTTGCAATTAATTCTTCAATATAAATTGCGGCAATATCTACCACAGAGCGGTTTCCATCGCCAATATCCAAATATGCGCCACCGCCTAAATTTTCTGCAAATCCCGTTAAAAGAGAATCTTGTCCGTTTGCGTTAAGTATCGCATATTCGCCAAAAATCCATTCTTTGCTAGCCGCAATATATTGCAGGGCTGTGGGTGCCGCTGGTTTGCCATAACCGCCGGAAATATCCAGTATCTCGGCATTTTCACGAATAACGTCAAAATAAGCAATAGCCGATGTAGCATTGCCAAAATCCAACCCCAGCACAAAATGGTCTTCATCCATCCTGTGTAGTTTAAAATGCTCGCGATACTTTTTCCAGCTCATAAATCACCTGTTAAAAAGTTATATTTCATAACTATTTCTGTTGTTTTTATTCACATATATATTGTATCTTCTAACGTGCGGCAATTACATTCGCACGCACGATAACGACATCGTTATGGCGGTAACCGCTGTTCATTGTTTTTATTATTTCGCCTTTTTTAAAGTCGTCGTTTTTCTCTGCCATTAGTACCTCGTGTTCCTTTGCATTAAAGGGTTCGTGCGGTTTTGGTGCAATTTTTTCTATATCGTATTTTGTTAGGATGTCTTCGATATTTTTATACTGTTTGTCGATTTCGACAACAAATTCCAGCACGTGCAAATCAAGACTTTCACGTAAGCGTGATACCGAATAATGCATTATTTCTTCAAAGGTAGAAAGCTCGAAAAATAGCCCATCACGCTTGAAATTGATAACCTTTTTGGCGAGCTTTGCCTCACGGTCGCCCCAAACTTTTTGTGTATTGCCAGCACTTTCTGAAGTTAAAAAGCTATCAATTATGGCTTTTACAGCTTGAGCACCACGTTTTTCATCACGAGAAAGATTAATCAGTCCATCAAAGGCATATTTTAGGGCGTTTTGGATAAAATCCGTCTGCGTGTCGCCAACAGTTGAAGCATTAAATTCTTCAATAAGAGCGGCGGTTTCTTCATCAAAAGCTACAGAAGCGTCCTTTAAAGCATCGATTTTGATAAAAATAGTTTCAACAACGCCTTTGATAATGCCGTTTTCTTCGGTGGTTGCAAAATGTTCTTTACTATCTTCGTAATGCTCGATAATAGCGGCAAAACAGGCGGTACATTCGTGAACCATTTGCGAGCTTTGCCAAATGGACTTTTTGGCAAAATACATTGCTTTTGCCGCCAATTTGCTTTCGTATGCTTTTTTATCATCTACAAACAAATTTTGCAAATATTCTTTTAACGGTGTGTATTTTTCTATATAACTTGTTTTAAAATTTTCGTAAACTATAGGTAAATTCGAGCAAGGCTCGGCTTCATCAAGGGATGATGCGAAATCATCAAAGTCTTCCACGTCCATCACTATGCGCCCCATATTTTCACGGTTTCGTGCCGCCGCTTCCATAAAAGCCTTGTTTATGCGGTTTAACGCCTGACCCTCTTTTTGATAAACTTCACGCAAAATAGCAAGAACTTCCCCCAAAAATGCGGCTTCTTCGGGTGTGGTTTCGTTTTTCCATATTGCTTTATCAAGTGCCATACCTTGAACCACTATTATTTGGCGCAAAATCTCAATTTCTTCTTTCAGCAGATTGTTGTAGCCTGCAGCGGCTTTGCGCTGTTCAAGATTGTTAAGGTTGCCCAAAGCAGTTTCGACTGTCTGCAAATAAGCATTATATAAGGGTTTTGAGGCAAAGAGTTTTAAATCTTCTGTCATATCATTAATGAGATTTTCAAGTTCGGCAAAGCTGATTATTTCATCCGCAACCAACAGTTGCGAAAGTCCATTTTGTCGCATTATGCCCCAATTTTTGCCAGATTTATATTCGGTTAAAATCTCGTCTATACAATCCGCCGCAGAAATGATAGATTGTGCAACAATTTCCCTTTTTTCTGCCAAAATTGGATTTATACTAAAGTCGTCGATACCTTCATCATTCTCATCCTGCATAAGTCGGGACATTATAAGGGCGTAAATGCCATCCCAAATATTTCTAATTTCGGGCGTAGTAAGGTTTTGCACGCCGTTTAGATGATGTGCAATAACCATTCGATAGGCGTCAACAACATTGCCATAAGCCTCGAAAATCTCCATATCATAGGCAGACAAGGCATTGTCATTAATACAAACAGTATTTATTTTTGCGCCTATCAATTGTTTAAGGCGGCGGAAATACTCGCTTTGCCGCATTGCAAAAAAGCGGTCGAAATAAGCCGCAAGCCCCATCCATTTCCCAAATATACGATTTGTAAGCGTTAGCCCTGCGTTTTTAGACAATTTTTTTCCAACTTTCTTCCATTTTTAGTAAAAAATCACGCTTTTGCGGTTTGTTATGCCCACATACAAAAACCTCAACATCAAGCCCTTTGTAGATATTTAAAGTTTGTCCAAAAGTCTGCAAATCTGTATGAATTTCGGGCAAAACTTGCTCTGCAGTATCGCCAAAATTGTCGCCAACATACAACACCTTGTCGATTGTGTCTAAAATGCTGATGGAGCAAGGTGTATGACCTGGTGTGTGGATTATTTTAATACCGTCATCAGCAAAGTACAGTTCACCTTCAAACACTAGGTTTGGCAGGTGTTTGCGCACTTCGCCATCGGCTTTTGCCTTATTATGCTCAAAGGCTTTGTCCCAATGTTCGCTCATTATCTCATATGCAGTTTTATGCGCAATAATCAGACTGTCTTCAAACACAAAGTTACCCCAATGATGGTCCCAATCTGCGTGTGTGTTGACCACAATTATAGGCTTTCCGTCCCCTTGCAGATGGTCTATTATAGGGGCAACACTACCGCTTCCAAGCCCCGTGTCGATGATAAAGTTATGCTTGACACCCAAAATTAAACCTAGGTTGAGGTCATATTCGCTCCAGACCGGCTCGGAAAACATTATATTGCGGTTAGTGATTTTCGTAGGCTTCATTTTGCTACACCTCATTATACATTTTCAAATACATCACGAATATCAATAATTAAGTCCTCAGAAAGATGCGTTTTAAATGTGTATTGTACCTTTTCTTTTTCCACATCTGTCATTCTTTTTAACTCCCATTCTTCTGGGATATAATACTCATTGTCAAGTTTGTATTTATCGTCAACAAGCAAGTATACTGACACAATTCGGTTTTTTGGGTCGATTAGCCAATATTCTACAACTTTATGCTTTTCGTATAAATCTTTCTTATATCCTCTATCCCGAACCGAAGTCGAGGGCGATAAAACCTCAACTATCAAATTTGGTGTGCCATAAATGCCGTCAAATTGAATAATTTCTGCATTGCAAACCACCATTACGTCTGGAATAAGATGGTCTTTTTCAGAGAGAAACAAGTTATGTTCAATAAATACCCTGCATTTTGTTCCTTTAAAATAATTCCTAAAAATTGAATAGGAATTACCAGAGGATTGCGAATGTGCAGTGCTTGGTGGCGGAGCCATATATTGAACCCCGCCAAGCACTTCATATTTCCTTTCTTTTTCAAAATTTTCGTTAAATAAAGCAGACGTATTTGACATATTTCCGCCTCCTTATTAATACAAGTCATCCACAGAAAGTTCTGTAACCAAGCCATCTACGCTGGTGGATTTTGCCGTTACTTTTAGCATATTATCCTGCCCTACGGTGAAGATTACTTTCACTTTTTCCTTGCCTTTTGGTGCTTGTGGTATACCACGCAGACTTGTTCCTGCCAGACGTTTCATACCTGCGGCAGATACAAGCGGATTTTCATCTAGGGCTTCGGTGCTTTCGTATACGATTATTGCCATAGACGGCACATTGTCGTGGTTTGTTGTTAATAGCTCTTTTGCTTCGATAACAAGCCCTTCACGTGGTATAACAATGCCTGCCGCGACAATTTCCATAAAGCGGCGACCTGCAAGCTCTAAACCCAGCGGATGGATTGTAACCTCTTGTACAGTCGGACCTTTTACCGTTGGCATCATTATCATATTGCAATAATAAGCCGCACCTTGTGATATAGAAAGTGCTGGGCTAATTTTTGATTTAAACGGTTCTTTGCCGAATTTTTCTGCGATTTTCGTCGTTACCAACGGGATGGATGACGAGCCGCCTACAAGGAAAATTTCGTCGATGTCGCTTGCGGCAAGTTTGCCTGCTTCAAGGCATTTGTCAATACAAGCCAATGTGGCATCCACGAGGTCTGTAAGGGATTTGTCTTTGAACTTCTCGAACAAATCGGGATTATCACCTTGCCCGTTTTGTCGTTTGTAATTTTCAAAATCTTCCAAAGTTATTTCCATATTTATATTTATAATTTTTGGTTCTTGAATAAAAGGAGCAAGCACGATTTTTGTTGATTTTGATTGGCTTAGGCGTTCTTTTGCTTGGTTTGCCACTTGTTGCAAGCGAACTTGTGCTACCTTTTTTTGACGTTTGCTAACACCGTCGTCTGCGTCTTCGTTATAAAGGTCGATTTCGCCGTCTGTTAGTTTTTTAAATTCTTCTAAAATCATATCAATTATGATTTTGTCGATGTCGTTACCGCCCAAATCGTTATCACCAAAAGTAGATACTATGCTGATGTTTGGCTCGTCGTCGTTATTTTCGATTTTCAAAATTGCCGCATCAAAAGTACCGCCGCCAAAGTCATACACAAGCACGGTTTTGTCTTTTGTTTCGTTTACGGCGTAACTTATTGCCGCCGCCGCAGGTTCAAGACGCAAATAAACGCTGTTTGGGTCGAAACCCGCCAAAATTGCGGCTTGCTTCGTCATAGACTTTTGTTTGTCGGTGCTGTTTGCAGGTACAGTAATAACGCAACCGCTAAATTCGCCGTCAATATTTAATTCGTCTTGTGCGTATTGGTCTGCACGTTGTTTTAGATAACCTAATATTTCCGCCGCAATTTGTTCGGGGGCGAAAGAAAATTCTTTATCGTCCACAACGACAGGAATTTTTTCGTCTTGACCCAAATAGCGTTTGATGGACAAAACGGTACTAAGCGGGTAAATTACAGCCGCTTCTTTTGCTTGTACACCGAAAATACGAGATAGTTTGTTTTCGTCCTCTGGGTCGGTTTCAAACTGCACAGCTGTTGGAAAAATATTACTGCCATCTAGTGGAATGGTCTGTGCCACGCCATCTTTGTAGTTATAAATACTTACCACAGAGTTTGTTGTACCAAAGTCGATACCTAGATACAAGCCTCTTTCCATATCCAATCCTAAAGTTCCCATAATGATTTCCTCCTAAATTTATGGCATTTTGGCATTACATCATCTTTGCTCTAATGCCTTGTCGTTTTGATAATCCCGCCGCTACAATCTCTTCAACCTTATCATATTTAAACATTTGCTCGAACACAAGAGCGTTGTTGATAGTATAGTACAAATCGCCGCTTTTTTCAAGCATATGGGGGTTGTTGTTGATGATTGTTTGCGGTGTGGTTTTGATGCTTGAGCTTCCCCTTGTTTCTGAAAAATAATACTCGATACTTTCCCCATAGAAATGTGGGATATGGCAGAAAAATAAGCCGAAAGCGAAGTATTTCATAGGTTGGGTGTGAGTTTCTGTGCCGATTTTATAGTACAAATCGACCGAATTTTCCGCCCTACCACGATAGACAAAAGGACTGCTTTTTTCTATATACGTCAAAAGTACAGTTTTGTCTTTTATTTCTTTAAAAATGGGAAAAATAATATCGTTGTTTCTTGCGGTGGCTAGGGCTACGTCCATTATTTTTCGGGATTTTTCACGGCTTAAATCATCACGGGTAATGTATATGTGGCATAGTGCATAGGCAAGCAAAATTTCGCCGTTTTGTACAAAAATATCTTCCATTGTGCGGACGGTCGCAGGCTCTGGTAAAAATCCATTTGTTAGAATTTCGTAGGAAAGATATACCGCAAAATCCGCCAAAACATCGTCTTGATGGGGTTCTTTTTGTGCTAAATTCACGAAAATTGCTTGTACAGATTTATTTGAATTACACGACAAAATCGATACAGAAAGTATTTTTTTGTGCAATTTTGGGTCAAAAATACCTAGGCTTGTCAATCCTTTTGCCAGTTCAATCCAAGCCATAAGCGGTGCGACATAATGTGTTATTACGATTTTGAGCAAATCGTCGTCGTGCCAGCCTTTTAATGCTAGTTTTGCGGCAACGCTTGCCATACCCTTTTTTGCATCAAGTTTACTAATATGAGGCGACATTTGTTTCAGGGAGTAAAATAGAGCTTTGTCAGCAATATCGTCCGACCAGCGGACTATTAGACGAGCCGCTTGGTTATAATCGCCTGCGGCTATATATGCCGCCAACATAGATTCCAAATATTGACGATTAATAGCGGCTTCATCAAGGTCTTTAAAATATTCTACTGCTTTTGCGAAGTTTTTTCTGCGGGCATAATAATTACCTAATGCGGCGTTAATCATTCGGGCAAAAGCTCTATTTATGCCTGTTTCGGTTGCAGTTATTTGTAAAACTGATATTATATCGGATGATAAGTCGTCTTGGTCGTTTTGCAGATAGTGGTTAGATAGATATATAAGCAATTCTAATGGATGGTGTCCGCTGTTAAAAAAACGGTGTAGCAGTGGCAAATCGGTGGTTTCTATTAGCCGTGTAATTGTTGGTTTTTTTGGAATGATATTACGTAGATTTTCGTCAAAACAAGTGATTTTTACATTTGACGACCATAAATTGATACGCAAACGACCATCCTTTAGCTCGTGCGGCTCACTTTGGCGTTTAAATTCTTCTTGGATTACAATTTTTCTTACTCTGTCATCATCAACTGTTAAATCGTGTGCAAACAGCATTTGTTTTACAATTTCTTCGGCAGTGGCAGCATATTTTCTCTCTACTTCCACATCGGCAATCAATAAGAATTTATACAGACTATAATAATACTTTCCATATAAATGCTCGTCAAGACATCGGCAGGCAAAGGTTACAATATCGCCTTTTATATGCGACAAAATTTCGTCGTGCCTGCCACCTAAAGTTCCCTTTAATACAAGATGATAGACGAAGGGCAAAATATCGTCAGGAATGGTATTTGTTTTAATGTATTGCGACAATGCGTAGCCGCTTATGTCTTCAATACCGTTTTTATGTGCCGCACGCAATAAAAAATCATATAATTGAGGAAAGTGCAGTTGTTTGATGTCGGCTTCTTTGTAGTAAAAAAATGCTTGTTGCGATAGGTCATTTTCAATCATCTTTGCTGTTGCTATGATGTGCAAAATCCAATCGTGTTGATAGCGCAAATATAGACTTTGAGCCGTTTTTGGACGGCGGCGTAGCATTGTTTCGGCAAGATGGCTATTTTTTGCGATAATATTTTCAATATAACATCCTGTGTTTAGCGACCATAAGATTAGTGGCAATAAAAGCTCGCCGTTAGTATTATTTGGGCTGGCTTCGCTAAAAGCACGTAAAAGTGCGACATAAAACAATGCCCCACGCTCGCCGCGGATATATGCTTTGTGCAAAAGGTCAAAAGCCGCATTACTATCATCAAAAACGAGACTAAGGTTAGCTAATAGCAATTGTGCTTCGGGTACATTTTGCGACTGATAGTATTCTTTTAATGCACGAAATTGTTTCTGTGCGGCACGTTCTTTTTGCTGCGCAAGTAACAAAAGACAATCAAAGTACAGATAATGTGAATAAAAGCGGGGTTGATGGATTTTCATTGCATTGCGCAGAGGCTTTAGCTGTGTGAGCAAATCCTCCAAAAGGTCGTGATTATCAAGCTCGTGTGCAACAAAACAGCGCAGGAAAACAAGCCCTACATCGGCTTGATATTCTGCCGCCTGTAGCACAAAATTTGCCTTATGCAACAAGTCGCGCTGATCGCTTACAATATATCCCATATAATAAGACAAAGACATAACAAATGCTTGATTTGCACCTTTTTCACGCCCATAAATGCGCTCGTATCGTAAAATTTTTCCAATGGCGCGATTAGCCATCAAATCACCTCCTTTTCTTACTGTACGTGGTAGCCATCAATTAAGTAATCATCCTCCCCAAAGGGTTAATTCCATACGTTTTCCATAGGTCTTGCCTGCATCTATTGCCACTACGTGTATAAAAGTTTCTGCATACATTTGTTTTTTGAACGACAGACTCGCTTGTTTGAAGCTACCGAACTTTATCTCGAAGTCAATTTCTGCCATTTTGCCTATATGATAGCGTCTTGCGGCAAATTTTACGTAATTTTCGCAGTTTATATCAATTAGCAAATCGTGACCTGTATTATTTTCAATAATCAACTTACCTTTGTCGTCAAAAAAGAATGACTGTTTGTCTAATCTTGCAGAAAATGCAGGAGCAAAAGAGGCACGAATATGGACTTTTTCGTTGCCCTCGCCATCTATTGTTACAATCGCAGTTTCTCTTTCTGATAGATATTCAGGCATTATTATATAATGAATTTGTGTCAAATTTTCATCATCAAAATCAGAGGATACTAATTTGCTTTTGCTTAATTTAAGCCATTTTTCGCCTTGGATTACTTCAAGAGAGCACTCTGCAAAACCCCAAGTTGTTTTGCGTAGCACAATACTTCCCGTTATAGCAGTATCGGTAATGCTAATAGAATGTGATAAATCCCTAGTTTCTGGCAAAATTTTCGCCTTCATCTTCTCGCCATTAAAAACCAAAAAGTTGTCCAAAGCCCGCTCTTTATTTGGGTCTGCGGCAATTTTTTCATAGATGTCCAATTGAGAATAGTTCATATTAAGAAGCCAAACCATAAATTCGTGGCGGGCAAAAAGGCTTCTTGCGGCTATTGTGTTTGTCCTTGCATATTCCGCAAAATCGCTTAAATCCGCCATCACATAACCATCACGCTCTAACACATCCGGCGGATTTACTATTATGTGAAAATCAATTACACGTTCGCCGCCACTGCTTGTAACCACCGCATTTGCAAGGATTTCACCCGATATTCCGCCCAAATCAAGCGTATATTCGATTGTTACCTTATTACCCTCGAAACTTTCAGGTGAAAAGGATAAAAAATCAGATATAGATGCGATGCTACCCGCCAAAACACCATCGCCTGCATTGCTTATTTCTATTGCGCCATAAATCAGCCCAAAACCTCGTAAGCTAATTTTGGTTTCACTTATATTTAGTTTAGGTTGCGGAAACTGCTCTAAAAACGGCAATCGTTTGTTTAGCGTCATCTTATTCCTCGCTTCGTATCAAATTCATCAAAAGACGGGTTTGTTGGCGGTTTTGCTCGGCAAGCTCGGCAAAAATCGCCTTTACTTCCTCTATTTGCCCAATGCTTGCGGCTCTTGATTGGTTTAAATTTTCATTGATATTATCAGCAATTTGAATATTAGTATTACTTAAATGATAAGATATAATTTTGCCCAAAGCATCGCCCATTTTTGCAGTAACATCTTGCAATGATGTTTCGTAATGCGCCACGGTTTGCGCCAGTATTTCTTGGTTTTTCTTGACCAAATCAAGGCTTTGCTCCAATACGGCAACGTCTGCTAGACGTGCCATGCCCTTATTAGCATCGCTTATACTTGCGGAAAAAGCCGCCGCCGCAATGCCTATATTTTTAATTTCATCAAGCGCAACACCTAGACCGTCGTGGCGGCTAACGGCAAAAAGCGTGGCTTCTACACTTGCTGTCATTGCGGAGATATTTGTTTTCACAGCTTCTGAAAAATCTGTATTAATCTTAACTAACAAATCTGTATACATTGCAGATTGTCGTGACAGATATTCTTTAACATCTGCGCTGAAGGTATAGATTGCGCTGGTTGCATCGGCGGGGAAGAATTTGCCGACCTCACGGGTTAAAGCAGTTGCTAAAACGGTAGTATAACGCTCTTTAGCAGTCTGTACATCAAAAATAGCGGCGATTATGCGCAAAATGACAAACAATCCGCCCGAGAATATAGTAAATTGCATAAAATTTTCCATTGAAATTGCGATTAGTATAGCCAATGGTACAAAAGCAGTTTCTAGCGCAGTTACAAATCGTCCAAGGCTACTAAAATTAAAGAAAAGCAAGCGGTTTTTGCGTACCGACATCTCGGCAAGTTGTAAAGCGTCGACTTTTGCGCCGCTTTGCGCCAATTCCATATAATCCTTTGCGGCACGTGAAAATGCGCCTATCGGCAGTTTTAAAATACCTTCTTTAGATTTGATGCCTTTAGCTGTGTTGTTAATTAATAATATTGTTGTTTGATAACTGATTGTTAATATTATTCTTAATAAAACACATAGCAAAAATAGCCCTACAAGCCCTATAGCGGCAACAAGTTGATAATCCTGCAAATTAATAATTTCATCAATAAAATTCCACATAAGACTATTATACTTGAAATTCTTCAACAAATCAACTTGAAATTTACAGCTGTTTATGGTAGAATGGAAAATTATACGAAAGGGGCGATTTGATGGCTATTTTAAAACCCAAAGGCACGGCAGATATTTTTGGCAAAAATGCCGTATTGTGGCAGTATGTCGAAGCCGAAATTAGACGTATTTGCGGGCTTTTCGCAATCGGTGAACTTCGCACGCCTATATTTGAATATGCCGAGCTTTTTAAGCAATCTGTTGGCGAAACTACAGATATTGTACAAAAAGAAATGTACCAATTTACCGACCAAGGCGGACGGGACTATGTGCTAAAGCCTGAAGGGACAGCGGCGGCGGTGCGGTCTTATCTTGAAAGCAATATGCAAAATCTTCCTGCGCCTGTTAAACTTTACTATATATCGCCCATTTTTAGGGCAGAACGTCCGCAAAAAGGGCGTTATCGCCAGCACCATCAGTTTGGTGCAGAGTTTTTTGGTAGTTACGAAGCCGCCGCAGATGCCGAATTAATCAGCCTTGCACACTTCTTTCTTGTAGAAACATTAGGTGTTACGGGTTTAACATTGCGGCTTAATTCTATTGGTGATAAGTCTTGTCGTACGGCTTATAATGCGGCTTTGCTTGAGTTTTTGAACTCGCATAAAGATAAACTTTGCCCGCTTTGCCTAGACCGTATGAAAAAAAACCCTATGCGTGTTTTGGATTGTAAAAATGAGGGGTGCAGGGCGATTTCGGTTAATGCCCCGCTTCCGCTTGATTATATTTCTGATGACGCAATGGCGCATTTCGTGACTTTGCAAGGCCACCTTAATACTTTGGGTATAGATTTTGAAATAGACAAAACCATCGTTCGTGGCTTGGATTATTATACTCGTACTGTTTTCGAGTTTACGTCAAACGATTTAGGCTCGCAATCCACCGTTTGCGGCGGCGGACGTTATGATTATTTGATTGAAAGAAACGGCGGACAACCGACGGGTGCTGTTGGTTTTGGTATGGGGATAGAGCGGCTTTTAATAATTTTAGAACAACAAAGCAAACTTCCTGTTGTTGATGAAAGCGTACAATTATTTATTGGACATATTGGCGAAGCAGGGTTGGCAAAAGCGATTGAAATTGCCGCAAAATTTCGCAAAAACGGTGTTTCTGCCATAACTGACCTTGCTAATCGCTCTGTCAAATCACAATTAAAATATGCAGACAAGCTAAATGCTAAGTTTTCGGTGGTTGTAGGTGATAGCGAGCTTGAAAGCAGTAAAATTTCTATTAAAAATATGCAGACAGGCGAAAGTGTCGAAACCAATTTTAATGATATTTTGGAGGTGCTAAAATGAAGGTTACTTTGATAACACTTGGGGTTGCAGATTTGGCTAAATCTCGGACTTTTTATGAAGGATTAGGTTTTGAAATTAACGCCGAACATAGCGATGAAAATATTGTACTTTTCAACACCGGCGATGCTACCCTATCACTTTATCCAATCAAACATTTGGCGACAGATGTTAGTTCAGACGCTCCGCCACCTATTGCAAGCGGTTTTTCGGGAATTACCCTTGCCCATAACACAAACAGCAAAGAAGCCGTTAATGAACTGTTCGCAAAAATTAAATCGCTGGGCGGGACTATCGAAAAAGAACCGCAAGAAGTGTTTTGGGGCGGTTATCATTTTTATTTTAGAGATTTAGATGGGCATTATTGGGAAATTGCCTATGCCTATTAGACCTGTTCTGAAACTGCCTTACACAATTTCTTTTGGCGCAGCACTGCAGTTTTCCTACGGAAAACCGACGCTATGCGTCGCTTTCGCACAGCGAAAGTGCAAGGTCTCGAGCTTTTTG
>WRBJ01000024.1 GCA_009784615.1 Defluviitaleaceae bacterium | reverse complement strand
GATGCTTTGGTTTTGGCTGTTAAAACTATTGACAAGGCGGCTTCTAAAGGTGTTTATCATAAGAATAATGCTGCTCGTAAGAAGTCTAAACTTGCTAAGATTGTTAATGGAGTTGTTGCATAAAATAACACGGAAAGGATTAATTCCCTTCCGTGTTATTTTATGCTCTGTTTTCGTACCATTCGGCTTGCGATTGCCACATTTCGGCATATTTGCCGCCTCTTATTATAAGTTCGTCGTGGGTGCCTATGTCATCAATTTTGCCATTATCCATTACCGCGATACGGTCAGCTAGTTTTGCCGAGCCTAGGCGATGGGTTACGACTATTGCACATTTGTCTTTTGCCAATTGCTTAAATTGGTTGTAAATACGTTCTTCTTCGATAGGGTCGATTGCGGCGGTTGGTTCGTCTAATATTATAAAATCGTGTTTGCGGTATAGACCACGAGCAATTGCAAGACGTTGCCATTGCCCACCTGAAAGGTCGATACCGTCAAATTCTGGTGATAGCATTGTGCCAAGCTCTGCTCCTTCTTCGTTAAATTCGGCTTCATCAAGAGCGGCTTGAATTTGAGCAATGTTAGCAGAGGCCTTTGTATTACTTATCGCCACATTATCCTCTAAGGTCATCTTATAGCGTTGATAGCGTTGGAAAACGCCTGAAATTGTGCCGTAGATTGCACTGGGATGAATTTTTTTACTATCCATCCCTCCGATTTTAACACTGCCTTCATCAGGGGTGTAAAGCCCGATTAAAAGCCGCACAAGTGTGGATTTGCCTGCGCCATTCTCGCCTACAATGGCGAGGGTTTCGCCATTTGATATGGAAAGTGATACACCGTCAATTGCCGCTTCTTCCCTACCTTGGTAGGTGAAGCGGATGTTTTCAGCGATAATGCCTTTTGTAAAATCGGGTGTTATAATTTCGCCGTTTGCTTCTTCTGCATCCAGCATTTTAAAGTAGTTTGTAACCTTGCCTATGCTTTCTGCAGCGTGGCTAAGATGGTATGTTACCGCTTCTTCCATTATGTCAAAAATGGTGCTAAGTCCTGCTAAAACTGCCGCAAACGCACCGACGCTAATATCACCAGACATTGTAGCGTTAAACAACATAAAAATTGAAACACCAAGCCCCACAAATGACGCAAAGTTTAACAATATACGCATTATTGCGGCTTTATGTTCGGTTTGCCACGTCTTTTTTGTTACAATTGTCAGCGTTTCTGTAAACAGGCGGTGGAAGAAGCGAAAACCGCCCAAAATACGGGTTTCTTTGTAAAATTCTCTGTCAACAATTGCTTTTTGATAATATTCGTATTTACGCCGCAGTGGTGCGTTTTGCTCTTCCAGCTTTGAAAACACCTTTATATGCGCTATTTGCCCAAGTATAGCTGGCACAAAAGCTATTAATATAGTGAGCGGAAGAATTGGCGAAAGCGAGAATAAATACCATCCGACAGACACAAAAAACACAACATAAAATGTAAACATTTGTAGGCAGACAAAGGCAAAATATCCTACCGAGTTTGCGCCTTCACGTGCTTTGTTTACATCATCTAAAAAATTAGTGTCCTCGAAATTTTTTGCAGATATGCGTTGCATTTTACGTTGCAATGCCGCCATATATCTACCTTTATTCTTTTGCTCTACAGCATCGGACACAAAGTTTTCTGCACCGTTTAAAATCTGTTGCACAAAAATTATACCTGCCAATAATGCTAAAGGCGAAACAACCGCCCAAAACTCTATTTCACCA
Organism: Defluviitaleaceae bacterium; assembly: GCA_009784615.1. Lineage (GTDB taxonomy): Bacteria > Bacillota > Clostridia > Lachnospirales > WRAX01 > WRBJ01. The sequence continues at coordinate 25,608 of WRBJ01000024.1, read as the reverse complement.
ACGCTTGCTGCTGTTACAGCATCAAAAAGCACTTGGGTTGCCATTATTGCCGCCGCCCAAGAAAACGAGTGCATAGCGGCTAGGGTTTGTTCTAATACACCTGACCATTTAGATGTTTTTATATACAACCACGCAGAGCGTCCCGCAAGTCTTAAAATGTTATATCGCTTATCTTTGTTTTTACTCATTATACCACTTCCTTTGCGCTTCAAACATTTGGGCATACAACCCATCTTGTTTCATTAATTTGTCGTGACTGCCGTTTTCTACAATTTCGCCGTTTTCTATAACCAAAATTTCGTCGGCAAGTTTTGTCGAACCTAGGCGGTGGCTGATAAAAATGCTGGTTTTGCCCTTCATTAGCCCTTCAAACTCTTGATAAATTCGGCTTTCTGCAATGGGGTCTAAAGCCGCTGTTGGTTCGTCTAAAATCTTTATTGGCGCACGGCTTATTAGCGAACGCGCAATCGCCACCTTTTGCCATTGCCCGCCAGAAATATCTACACCGCCTTCCATAACCTTGCCAAGCGGTGTGTTTATGCCGTTTGGAAGGTCAGTTATTGTTTCATCCAGCTCTACTAATGACGCAATTTTGTTGATACTATCATCACCCACATCACGAGCGGTATCACCCAATGCAATATTTTCTGCAAGACTGACTTGATAGCGGGCAAAGTCTTGGTAAACTACAGAAAATAAGGCTTTTAATGCGCTTGTGTCATATGTGCGTAATTCCTTGCCGTTTATCAGTATTTCTCCGTCATACTCGTCATACAACCCTGTTAATAGTTTTGTTATGGTTGTTTTGCCTGCGCCATTTGCACCTACAAAAGCATAATGTTTGCCGCTTTCTATTTTAAGCGATAATCCGTTTAAAATATTTTCCTCTGCCGTAGGGTATTTAAAGCTGACATTGCGAAATTCCAGCTCTTTAAAAGCTATTGGTTCGTCATCTGGTAAATCCTTTGCACCTTCTGTGCGGCTAAGTTCCACAAAAGCCGTTAAGTCACCCATATATTCCTTTGATTGTGCCAAATCTTCCGTTGCGTCCTGCAAAGACCAACCAAGCATATTAACCATACCAAAAACTGCTGCAATTATGCCCATAAATAACCCGGGAGTTAAATCACCAGTAATAACTGGGTTTATAAGTGTTAGCGCAATTAATATGGCTATTAGCGACATACATATGCTTGCAGATTTTGCCATTGCATATTGTTTTAACTGCACCCAAAATTCAACCTTGCGGGCTTTTTCGTATTGACCGATAAAATCGTCCGAAATCTTTTCACCATAGCCAAATAATGTGCGTTCTTCCACAGCTTCACGGTTTGTTAGCACTTCGGTGTAATATTCGTGTCTGCGTACGTATTTACGGGTGTCCACCTTTGCCTCGTAATTTTTTTGTCCTGCACGTATGGCTACCCAAAACAATGGCACACTAAACACTGCAATAACGGGTACTGCCCACCATATTTGTGTTATTATCAAACCCAAGATGGCTATCACACTAAGGATAGAACGTATCATAACTCTATACGCATAAAGCCCATCTTGAAAGGATTTTATTGGGTCTTTTGACACACGTTCGACCAGCTCCCAACTTTTAGCACTTTCAATGTGTTTGTAGCTTAGGCTTGCTCGCACATCAATAAAAGCGGGAATAAATTTGCGCTCTAGGGCAAATTTTATTCGCGGGGTGATAATTTGCGGTCCTGCGTTGGTTATAAGACTGTTAAGCGCCACCACGACCAAAAGTAGTGCAAGCGGCGCATAAATTGCGCTTGTAACCGCTTTGTCTGCAAAAATCGCTATGGCAGTATCGACAAACCACGCCGTGGCAACAGCCAAAAGCGCCGTTGGTATTATCGCCTGCATTATGCCCCATAGCATCAAAAGCGTTACTGCAACCGGTGCCGCTTTAAGCGGCATTTTCAATACATCTATTGTTTTGTATTTTCTTGTTTCTAGCTTCATTTTGTCACTTCCTCTTTTTGCCGCTAGCGAGCTATATTTCCCGCCAGCGGTTATGGATATACTTTTCTTTTTAATTTTGGTAGATATTCAACAATCCATTCACCTAATGTTTCGCTACATTTTTCGGCTTTTAGCGCAAAATACACACACATCAAAAAATGCTCAATATTTGTGCCCAGCTTCACATAATAATGATGTTCGTTTGTATATGTTTTTGCATTTACATCGGGCAATAATTTCTCTATCCAATCCTTGATAACCTCGTCATTAACGCCTTTTATCAAAAGCCCCGGGATTACTTTTGCAATAATATTATCCGCCCAATCTACCGCCGCAAAACGTTCTTCGCATACCACAAACTTTTTAACAACATCTAATATACGTTCTACGTATTTACCTTTTACAGCAGAAAATGCTTTGTGGTGTATGATAGCCGTAACCATTAACATACCGTGGCAAGGAGCGTGAACAGTCCCTTTGTCGTGAATAAAACTACGTCTGTCGTTTTCTAGTTTCAGATATTGTATGGCTTTGTTTAAAGTGTGTTCATATTGCTCTTGTGTTAAAATTTCATAAATGTTATCTGCCATCATTATTCCTCTAACAAGCAAAGAAGCAAATGCACGCATAAAAGCATCGTCATTTTCTTCACCGCCCACGCCTTTGAACAAATGCGCATCAGACAAAGCAACATCCAATGCATAGACATACTCTTCATCGCTTAAAAATCTTTCATTTATACCTAACAATGTCCACAAAGCCATTGCTACATTTTCTCTTACAAGCGAGTTCAAATTGCCAACATTATCCAAAAGAAAATCAAGCAATGCTTTCGTTCCCATCTCATCCACAGCGGGTTTTAGGTCAAATTCATTAAAAAGAATTTCTTCCCATTCTTTCATCATCTTTTCTATTATCATCGCTTATTCTTTCCTCCGCTTTTCTTTAATTCTTTTCTGAATTTACCTTGGGCTTTGCCGTCTTCTTTCTGTGCCGCCATATACGCCGCTTTGTCCTCTACAAACTTTAGTTCCTTATTTTGGGCAATATAACGTTTCCATCTCTTTTCGGATAATGTGCCGTTTTCTATTGCGGCAAGCACGGCGCAATCGGGTTCTGTTTGATGTTTGCAACTTCTAAAACGGCATTGGTTAAACAAGTCTTGTATATCTTCAAATTCTGCTTCTAGCCCATCATCCGCTCCGTATAGCCCTAATTCACGCATTCCCGGCGTGTCTATTACCATAGCACCCGACGGCAACATAAAAAGCTGACGATGCGTTGTTGTGTGTCGTCCTTTGCTGTCGTTTTCACGTATACTGCTAACATCCATCACATCTTCATCCATCAACACATTAAGCAAAGACGACTTACCAACGCCTGACATACCTAGAAAAACGATGGTTTTAGCGGGTTGTAAATATTCATCTAATCCTTCCATACCAAACCCCGTATGTGAAGAAACTGCGTGAATTGGCACATTTGGCGCACTTTGCGTCATTTTGTCAACCATATCCATATAATCGGGGTTTAAATCCGCTTTTGTCAAGATTATAACGGGTTTTGCGCCACTTTGGCGAGCTTGCGTAAGATACCTTAAAATACGCTCCACATTAAAATCTTGATTAAGGCTTGTTACCATAAAAACGTAGTCAAAATTTGCAGCAACCATTTGTTCCGAAATATTTTTAACATATCCTGCACCTTTGCCTAAAAAATTTGCTCTGTTAAATTTTGAATGACGCGGCAAAACCTCTGCAATTTGCGATACGCCGCTTGGATTATGTTTCAATAAAACGAAATCACCAACACAAGGAAAATCGCTAGGGATTTGTGCATTGCGAAAAAACGAACCTTTCGTCACGGCACGGCACTCGCTGTACTCGCAAATCACAATATATTGACTGCGATGTACCTGTGTTACACGCCCTATAATCAAGCCATTTGTTGTTGTTTCTTCGCCATTATATCCGTATTGTTTAATGAAAATTTCCATCTCCTTTTTCGCACTAAAAAAGGGCATTAAAAAAGATGCGACCAAATCGCACCACAAACGCCCTACGATATTCGCTAATTTTTGGCGTAACAAACGGACACAAAAAGAACCGCCCTACGCCATATTTAATTTACTTCCCTGCACCTCTGTTTTCATTTTTGTAAGCCATCTAATCACTCCTTTTCATAAATTTGCCTAATGGCATAAATACCATTATACACAACCGTAGCCATCTGTCAACCCTTGTCATCAAATTGTAATACTTTTTTGCGTATGCGCAACAGCGCATTGTCTACGCTTTTGGTTGTAATGTCCATTTTATCGGCTATTTGCGCATAACTATCGCCTTCTAAAAAATGTGTTAATACGGTGTTTTCCAACTTGCTAAGGCGGGCTTGCATTATTTTTTCAAGACGAACCTTTGTTTCGCGGTCTATTAAAATTTGGTCTGGCTCTTGCCCTATGTCGGTGATGCCTTCAATTTCGGGGTTTGATACATCCATCGAAACATAGCCGTTAAGGGGTGAATGTTTTTTACGCGAAGCACTTTTTATTGCATCGAGTATTTGATTTTTAATGCATACTGTTGCAAAAGTAGCAAAAGAAGCTGTAAAATCAGCACGATACTCACGAATAGCTTTGTAAAGTCCAACCATACCTTCTTGTATCAAATCTTCCCTATCGCCACCCATAATAAAATATGGACGTGCAATAATTTTTACACGTCCTAAAAAACGCCGCAACAAGGCATCTTCGGCTTCTCTATCACCAAGAGCAACTTGTCTTGCCAAATATTCGTCATTAAATTCATTTTGATACATTATGCTTCCGCCTTACAATCTCGTACATAGCAACGCCCGCCGCAACCGACGCATTAAGCGACGACATAGCTTCTGACATTGGGATACTTACCAAAAAATCGCATTTTTCTTTAACAAGACGGGAAATTCCCTCGTCTTCATTGCCAACAACTAGCGCAAGTGCGCCTGTTAGCGGCGCATTATAAATTAACTGCCCGTCGGCTTCTGCACCAACAGTCCAAATACCCGCTTTTTTTAATATATCAAGAGTTTGGGCAATATTAGCTACACGTACAATTGGCATAATAGCCGCCGCACCTGCCGAAGCACGCACAACAGCCGCCGTAATGCCAACAGAGCGGCGTTTTGGTATGATAATACCGTGTACGCCACAAGCCGTCGCTGTACGAATTATTGCACCAAAATTATGCGGGTCGAAGATTTTATCAAGCACAATCAAAAATGGTTCTTCGCCACTACGGGCGCAATTTCGCAAAATATCGCCCAAATCGACGTATTCGTATGGCGGACAAAGAGCAATTATACCTTGGTGTTTGCCGGTTTCTGACATTTCGTCCAATTTTTCCTTTGCAAGCGTTTGGATGATAATCCCCCGCTCTTTCGCCTTTGCCAAAATCATTTTTAAACTGCCGTCTGGTTCACCATTTCGCACGAAAAGTCTATGTATTGTTTTTTCTGCCTTTATCAGCTCAAGCACAGCATTGCGCCCTTCAAACAAATTATCGGCTTCTTCCTGCGAAACAACGGGTTTTAAAGGTCTTTCCTGTGTCTTTTCAGCCCTTGGCGGTCTTTGTTCTTGCCTTTTTATCGGCTTCTTATTTTTCATCTTCCACACTCCAACAAATATTAAAAAGCTCTATTAAACGGGATTTTTCGCCATTTAGATACAAATATCCAAACAAGGCTTCAAGACCCGTTGCATTGCGATATTCTGCAAAAGATGCATTTTTTGCCTTTTGCGAGGGGTTGGCATTTCTGCCACGTTTTATAATCGATAATTCGTTGTCGCTTAATATTGGCAGTAATTTATAGTAGTTTTTTGACTGAGAAACAGCGCAAACAACTGCATTTGCCTGTTTATTATGTTCGTGCGAGGACTGATTGCAAGCCGCAACAAGCCTTGTACGAACCAAAAGAGAATACACTGCATCGCCAACAAAGGCTAAATTTAAGGGCGATAACTGCGCCACATTTTTTATTTTTTCACAACAATCGTTAATTTCTATCATAATGCCATTTTGTTCCTTCTCTTGTATCTTTCATCACTATGCCCATTGTGGTTAGCTTACCACGAATTTCATCAGCCAAATCCCAATTCTTCGCAGATTTTGCTTCATTGCGTTTCACAATAAGCTCCTCAACTTCTACAGCAATATCGTCATTGCTACCATTACGAACATAGTCCGAAACCCCAAGCAAATCCAGCATAAAATCTAAATCATCAAGCCACGCTTTATTTGGACTTTCACCGTTTCGCAAAGCCACATTAACAAATTTTACTAGCTCAAAAATCGAACTAATTGCATTTGCGGTATTTAAATCATCGTTTAATGCGTCAATAAAACTTGCTCTAAATTCATCTTCGTATGGGTGGTTTTCAGTCGCCTGCTCTATCTGTCTGCGGCAGTTTCTAATTCTTTCAAGCCCATTTGCGGCGGCTTCTAACAGCTCTGCGCTATAATTTAGCGGGCTTCTATAATGTACTGAAAGCAAGAAAAAGCGCAAAACATCATAGCCAAATTTTTTAGCAACATCACGCACCAAAAAGAAGTTATCAGCAGATTTTGACATTTTTTGATTATCCACAAGCAACATCCCATTATGCATCCAATAATTAGCAAAATTGCCGTCCTTTTCGGCTTCTGATTGTGCAATTTCATTTTCGTGATGAGGAAACATCAAATCTTCGCCGCCTGCGTGAATATCAACAATATCGCCAATATATTTGCGAGCCATAACAGAACATTCTATATGCCAACCAGGACGACCATTGCTCCAAGGGCTGCCCCAATATGGCTCGTTGGGTTTCGCTGGTTTCCACAGCACAAAGTCAGATGGGTTGTTTTTTTCGGTATTTACCTCGACCCTTGCACCAGATTCCAGCTCATTAATATTCTTTTTTGACAACTTTCCGTAATTATTTACACTATGAGCATTAAAATAAACTGTACCATTTTTGTCATATGCAGAACCTTTGTCAATTAAAAGTGAAATTAAATTAACAATACCTTCAATTTCTTCAGTAACACGAGGATAAACATCTGCACGCAAAACATTAAGCCCGTCAATATCTGTAAAAAATTCATCAATATATCGGTTGGCAATATTTAAAAAGTCTGTATCTTCGGCATTTGCTTTGTTTATGATTTTATCGTCAATATCTGTGAAGTTTTGAACATACTTCACATCATAGCCTTTGTAACGCAAAAAACGCCGCAAAGTATCAAAAACAACGTATGGACGTGCATTGCCCACGTGGATGAAATTATATACAGTTGGACCGCAAACATAAATGCCGATTTTATCTGCATTTACAGGCACAAAGCCTTCTTTCTGTCTGCTTAATGTATTAAAAATTTTCATATATTCACCTTTTCAATCAAACATACAGCTTGAACCAAAATACCTTCTCCACGCCCAGCAAATCCCATTTTTTCATTAGTTTTAGCTTTCACGCTTATCAAATTTTCGTCAATGCCAAGACAAATTGCTATGCTTTGTTCAATGTGTGGTATAAATGGCTGTAAACGTGGTTTTTCGGCAATTACAACCGTGTCGATATTTACAATTTTGTATCCTTCATTTTTAATCGCAATGTATGTGTCACGTAACAATATGGTGCTTGCAATGCCTTTGTACTGTGGGTCATTATCAGGAAAAAGGCGACCAATATCGCCTAATTTTGCCGCACCCAAAAGTGCGTCAATAATTGCGTGGCAAAGCACATCCGCATCCGAATGTCCGTCAAGCCCCATATTATGCGGCACAACCACGCCACCCAATATCAATTCACGTTCCTTACAAAAACGATGGGAATCGTATCCAATGCCAATTCTCATAATATATTCACACCTCACTGCAAGATTATACCACAAATTTTGCAACTTGACAATCCCTTTTTATTTAGTTAAAATTAGCGCAAGGGGCTGATTTATTATGATTACTAATAAGATTTATTATGAAAACCAATATAAGGCGGATTTTGAGGCAAAAATTGTTGATATTAGAAATATTGATAGTACAATGCATATTGCGCTTGACGAAAGCTGCTTTTATATCGGTGGCGGTGGTCAGCCTGCTGATTATGGGACTTTAGATGATGTTGGTGTGATTGATGTTTATGTAAAAGATGGCTTGATATATCACGTCATTAAACATAATGTCAATAAATTTGCCGTTGGTGATACAACCAAAGGACGTATTGATATGCGCCGACGCTTGGCTTTTATGCAAAACCATACAGGCGAACATATTCTTTCGGGTATCGCCAATAGCCTTTTTTGCGCAACAAATGTTGGTTTCCATATGTCCGAAAAAGGCTTTACTATGGATTTGGACAAGCATTTGAACATTGAAGATTTGCGACGTTTAGAAGATATTGCAAACGATATTGTTGCGCAAAACAAGATGGTGGATATTAGCAATATTTCTGGCAAAGAAGTTGAAATGTTGAAGCCCCGGGCAAAACGTGATTTTGCTGATGATGATAACGTTCGTATAGTTAAAATTGATGACTGCGATATTTGCGCTTGCGCCGCTTTGCACGTAAAAAACACATCAGAAGTCGGGCTAATTAAAATTGTTTCTCACGAAAAATATAAAGGCGGCATTAGGCTTTACGTGTTTTGTGGGGCCGACGCATTTTGGGATTATTCACGCAAAAACGAGATTTTACGCAAGATTAGCACTATGTTTTCCGCCGATATTGATAATGTCGTGCCTACACTTGAAGGTAAAATATCGACCATTTCTTCATTAAAAAAGCATACCGCCAATCTACAAAATGAACTTTTTGTGCTAAAAGCGCAATTGGTTGAAAAAGACACATATATTGCCCACTTTTTTGAAACTGATTTGGACAATAAAGATATGCGCAGATTGGCACAATTGGCCGCAAATGTTGCAAAAATAGGTATTGTTTTTGTTGAGCAAGATGGTGTATATAGATATGTTGCATCTAGTGATGATAATTGCATCTTATCAAATTTTATTGCAGAAATGAATATAAAATTTGACGGCAAAGGCTCTTGTCGTGATGGTTTGGCTCAAGGTGTAGTAAATGCCGATAATGCTGAAATTATTGCCTTTTTGGAGGTTGCTTATGAAAAAGGTAGAATTTAGCAATATTCAAAGAAAAGCAATCGAAACAAGAAATACTGATATTTTAGTTTCTGCTGGTGCAGGCTCTGGTAAAACTACGGTTTTGGTCGAGCGTGTGCTTAATTTAATTGCCCCTCGCAATGACGAAACACCGATAAATATAGATAGATTACTGGTTGTAACCTTTACAGACGCAGCGGCGCAGCATATGAAAGACGGTGTAGCAACCGCTCTAAATCGCCGAATTAAAGAAAATCCTAACGACGAAAATCTTAAAAAACAACTTGCCCTTATCAATAAATCAAATATTACGACTATACATTCATTTTGCCTAATGGTCGCCCGCAAATTTTTCCATAAGATTGATATGGAATCTAATTTTAAGGTTGCAGACACGGCAGAAATAAGTCTGTTAAAATCCGAAATTTTGGATGATTTGTTTGAAGAAAATTATCAAAAACATTATGAAGGCGGCGGAAATATCAATTTTATACGCCTTGCACAGATGTTTGACCAACGTGTAGGCGACAGCAATTTTCGGCAAGCTGTGTTGGATTTGCACGAATATGCCCTTTCTGCATCAAATCCCGAAGGTTGGTTGACATCGTGTGCCGCCGAATATTTGATTAATGACGGACTGGAGCATAGCAAATGGTATCAATATTTTATTTATGATATGCAACAAAAAATTGACGCAATTATTGATGCAGCGAACAAAGCGCTGGAATTGGCTGAATATCCATATATTAATACAAAATATCACGATATTATTTCGCAGGAAATAGAGTATATTAATAAAGTCCAGATTGCACTTTCCACTGATTTTGAGAGTTTTTGTAATAGTTTGAATTTTTCTTTTGATAGATTTCCCGGTGGTCGGCAAAAATCTTTTGATGATATAGACCCAGACGAAATAAAAGCTGTACGTGAAAACATAACTTCCGCCCGCAATATTTATAAAAAAAATATTGCGGGCATTAAGAATATGATTGTTAAAGGTTCTCAAGGTATAGAAAATGATTTAAAAAATTTATACGAAATAATGCTCGAATTAACACAAATAGTATCAGAATTTGCCCGCCGTTTCCGTCAAGAAAAAAAGGAGCGTGGTCGTGCTGATTTTAATGATTTTGAACATTTTGCCCTGCAAATTCTTGTAGATACCTTCGATGATGTAGGCAATGCCGTTTTGTCGAAAGAAGCCGAAGAAATCGGCGCAATGTTTGACGAGGTTTTTATTGATGAATATCAAGATTCTAGTTTGATACAAGAAGCCATTCTTAACGCAGTGGTAAAATCTGGCAAAATTAACCGTTTTATGGTGGGTGACGTTAAGCAATGCATTTACCAATTTCGTATGGCTCGTCCCAGTATTTTTACCGAAAAGCACGAAAATTTTGTTAAAAATAATACACTAGGTGTGCCAATTTCGCTGATGGATAACTACCGCAGCCGTCAAAACATTATTGATACGGTTAATTTTTTATTTGAAAAACTTATGTCAAAAAAGGTTGGTGGTGTTGATTATTACAACGGCAACGCTTTAAATTTTGCGGCAAAATATCCTTGTGTCGAAAATCTTGATTTTAAGACAGTTTTGCACATTTTGGACAGGCGTAATACCGATGGAGTTTTAGAGATAGAAGCTGATGATACCGACGATTTATTGATGGAATTATCGCAAGCAGAGGCGGAAGCAAAAATTACGGCAAATCACATTGCAGAGCTGTTTAACTGTGGTTTTATGGTTAAAGATGGGGGCAATGTGCGTCCTATTAGATGTTCTGATATTGTGATTTTGCTACGCTCCAAAACCGCAATACAGGCTTTTGTTGACGAGCTTAGAAATCTTGATATTCCTGCATTTAGCGAAACTGCCGACGATTATTTTCTTGCCACCGAGGTTATGGTCATCTTATCAATTTTACAAATTATTGACAATCCAAGGCAAGATATTCCACTAATAACCGTTTTACATTCAGAAATTTTTCAATTTACCGCTGATGAATTAGTCGCAATAAATAAATTTCGTGCCAATAGCGATTTTTACACGGCTCTTGCACATTTTGCAAATGAAACCTCACCTTTATCTATGCGTGTGCAGAGCTTCCTTAATACATTGAACAAATGGCGTAAAATTGCAGGTTTTGTTCCCATAAGTCAATTAATTTTTCGTATTTACGAAGAAACAGATTATCTTAATTTTGTCGGGCTATTGCCAGGCGGCAAACTGCGCCGCGCAAACTTGATGTTGCTTTTTGAAAAAGCAACACATTTTGAGCAAGCCAGCTATAGTGGGCTTTTTAACTTCGTTAGGTATATTGAAAAATTACAGCGCACTAAATTTAATCTCGAAAAAGCCAACGTAAGCAATGAAAACGAAGATTTGGTGCGTATAATGACCATACATAAATCTAAGGGGCTTGAGTTTCCTGTGGTTTTTCTGTGTCAAGCCGGCAAACAATTTAATTTGATGGATACAAAACGTAATTTGGTTATGGATTATGATTTAGGCATAGGCTTGAAAAGTCTTGATTTTGAAAGAAATATATCCAGCCAAACCTTTAGCCGTGCTGTTATTTCCAGTAAAATTACAGCAGGGCAAATTGCCGAAGAATTAAGAATACTGTATGTGGCATTAACTCGTGCAAAAGAAAAACTATACATTATTGGAAGTAGCAAAAACCCTGATAAATACGCCGAATCGGATGGTATGCCTTCGGCTTATGATGTTGCCGCAGGTCGTAGTTATTTGGATTGGATTTTGATGACTATGGGCAAAAACGCCCCACAAGATATTTGGAATGTTATTTTAACAAATATTGATAAAATCCGTGCTAATGCTGAAAAAAGACAAAAGAAACATTCAAGTGTATTTGATATTACCAACCAAACTAGCGAAAGCCCTGAAATTTTACGACAGTTATCGTATAACTATCCCTATGCATCATCCCAATTTATACCCGCAAAAATGTCGGTTTCCGAGATAAAGCGATTGTATTTCAACGAATTTCTGCGTGATTCTCTCGGTTTTGAAAAAAAAGAGCACAGAGATTTTGCATCTCCTGCTTTTGTACAGGATGTTCAAAGCCCTATTTCATCAACAAACAAAGGCATTATTGTGCATACTGTTTTGGAGCATATAGATTTTCACAAACCCGAAACCGCCGCAATTTCTGCTTTAATTGACAATTTGATAGAGCGAAAATTGCTTACAACAGACGAAGCAAAAATTGTGCCAATAGAGGCAATTGTAGATTTTTTAAAATCTACAATTGCAGAACAAATTAAAATTGCCGATATTGTGCAGCGTGAAATTCCCTTCGCCATTTCAATGCCGCCTTCGCTTATAAATTCGTCATTTGCAGGCGCAATAGACGATATGGTCGTCCACGGTGTAATTGACTGTATTTTCGCCACATCTGAAGGGCTTTTTATATTAGACTATAAAACCGAAAAAGTCCACGGCGATATACGAAATTCAGCCGAAAAATACCGCACTCAAATGGAATTATACCAAATTGCTGCTGAAAAAATTTTTAATAAAAAAGTTTGTAAAAAAGTCATCTATTTCTTTGACAAGGGGCAGGCTGTTGTGTTATAATACTTTAAAGCGAACGAAAGAAGGTTGTTTATGCGTCGTATAATGGACCCGCACCAGTTTAAAACTTGGATTGCATTTTTGCTTTTAATAGCCGCCGCCATTGTTTTATTTCACGCCATATCACAAATCGAGATTATTTGGGGCTGGTTTTTGCGTTTTTTTGGCGTAATTACACCATTTGTGGCAGGTTTTGTGATAGCTTATGTACTTAACATCCCCCGCGAGCGTTTTGAAAAACTTTTAGAAAAATTTGGGAAAGGATGGGTTGCACGTCGCAAACGTGGGCTTTCTGTTCTTGTAACATATTTAGTGATAATTGCACTGTTTTGGCTATTGCTATATCTTGTTTTTCCCCCTGTTTATGCAAACATCGCCGCTTTCGTAGAATTTATGCAAACAACACTGTTTGATGATATTCATAACTTTATACTCGAGCTTGAAACTAATCCAACATTTGCCTTTTTAAACTTAGACTTTGACGAGCTTGTAAGCAGTATTAATTTTGAAACAATTATGAGCATTTTTACCACTGATAATTTGGGCATTGCTATGGATGCCATCGTCGCCACAGGTTCGTTTATTTTCCGTGCCGCACTTGCCATTGTCAGCTCGGTATATTTTATGCTTGAAGGCGACAAGGTCGGCAAATTTTTCCGCCGCACGCTTCGCTCTATCACCAGCATAAAAGTTTATGCAACAATTGTAAAATATGGGCGTGAAATTAACCAATATTTCAAACGCTATATTTTCTGCCAAGTGTTAGATGCCATTATTTTGGGTACTATAATGACCATAGTGCTGTCTATTATGGGTGTTAGCTATTCTCTTGCGCTTGGCCCTATGCTTGGTTTTGCCAACCTTATACCCTATTTTGGCTCCATCATCGGCACTATCGCCGCCTTCATAATTATCTTGGTAGCAGATGGTACAACAATGGGCGTTATAGCCGGCATTGTGATGATTGTTATACAACAAGTGGATGCAAATTTCATCTTTCCACGCCTTTTGGGTGGGTCGCTTAAAATTAGCCCACTTTTAGTAATAATTGGTATCTCTATAGGCGGTGCTTATTATGGCATTATTGGTATGATAATCGCTATACCCATCGCCACCGTTACACGTAATATAATTGACGATTTGTTGCTGTATCGTGAATCAAAAAAAGCTAGAGGAGGAGAGGTGTTAGGCAAATGATGAGCGAAAGAAAGAAAAAACGTATGATACGTATTATAACGGCTATTGTCGTTGTAGTTTTGGCAGCCGTTGTTGGTTTTGGACCAATTTTGGCATTTTTTGCTTCATAAGGATTGATAATAATGAATGATAAAAAATTAAAGACAACAGAACCTAATTATAATAAAGAGCATAGACAAAGGGTATACGAACGCATTAAGAAAAACGGCGTTCGCTCGTTAGCCAATTACGAAATTTTAGAATATATTCTTTTTCATTGTATTCCACGAAAAGATACAAAAAGGACGGCTAATGATATTTTAGAGGCTTTCGACAAAAATTTGCACGCTATTTTTGATGCGCATTATAAAGAAATTATGCGTCGCACCAACGTAACAGAACGTACTGCTTTATTTTTGTCCTCATTTTCAGACATCGCTTACGAATACCAGCGTTCAAAATTTGGCGACAAACGCATTTATTTTACGATACAAATACATTAGGCGAGTATTGCAAAGTTCTTTTAATGGGCGAAACTGACGAATGTTTTGCGGCAATGTGCCTAGATAATAAATTAGGTTTGATTGCCGCCGACATCTTAGACAAAGGCACAATTGATGCCGTCGAGATTCATCCAAGACGTTTGGTCGATTTTGCCTTGACAAACAAGCCTGCATATATTGTTTTATTACATAATCATCCAAGCGGCGATACTATTATTTCAGATGCCGATATTACAACCACAACCCACATAGCACAAATATTTGAACCATTTAATATTATTATTTTAGACCATATTGTGGTAACGGGTAATAATTTTATTTCATTTTCACAAAACAATGTTCTGTCATCCATAAGGGGCGTAGAAAACGCCAAGCGCAAGCCTAACAAAGATAGAATACCTTTAAACTAAAAGGTTATTTCTTTAATAAAAGTTAGCTTTTTATAATAGTCCTGCTCGATAAGGTCGGTTGGGTTTACCTTACCGCTTGGTCTGTCGAAATGGGCTATTTCTGCATATTGCAACATTTTATATACAAATTGAGAGCAATACATTATATTGGGCTTATGCGAGCGGTTTATCATCAAGCCCATCATATTATACGCCGAACCTTCTTTGTTAATTTCACGCACTTTGTCAAGCATAATCCGCTTTTTGTCGGTTGGACAATGTAGCGAATATACCAAAATACGAGCATCCGTCGTTTTATGCAAATGCTCTAACATTTCAGCATTAAGCCCTGGCGGATAAACTCTTTCGCCACCATTATAGCTGATAATAGTCTGCAAATCACGGTCAAAAGAAAGCGATGCGTGATTATAATTTTTTTGTGTAAAAATCGAAATAATCTCCGAAACAGGACTGCCCGTCTTTGAAATTATCAAATAAATATTGGGGTCATCCATAGCTTCGGCGGCTTTTGTAAAATATTCTTCTGTTAGCGAACCATTATTTATGTAATTGAAGGAATCGTGTCGCATTAACTCTACCGCACCTTCTTTAAGATTCTTAATACATAGCTTTTCTTTAGTTTCGCTGGCTTTATCTGCCGCACGTTTAAACAAATCTGTAGTGGCAAAAATTGTTGATATTCCTATAGTCGTAGCGTCTTCCACAGATGGTAAATGAAAATGCCCGTATTTGCCGGCAACAACATATCGGCTAACCAAAACAGGCAATAAAAGAGTACCGACAGCCAAAAGTCTCCTAAAAAAGTAACCTGCGCCATCAATAGCCATTTCACCCAATGTAAAGTTCGCTATCATCACAATTTGCAAAACTACCACGGCAACATATGATATAATCAACCACGCTTTTGTCGAATAATCGCCGGGGGTAAGCACCACACGTGCCGTCACAAAAACAAATAGTACGATATATGTAACAACAAAAATCATAGTATTGGCAAAAAACATAAGTCCTACCAAAAATATAACAAACAATATTTGCAAAAGTATGGAACGTCTTTTATTGCCCAAAGTATATCACCCCAAGTTAATATATCAAAGTTTGCACTAATTGTCAATCACAGACTTTTTACAAAAATCTGCGTATATATCATCAAGGCACGTTGGGGATGGCACCCATAATAAAAAACAGCTGACGGCGTGGCTTTAAAGAATATCAAAGAGGTGAATACAGTGGACAAAATCACTGTTTATGACGCAAATGACGAACGCATTGGCGACACATTTTCCCGCAGAGCAAAACAACTTGTGCTTAAAAATAGGGCTGTGTGGTATGATGACGGTAATCTTGCCATTCGTTTAATTAAGGAGGAAAAGCAAATGGAAATTTATCCTGCGGATAACGGAAAAATTATAGACCTTAGAGAAGATGCACCGACGGCTGATGATGCCGAAAACAAACTGCTGATGTATTTGGCAAAACGCAATGTTCGCAAGCGACGTAATTTGATTGTGCATATATTAGCGTGGATTGTTACTGCATTTTTTGTATTAGTTGTAACAGACGGTTTTAGTCATAGAGGCGGCGTAAGTACGGCTGTCGGACTTAACTTCCCTTTCGAGTTTTATCTCGGTGTTTATCTTACTTGGGGCATAATAATCTTGCATAAAGCCTATGTTGTTGTTCAAACGCTTCTTTCAAAAAGAACAAGCAACAGCGACGCAGTTTCAAACGAATATTCTCACCTTAAAAATGTATCGTCAAAAAACATTGATGATGAGCTAAAAAGGCTGTAATAAGGAGGATAACAAGTGCAAAATATAATTGGTTATGAAGGCTTTCTTGCTATTTTGGAAGGGTCAAAGCCCGCTTGGGATGAACTATTGTCGTTTATCGAGCAACATTATGATATGGAAATACTGTGGCACGAAGGCAAACCAAACAGCGAAAACCGCCGCTACGAGCTAAAATATCGGCGTGGTAGCAAGACCTTGATTGCGTTGTATATGCGCAAAGGCTATTTCATAACCATTATCGTTTTGGGCAAAGTCGAACGAGAGAAGTTTGAAGCACATCTTGACGATTTTTCGCAAGAATTCATTGGCATTTACGAAAAAACAGAAAGCTATCACGATGGAAAGTGGTTGATTGTTGACATATATGACAATACACTAATTCCCGATATGATAAAATTACTGCAAATAAAGCGCAAGCCCAATCGCAAAGCATAATAAAAGGACACCTTATCGGTGTCCTTTTTAACTATAAGCTCGACCTATTCACGCACTCTACTAGCTATCAACAATAGGCGTATTAACTGCGAAATGGCTACTGCGGCGGCGGCAACATAGGTTAATGCGGCGGCGTTTAGCACCTTTTTGCCGCCACGAATTTCATCATCGGTTGACAGGTATCTGCCTGTTTCAAGTAGTTCCATCGCACGCTTTGAAGCATTAAACTCTACAGGAAGTGTTATTAATTGAAAAACAACGACGACAGTAAAAAGGATAATGCCGATGTTAATAATCAAACTGGCAATTTCTGGAGTAAGCCATTGAAACCAAGCTATGGCTATGCCAGCGATAATAAGAGGAACCGCCAAACCCGAGCCTATGCGCACCACAGGAAACATCCCCGAACGAAACGCAAGCGGCATATATGCTTCGTTATGTTGCAGGGCGTGCCCAACCTCGTGAACAGCAACCGACACAGCCGCAATTGATGACGAATCGTGAACGTGCGCCGAAAGGCGAATCGCCTTTGCTTTGGGATCGTAGTGGTCCGCCCAAGCCTTGTGGTCGGGCAATCTTTCAATAGTAACATCCCTAATGCCGTGGTCTGCGAGCATTTTCGCCGCAATTGCCGCACCGCTCATCCCGCGCTTTGTCGCTATATGCGAGTATTTGTTTAAATTGCCGCTTACCTTCGCCTGCGCCCACATTGTTAAAATCATTGCAGGTATTAAAATTAGTATTGTCCAGTCAAAAAACCAAAACATATCTAAACCTCCCTTATTTTTGACCCCGCACATATCCTGCGGCAGTCATTTTTTTTCCGTTTGGCGGCGTTATTTCTATAATTTGCACAATGCCGTCAGCAGCTTGCACGAAAATGCCGTCTTTTGTGCACATTTTGATAACTTCACCGGCGTTGCCGACAATTTCGTTTGAATAAACCGACGCAGACCAAATCTTTATAATTTTACCACCAATCTCAGCAGTTGCGGCGGGTATAGGATTATATCCTCGCACAAAATTCACCACTTGACGGGCGGTTTTGCCAAAATCAATACGAGCCATTTCTTTTGTGATAATTGGGGCATATGTTGCCTGCGAATGGTCTTGCGGTTGCAACTTTGCTTTCCCTTTGTGTATTTTGTCTAAAGCCATCAAAAGGGCAAGCGGTGCGGCTTTACACAACTTCATATAAAGCGAGCCGCCAGTGTCTTCCTGCAAAATTTCCACTTCGTGTTTTAAAATCATATCGCCGGTGTCCATACCTGCGTCCATTTGCATTATTGTAATACCTGTAGTGTCATCACCATTCAAAATAGCTTGCTGAACAGGTGCGGCACCACGCAATTTAGGCAAAAGCGAGGCGTGAACATTTACTGCACCGTATTTTGGAATATCCAGCACCTTTTGCGACAAAATTTGACCAAAAGCCGCCACCACAAAAATATCTGCATTGTAAGATGCCAGTTTTGCGGGAAAATCACCACGATTAACACGGTCGGGTTGCAAAACCTCTATACCACGTGATAGAGCAAACTCCTTTACATACGATTGTTGTGGGCGTTTGCCACGTCCCGCTGGTCGGTCGGGTTGCGTTACAACCGCCAAAATTTGATGCCCGCCTTCATAAAGCGATTGCAAGCAAACCTTGGCAATATCGGGCGTTCCCATAAAAATTACTTTCAAACCAATCACTCCACCTCGTAAACATCTTTTGCACGTTCTGTATATAAAATTCCATTTAAATGGTCCATTTCGTGGTGAACAATAACACTCATACGTTCATCAAACCGCATTTGTTGCGGGTTTCCATCCCTGTCCAAAAATTTTACCACAGCCGTTTTTGGTCGGTCAACATCACCAGCAAGACCAGGTACAGAAAGGCAAGCCTCTTGGTCGCTATGTAGCCCTCCAGAACTGATTATTTCAGGGTTTATCAACACCATTGGCTCGTTATTATCCTCGCTTGCGTCAAGCACAAACATACGGCGCAGTACGCCAACCTGTACGGCGGCAATACCTACGCCACCAGCGTTATACATAGTTTCCAGCATATCGTCCGCCAGCTGGCGTATGCCGTCGTTTACCTCAACAACAGGTTTTGATATTTTTTCTAAAATTTCATCGCCCTCTATACGTATTTCCCTTAAAGCCATTAAAAATTCCTCCAAATTTAATTTATGTAAGCAGGATTGGGTGTTAAATTTATTTTGATACCGCCCAAATCTGCATATTTATCAAGTTTATCTAAGCAATAATAAACAAATTGCTTTAAAATTTCATAATCAGAACATAGCACCAAAATCTTCCAACGGTAATTTCGTTTGATTTTAACAATCATACAAGGCGCAGGACCCATAATTTCGCAAAGTCCTTTGCGATTGGCTTTTTTCATAATTTCCGCCAATCTGTGCAGATTTTCAATAATAAGTTTCTCATTTTCGCCCGTAAACATTATTTGGAAAATATGTGCAAACGGCGGATAGTTCATCTGTTTTCGCACAGCAATTTCGTGTTGGTAAAACGCTTCAAAATCATCCTGCACGGCATATTTTATGCTATAATGCTCTGGATTATAAGTTTGGATAATAACACGCCCTAAATCTGCTCCACGTGCGGCTCTGCCCGCAACCTGCGTCATAAGTTGATAGCTGGTTTCGGCGGCTCTAAAATCGCCATTATACAGCGAAATATCCGCCGCAACAATGCCCACCAAAGCAACTTCAGGAAAATTAAGGCCCTTTGCTATCATTTGTGTACCGATTAAAATCTGTGCCTTACCCGCCGAAAAATCTTGTATAATCGCATTATGGCTACCTTTGCGGCTTGTCGTGTCCATATCCATACGCAAAACTTTTGCTTCGGGAAATTCTTTCGCAAGATATTCTTCAATACGCTGTGTGCCAATTCCAAAATACTTTATATATGTAGACCCGCAGGTTGGGCAGTTTTTGGGATTAGCGATAGAAGCGGCGCAATAATGACAAATTAGCTTACCCGTAAACAAGTGATAGGTATAATTAACACTACAATTTTTGCAAGTAAGCGGCTCACCACAACTACGGCACGACACAAAAGTCGAATGTCCACGCCTATTAATAAACAAAATAGCTTGCTTTCCTTCCGCCAAAACTTTTTTTAAAGCAAAATATAATTGAACAGAAAATATCGAAAAATTGCCGTTTGCAAGCTCTGTACGCATATCTGCAATATCTATTTGTATCTTATTTTGATTAATTCTTTGTTTCATCTTGATAAGGTCAATTTCGCCCTCTACAGCACGATGATAACTATGTAAATCGGGCGTTGCTGAACCCAGCACAAGCATCGCACCCGTCAAACGGGACAATTCTTGTGCAACCGCTAAAGTATCGTATTTTGGAGAATTATTAGACTTATATGTTGTTTCGTGTTCTTCGTCAATAATAATTATACCCAAATTATCAAAAGGCGTGAAAATGGCGGAACGTGGACCAATAATAACCGAAACCTGACCATCCCTTGCCTTCTTCCATTGGTCGTAACGCTCGCCAAGCGATAGGCGGCTATGCGTTGCCGTAACTTTATCACCAAGCCTTGCGGCAAAGGCGGCGATTGTCTGCGGCGTAAGCGATATTTCAGGCACAAGCACAATTGCCTGTTGGCCACATTCTAAAACTTCTTGTATAATTTTAATATATACTTCTGTCTTACCGCTTCCCGTTACACCGTGTATTAAAATTGGTTTGCGTTTTGACGGCTCGGTTTCTAAAGATGTTTGTAAACGTCGCAATGCCGCATTTTGTTCTGCTGTAAGTGTCAATTCTTTTTGCGGTTCTTGTATTATTTGCGAAAGCACCTCGCGGCGGCTTTCAATTTGCTTTATAGCAAGCAAGCCCTTTGTTTCCAGCGATTTTATCGGTGATGGCGATACTCCTAAAAGGTGTTGAATGTCAGAAAAAGGCATTATACGATTTTCAAGCATAATCCGCAAAACTCTTGCCTGTTGACCGCCTTTTTCTGCCACTTTTGCGCAATTTTCCTCAAAATTTTCCATATCATCATTTAAATATACCATACTTATGCGTTGCACAAAATTCTTTGCGGAATAAATATGTTTTTGCACCATCAAACCCTTATCACACAAGGCTTTTATGGTCGTATTAACCGTTGCACCAAAGTTCTCTATTAGTTCACGTTGTGATACTATTTGATGTATTTTAACATAATCATATAATTGTTTTTGTCGTCCACGAAGTCCTTTATTGTCGCCTTCAAGTAGTTCTACGACATAGTCGTTTTTTAATCCGATGCCCGTTGGCATAATCGACCGCAGACATATAGACAATGGCGTAGAATAGTAATCAGCCATCCATCTAGCCAAATCAATCATAGCAGAAGAAAAAATCGGCTCTGGTTCAAGAATTTCGGAAATTTTTTTTATTTTATCAAGCGGCACGTCCGTCGTGTCTGTCAAACCAATGACAAAACCTTCTGCGGCACGGCTTTTGCCAAAAGGTATCAAAACACGATGTCCGACAAAAACCGAACTCGCCAAATCATCATAAATGGCATAATCAAAGACTTTATCAACACCGCTAGCTGTTGCTACAGCAACTTTTGCAAATCTATTCATCGTCGTCTTCGTCATCATCCCAATCTTCATCAGCTTCATCAATATCAGTTTCGTCGTCAAAATCTTCCATTTCTGCATCATCGTCCGAAATTTCGTCCGCCATTACATAGCTGTCGTCAATCAATGTTGGCATATTATGCACAACAAGTTCGCTATCGTCAAACCACGTACTCATTCCATCTTTTGGCACAATGCGTACGTGTCCGCTATAAATTTCGCTTACAGCAATACTTACTGCCTTGTCGGTGTCAAGTCCCATATCTTCATATTCTGCGCCGCCTACAATCTGTCTGGCTCGTTTCGCCGCCGCAATTACCACCGAATAGCGGCTTGTTACTTTTTGGTTAACTTCCGCCGAATTATTTAAAATACTCATCAAAGAGCTGTATGAGGGATTTAACATACCCAACCTCCTAATTTTTACTTATTTGTCATTATTGCCAAAAAAAATATCAATCTTACTTTGCGAACGCTTGGGTTTCAGTTTTTCCGCCCGCACAATTCCGCGTATTTCTTCCAAAGCTGTATCTATGTCATCATTTATAACAAGATAATCATATTTTGCAAGTTCTTCCATTTCTTCTTTTGCTCTGCGAATACGCCGCTCTATTTCATCATCATTTTCTGTACCACGGTCTTTTAAGCGACTTCGCAATTCCTCAAAAGTAGGCGGAACAAGGAAAATAAGCAATGCGTCGGGATAAACATTTTTTACTTGCAAGGCTCCTACTACCTCAATTTCAAGCACAACCGACATTCCTTGTGCAATTTTTTCTTCTACATACGAAATAGGAGTACCATAATAATGTCCACTAAAAGTAGCGTGTTCTAAAAATCCATTACTATCCCTTGTTGCAAAAAACTCCTCCTCGGTGCAGAATATGTAATCCTTGCCGTGCAACTCACCCTCTCTTGGCTGGCGTGTTGTCATAGAAATTGACAGTGCAAAATCGTCAATACCGCACAATTTTTTAACCACAGTACCCTTGCCAGACCCCGAAGGCCCCGATATAATTAACATCAAACCATCCTGCACCCTATGCACCTCCTATTAGCTTCGTTGCCAAATGCGCCTTTATGGCATTATCATCTCCAACTATATATTTACCGTTAGAATAAATAATGCCACTATCAGTAACAAAATATGACATTACAGACCTTTGCAAAACTGTTTCAACACCTTTAAAATCCCGCTTAACCAACTCCCAATCTCTTGGGATATAGCCTGGGTTTTTATCACCCGCCGCCGTATTTTCCTTCATCGCTTTTTCCGCCTCAAACAAATTACCATCAACAAACATCTGTTCTGCCGATTTTTGGATGTGCTTGGCAGGGTTTGCGCCGCTTGTTTTCAGTTTTTCACCAGAATACCTGCGGGTGAACAAATCTAACCAACCTCCAACAGCCCTAGCCAATTTGCCAGGAGCTTTTGCCAAATCTTTTGCAGACATTCTATCCTTGCCTAATTTATAAGGTTTTCTGATATAATAGAGATTGCCTTCAATGTCCTCAAATGGGTTGGTATATTCATATTTATCTCCTTCTAGCACTTCGTCAAGCTCGCCAGTCTTGATATTAAGGCGATATATACTACGTGGACCATATCCCGCCACAAAACCATTTGTGTCATAGCCAATCCCTGCACTGTCGTAATATAAGATATTTTCATCTTTAAGCGACCATTTGGGATTATAATCCACACAATCGCCTTCGGTAACATCTTGTGGATAGGTATCATCAATTTTAAACACGCAGATATGACGCTGAGAAGTGGGTTCGGCAGAAGAAGCCGCAATATAACCGTTTTTGTTCACATCTATCTCGAAAAATTTTACTTTTTGGCTCACCAAAATAGGTGTTTCAAACCCATCAGAATGTTTAAAATAAATACCGCCGCTAACTTCGTAATTAACGCTAAAAACCAGCCGTTCGTCTATGCCGTTAGATAAGCCAGCCACGGGCAATTTTCTAGCCTCTTGCTCGTCTTCAAATTGATAGTTGCCTGTAAACATAGCACCAGCACCGCTATTTTTCCATTCGTTGCGATTGCGAATCTCCCGCTCTCGCTGGCGGTATTTGTCTGCAACAATACATTCTAGCGACTTTGGTTTACCGTCAGTGTCTAAAATATTTATACGTCCATCACTTATAAATGCCAGTCGTGTCATTTTTATACTCCTTACAGTCTTTGTGCAATTGTTTCTGGCAATAGGCTTGATAGGATTATATGTTGCGAATTTGTGAAAATAACAGCTCTTGTGCGTCTTCCGCAAGTAGCGTCTACAACCGTGCCATTTTCCTTGCCTTCCTGCACCAAACGCTTAATTGGTGCGGCGTCGGGGCTAATTATCGACACGATTTTATCCGTCATAATCATATTGCCGTAGCCAATATTGATAAATCCGTTGTTATTCAATATTTTGCACCTGCTCCCGAATCTTTTCAATCTCGCTTTTCAGCTCGATAACGACCTTTGAAAGCTCTGCAAAATTCGCCTTGCTACCCATTGTGTTGGCTTCACGAGCCATTTCTTGTGTAACAAAGTCCAACTTGCGCCCAACAGCACCATCTTCTTTCAAAATATCTGCAAATTGAGCTAAATGACTTCTCATTCTTGTAATTTCTTCGTTTATGTCCGATTTATCTGCAAAATGCGCAACCTCGTTTAAAAAACGTGTTTCGTCAACCGCAACACCGGCAAGAACTTCTTCCATACGTTTTTTCAGCTTTGCACGGTGGTTTTCTAACACTTCTGGCGATTTTGCCTGTACGTCATCTGTTAAATTAGCAATAATTTCTAGTCGTGCCAACATATCTTCTTTTAATGCTTCGCCCTCACGCTTGCGCATTGTTACAAAGCTATCCAAAGCCATATTTACAGCCGCTTCCAAGCCTTGCCACAAGCTCTCGACTTCATCTTCGCCAAATTCTCTGTCAATCTCAATAACATCAGGAAAACGAGAAACCAAAGTAAACAGCGTGTCGTGGTCTGGGTATAGCGTGCGGTCGCTTGCCAAAGCCACCAAAGCCTGATGGTAAGCGTCTGCCAGTGTTTTATTGTACTTTATACGACTGCTTGCTTCTCCCAAATTTTCAAAATTAATGTAAATATCTACACGCCCACGTGCAATTTCTTTTGACAATGCCTTGCGAACCCTGTCCTCAAGCGGGTTAAAAAGACGTGGCAAACGTAAATTAAACTCGCTATATTTATTATTAACCGCTTTCATCTCGACCGAAAACTTCCGTCCAGTGTCCTCAAAAACGCCCTTCCCATAACCTGTCATACTTCTAATCATCACCAAAAACTCCTTCCCTAATTCTCTAATTTATCCAGTATACCACACTACACGATAAAATGCAAATCCTTTTGTGTAAATATTACATCTGCATTTGAGATAGGTGCAAGCATCTGTATAATAATTGGAAAATATGTCCATATTTTTACTAAATGGTAAATTTTAGGAGGAATGTCTGTGGAAATCTACAATAATAATCGCAAAATTGTTTTGTTAAAGGGCGATAAAAACAAATGTTACGAACAGGCTATATTTATTTTGCGTCCGCAAATGGCAGCTGGCGGTGAGATTGATTTTGTGAAGGAGGCAGAGCGTATTATTAACGGCGAAAGTTTGCAACAGAAGTTAGCGGAAAAGTACGGGGCAAGCAATCCAAATTATTTGCAGAAAGAAGTAAATAAAAAAGATGATGGTAGACCACCTAAAAGAAATTTGGATGCAAAGTTGAATGTTGCGTTGGTAATTACAGGGTTAGTTTTGATTTCTGTTTTTTTATATAGTATTATTTAGCAATGGTGGGACAACCGACACCAATAGCTACCGTCATTGCGATGGACGTACACTTCGTAAATGTGGGTATACAATACCGAAGCAATCCAGCTTGCTCTGCTTAAAGTTGTTTGATGGTCTTTGCTTGTGCTTGTCGGCTGCCCTTGTGT
>WRBJ01000023.1 GCA_009784615.1 Defluviitaleaceae bacterium | reverse complement strand
TAAAGTTGTTTGATGGTCTTTGCTTGTGCTTGTCGGCTGCCCTTGTGTTGTCGAACACCCATTACTGGATTGCTTCGGGCTTTGTGTGTATTGGTTTATGTAGGTGGTAGCCCTCGCAATGACGGGAGTTTGACGGGTGGTTTTGCCCAAAAACCATAAAGTAAATTTTTTTAAAAAATACTTTACAATAACTTATTTTTTTGCTAATATTTTAGCTACTTAAGTATAATATAGTTTGCGCAAGCTACACAAATGTTGTTTTCCCGCTAAGTGCGGGAGAAGGGAGGTAATTTATTATGTCAAAAAAACGTTTAACTGCTTTGGTGCTGGTAGTTGTTCTTGCTTTTTCGGGGATGATTATCTACGGGCAAAGCAATGACGAAAGCCTGCAAATGTTACCCGACCAAGCAAGATTGTATGATGGTATGACATTTGAGGAGTTTTCGCAAACCGACCTATTTCAAGATACCCTATCGCTATTTGTAAATGAGTATGGGTTTACATTGGATTATGCGACAAACTATTTGCGTACAGTGTTTTATATTGAAAACCTATCTGCGGTTTTTGGTGATGATTATGGTATGTGGGTGTTTCCTGACCATATCGGCGGTGCGTATGTAAATAGTGATGGGGTGCTGGTTTTACAGCTTACACGTGAAGCTATGCAGACCGCAACGTCGTTAAACCAGTTTAATGCTTCATTATCGCAACATGTTGATTTGCGTCATATTGTTGTGCAAGAGGTTGAGTTTTCGCATATGGAGCTAACCAATATGCATAATTTTTTGTTGGATTGGGCTATGAACAGCGACTTGAGAGTATTTAATGCCTTAAGTGTACGTGAAAACTACAATAAGATAATGGTTGACCTATGGGACTACTCGCCAGAAGGAATTGAACATTTCAGACGCACCGTTATAGATTCGCCTATGCTTATGTTCAGGCAAGCGCGTATCCAATTAAATTTTGGAGAAACCGAAACTTTCGATATTATGATGAGGATAATAGAAGATTACGGATTGACTGATGTTGTGAATGATGGTGAGCAAATACGTTTTTTACGTGATTTGCTGGAAGCGGAGCTTGAAAACAGAGAAATTCCGAAGCAAGAGCTAGAAGAAGCAACGTCCACCTACAGCCCTTTTTTGTCATCGCAACTGTATCAATCTTACTCGGAACAGTTGCAATCATCATCATATTCAGACATAGACGCCCTTAATAATTTCAGTTTCCGTTCTGGTCAAGCTATTTATCGAAATTCAAATGGAACTGGACACGCTGGCTCTATAGGATTTAGGGTAAGACACATACCGACAGGAAGGGTTGGCTTTGTAACGGCGGGACACAATTTCCCCAATGGTGGAAATGTGTGGGGTGCGCAAGGTCAATGGATTGGAACAACAAACTTGTGGCAAAATAGCGGCAACCTCGATGTTACTTTTATAGTCACACAATTCGGTGTTGATGTAACCAACACTATGCTTAATGGTCAAACCATTTCAACTGCTTGGGCTGCACCGATGACAGGTCTACCTGTAGCTGCACAAGGTAGTGCATTATTGGCTAACCGCCCACAATACTTTGGTAGAATGGGGTCAATTTTAAGTATAAATAGCACCTTCCAAAGACCTGACGGAAATTGGATAAGCGGTTGTATACTAACTGACTTATATGGATGGCCTGGAGATAGTGGCGGTCCATTATATTGGATTAGTGGGTCAGGAAATGTTACTATAGGTATTGTTCTAGGTGGATTTTTTCCAGGTATGTCGCATAATTTTACAACCGTTGGCGTTGATATGCACTATGTACCCGCAAGCAGGATTATGCAAGCATTTCAGCTTCAAAGATATTAATTACATATGTCAAAAACCGCTTCGGCGATATTTGTAAATGATTTGTGGTATTTTAGCAAAACAACCCTGCCGATGGGATGTATCGGCAGGGTTGTTTTTATTATCAATTGCTAGTTAATGTGGATTTTACCACCACCAGCGTCTGTTCCACATCATATTGCGATGGAAAAACGGTGAACCCCAACGTGGTCCAAACCCAAAGCGTGGTCCCCAGTTAGGTCCCCAATTATTGCCGCCCCAAAATGGATTAAACATATTTTCGCCTCCTCTATGCTTTTGGTACATAGTATGCGGGATGTCCATTTGGGGTTACAGGCTGTATTAATGCTTTACATTTTTTGGTTTATTGCCGATATAGTTTTAGGGTGTTGCGACAAAGAAAAAACCCCTGTGGTATACAGAGGTTTTGTCGTTGTTTTTAATGCTTATGATTCGATTGCACCATCTGTTGGGCAAGCTACCATACAAGCATTGCATTCAATGCAAGTATCTGGGTCGATAACATGTGCGTCAGAACCAGCAGAAATTGCACCCACTGGACATTCTGGTTCGCAAGTACCGCAATTTACACAAGCACTAGTGATTTTGTAAGCCATAAGACAGCACCTCCTATAAATGATTTGGAGCTATGTATTTATGAACAAAGCACCGTAAGAGCATTTTACAACAAATCAAAACTTTTTACAAGCCCTTTTTGAAAATTTCTTTAAAGAAATTTTTGCATAAAGCACATTATGTGATGTAACGCAAATGTAAGAAAGTTTTTGTAAAAAGATATGGAATGTTAGTCGGTTTTGTGGTATAATAGGTACACGTAGGATTTTGTCCTTTTTGCGATTACTATTTTTTAACATATTTGGAGGTTTTTTGATGAAAATTAGGGATTTTAAAAGACTGGCAAAACGTGGTATGGCGGTGTTTTTGGCATTTATAATGGTTTTTGGGTATATGCCGCATATTGTTTTTGCTAATGAGCCTATTGATTTTAGCGTTGATTTTGACAGCAATTTAATACCCAGCGGCACGACAAACGACCCTTCGCCTACATTGGGCGGGGCTATTGCCGATGGTACGGGGCAAGCGCATTTTAGCTTTAGACCCAACCCTAATGCACCTATTGGTACAATATATCGTCTTTCAATTCCTACGCACAACAGCAACACTTTGCGAGAGCTTGAATTTGAAATATTGCCAAACGGCAGTGCCGAGGTTAGATATAATGCAACAGGCAATTTTTCTGTTAATATTGGTGTTGCACCTGGTAGTTCTGGTGTTAATTTTCAGCCTATCGGAAGCGGGTTGGGTGCAAATGGTACGCCGCCTGACCGATATTTTCCTGGTGCTTGGGCTGATGTAAATTTTGAAAATCCAGAAACAGAAAATTATTATATAGATTGGTCTAATGCCTTCCCTACTTTTGGTATTGGAAGCGGGCAGGGTTTTTCTTTTAGACCTGCGGCGGCTTTTGATGCAACAAGTGCTAATATGGATGTTGGCGATGCTATTTCCTTTTTATGGGAAAATGGTATTTTTCACATTGTTGTTGGTGGTATGCAACGTGGATTTGTGTATGACTTTACGCTTTCGTCAATATTAGGCGGTGCTGAAACTTTAATTGATACACAAAGGGTTTTTCTTGGTTTTGACTATGATTCGCAACCTGTGGCACGTCATAGAATTGCGGCGAGGGATGATTCGAGAGTGCCTTCCACTTTTGGTGCTGGTGCTGACCCATTGTTTACAGGAAGAACTGCGCTTACCCCTGCTTTTCCTGGCAGAGAAGGTTTTCCGCTTGGTTGGACAAGATGGGATTTGGGTTTGTCCCATTCGGCAAACTGGCTTTTGCACGAGTTTCCTATAAACAATTGGCGCAACGACTGGTACCCTGCGGGTTATATGCCGCATACGCCGACTGCTCCAAATGCCGCTTGGGATAGCGCTTGGGATAGCGCACTTGGTACACGCACGCCGCCCGTTAGGGATAATATGCTTGAATTTGTTATAAGAGTGCCGCAGGTCTGGAGGACAGTTGGCGGTACGACGGGGTTTTTTCCGCAGGATATTGGGGATGCTCGTATTATGTTTGGCAATTCGACCTTTAGTTTTTATATTGCGGACGGAATATCTACACCGATATCGTTTACTATAGGTGATATTTTTGGCACTTCGCCTAATTTTCCGTCACCTATTGACCCTGATGTAGGTCATGTGCATATTGTTCCTACTACTGTCAACCCGCTTTTTACGACAATCTTGGTAGATGGTCCAAATCCTTTTAGCCTTGGGGCTTCTAGGATGTTCCAAAACAGCAGATTGGATTTAAGCATTAGCCCGCCAGCAAGTGCCGCACATATACTGCACGCTGTTAGGACGGGTATGAGCCTTAACCATCTGCACACATTTTTAGAATACGATATTGTTTATGAGGATGGGCAGTTTTATGCCCGCATTTTGCCATATGCAGGTGTTGCGGGGACATATCGTGTTCACGCAGATTATTATTTGCCTATTGGTCAACAAAGCACGATTACTATAAACGCCGATGCTACGGCGGAATATATTTATATTCCGCTATACGTAACAACACATACTGTTGCATTGTATCACATTACATTTACGCCTGCTATTGCAGGTGCTGTTGTTAGCGATATAGAATCGCAATGGATACACATTACATTTACGCCAGACCGCAGGGTGCTTTCGTCGCCTACTAATTTTACGGTTACTGAAAATCGTCCTGAGCTTCGCTATATATTGGGCGAGGATGGCTTGGCAGAATTTGAAGTCGTGGCAAGCTGGGGTATGAGCAATTTTAATGTAATGCGTGATTATTTTAACAGTTTTGGATTAGATGCGTCAAACGAGCCGCTTGTGAAGGAAATTAGGTTTGACCATACTATAAATTCTCGAGATTATACAGAGCAAAGACCAGCGACCGTTTTGGCGGATGTTGTTACGGTTATGCAGTGGGTTGACGCTAACACATTGCGCTGGCGCATAGAATCTGTAACGTATAGACGTTATAATGCTACAACCGACCCTAATGGTTTTCCTGCTGGTTTGTTTCCGCCTATGGCAGATTTTGTTAATGTAGATGATGCTCATCCTGATTATGACGCTTCTTGGGAAAATATTACATCTGGTAATGTTACCATTAATGTGCCGTTGCGTTTTGTTGCAGATGAAGAAGGTGCGGGCGCAAGGTCGCCTATTACATTTGGAAGCATTTACTTTTTAACATCGCAATTAATGCGGGCAAGACCGTATGGTGAAGGGTCTGTTGGGCTTGAGGACAGAAATTTTGAATCCAGCCACAACCACCGCAGTTTTGTATCTGTATCCCGTCCTGACATCAGGGATTTTCCGCCGCCTTATAATTTGGAAGTATTGGTTAGGGATGCTATGGACGCAGAGCGGTTAAACGGGCATTTTGATGCAGAATTTTGGGTGGCTTATAACGAAATTATGCGCTATTTAGACCGCACACCATTTAGAGATGCCAACCACGAATTTGATGTAATGTTTAGATTTTTTATTGGCAGTGCAAATGCCGCACGTCCTAGTGATTTGACGGTGGCGGATTTGGCTCGGATGACACCCGAGGAGCGAACAAGACGTATTAATGCGGGCGATGTTTCGCTAATTGCACACGAAGCGGATGTGGATTACAGCCTAAGACCTAATGCTGACTTTAATTGGAGTTTGGCTAATTTTGGCTTGCCTGTAAATCAGTTTAATATTTCTGATGCATTTTCGGCGGCAATTGTTGCGCAGTATGGACCATTTTCTTCGCAAGCCCTTAACAGACTTAATACCGAATTTAGGACGCATTTGCTACGTAGTGGCAGTGGGTTGACGGGTTTGAACCCCGTTAATGATAGCATTGAAGATTGGCTTTATAGCCAAGCAACGGCAAGCCCCGATAATGCGCTGTTGACAAGTGCTTGGGCTGTTATAGCTAATGGTGTTCGTATTGAAAATTGGGCAAGTGTTGAAGCTGATGTATACAACGGTGTGGATGGTTGGGCTAATTTAGCCGCTTTAAATGCTACGATAGATTTATGGGCGGCAGCTTTTGGTGGTTTTGATTTTGTAGAGTTTTTGCAGGCGGCAACATATGTTACCAACCAATTGGAAATATGGAATGACTTTGATTTTTCTAATATGAATATATTTAGCGGCACAAATAATGCTACGGATGTTCCGCTTGCCAGCTTTAACATTCACAGCTATATTAAGCCATTTATCAGAGAAAACTTTATGCATACCGATACGGCTACTGTTACTAGGCTTAATAACGAGTTTAGAGCACATTTGCTGCGTGATGGTGATGGTTTGCGGTCTGCGCCGCCTGCTAGTTTAACGCCGCCTAGCATTGCGCAATGGTTGCGTTGGCACGTTCCGCACGGTACGCCTTCTAATGCTCTGTTGCAAAGTGCTTGGGAAGTTATTGTTGCTGGCGTACCTGTTGATATTGCAATTTGGACTGAAGTTGAGCCTTTAGTTTGGGATGCTGTAAATAACGCAGGATGGCAAACCGAAATTGAGCTTAATGCTACAATAGCGGCGTGGCGTGATGCTTTTAGAGGGTTTAGTTACACAGAGTTTTTGCGCCCTGTGTCTACATTAAATTCTGTACCTGCTCATTGGTTTGTGATTGATACTGATTATGTTGATGATTTGTTGCACCCGCTTACGGTTTCTGTGCAGGATTTTATTGATAATTGGCTTGTTTTAGAAAATATGATTTACATTAATGCAGAGCATAACGTTTTTGGTGCTGTTGTTAATATGTCTGCTTTAAACAACGCAATTTATGCGCATATTAGGAATACGCTTGGCTTAGAAACCGGCGAAACGTGGTGGGATTGGTTGCAAGCCGAGGCACAAGGTTCGCCTTCTGACGATGTTTTGGTGGCGGCTTGGGATGCTATTGCGGCGGCTATTATGACAGGTGCTAATAACACGTGGAACAACGACCTTTTTGAAGCAACGCCAAACCCAGATTTTGACCCTAATGTGCCACGTGGCGGCTGGGCTAATCAGGCGGAACTTACACAGACGGTAAACCGCTTGCGGGCGGCTTTGACGGGTTTTAATCTTGCGCCGTTTTTACGGGATGCGTTTCAAACACAACCGCCTGTACAACCGCCTGTTGGGTCTGTTGGCACACATAACTTAGAAGTTAATGCGGTTAACGCTCCGTTGCAGATGATGGATATGTCGCCGTTTATTGACGAATTGCGCAGTGGTCCTGTTGTTATTGAAATACCGATGATTAATATTTTAGAGGCTATAAGACTTAGCCCTGTAGATTTTTTACAGCGTTTTGGTTTTGAGGGGCTTGATAGAAACTGGGCATATAATATTTTTGTAGATTCTTATATACAATTTGTTGATACATCTGGTGGCGGTCGTGTGCCTATTATTAGCGAACAGCCTCCATCAAAAGAATATTCTATGGGAACAAATCTTGTTTCTGTAACCACTAGGACGATAATTGTTACGCCAGACCCAGGCGAGATTATACCGCAGGCACCGAGGGATTTGCGGCAGGAAGAAGTAACACTTAATTCTGCACGTATTAGCTGGTTAGAATCGCCTTTGCCATATGCTGGGGTTGATGAAAATGGTAATAATGTTGGGCGTGTAGAATATGAAATTGTGCGTATGCGTGGTAATCAGATAATGCCCGAAAATTTGCTAAACAACCGTTCTTTGACCATTGACCAGTTTAGGGATGCTATGGAAACTGTTGCACGTGGTAGTTTTGATGCCAGCGTGCGTACGAACCGTGCAAATGCCACGACGGGAACCAGCGGTAATTTTAGGTGGGAATTGATTGACGGCAGGGTGCATTTGACAAACACAAACCTTGTGCCTAATACGTTGTATTTCTATTATGTACGCACGGTTTGGATTACGGATGGCGGTGCGACATATTCAGTTTGGAACAATATTTCTGTTACCACAAGCATTATTGAAGCACCAGTTAATTTGATTGTGATAGACGGCACCAGCTTTGACGGGACGAACAACCGACCCAATATCAATTTTGACCCTACATCGCAGATAGTGATACAGTTTGATTTGCGTGTGGGCGACAATACGCCTATGCCTAGCGGACACGGTACTATATTTGACTTCCGTTATCAGTTGCGTGCTGACGGCGGTATGTGGGGCGGGATTTTGCCGACTAACGGGCGGTTGCCGACCACGGTAAACCCTGGCGGAAGCGGCACAAGACTTATTGCACGTGCGGCTACCCAAGGACGACCAGGTTATTACACATTCACTTATGTTATAACTGGTCTTAATTCTGGTACGACTTATGGTATACGTGTGCATACTTTTGATGTAGTTAATAGCATAGCTGGGTCGCCTTTTAGCGAGGTTTATTCGGCTTGGTCTAATATTGCTGCAACACGGACGGATACCAACCAAGACCACGAGGACGCTATACGTGACCGTGATAATTTATTGGATTATTTGCGTGATTTGTTGATGGAGTTTTTGCGTAGACCATATTGGGTAGCACAGAACAGCGGAAATCATTTTGTGGCGGTGTACCGCCCTACTATGATGAATGAGCTGTTAGCGACAAATGGCATACTTATTAGGCTTGCGGATTCTGAGCAGGCGATTAATGTTTTCTATCTGCCGCAGGAGTTATTCCTTAGAATATGGGATAGCGGACAGGGATTTGTTTTTGCCCGTGGTGATATGGAGATTGTTGTACCTAACCGTGCTATAAATAATATTGACAGCGAGCCTGTTTTGCAGACTGTACAACGTATGCGTGATGTACGTGGTGTAGAGGATTATTATGTACGGCTGACGGCGGATGTACGTGAACAGACAACGACTGTTGCGGGATTGCCTGCGGCAGGTCAACAGGTTGCTGTTACGGTAGATTTGGTTGAAACCAATACAGTTGTGCGGCAGACTGATGAGGAAATTTTGCGACAATTGATGCATTGGATTGAAACTGATTATTTCTTAACAAGAGTTATACCGCCACGTAATATTGCGTTTATGGCAGAGATTATGCAAATGGTAGAGCAAGGTATTGCTAGACAATATCAAGTGCGTAGATTGTATGAAATACAGGCAATATTGTTTGCCGAAATGTCTGCCCACGTTCAAACACGTTTGACACAGAGCTATGGACGTATGATGAGTTTTAACTTCTTTAGCCAGCCATTGGCTATATCAGTAAATAACGTTGGGGCAAGCGAAGCTATTGGCGGACATCAGTTTGCGGCGAACCAGTGGGTGCCGCAGAATATGTTCCAAAACGGCAATACACGCACTATGCATACGCAAGTGCCAGGCAGATATGCGTTTAGCAGACAGTTTCTGTTTTTACCGGGGTTGAACACCTTGCCGAACAGCGATAGTTTGCAGGCGTTAATTGTGCGGCATAGTTTGACGGACTTTTTGGGTGAAGGTGTTGCTTTTGATATAAATGCACCTATTACGCTGACGGCGGTGCAGGGTGTTGTGGCACGTATTGGTGGTGCGACGGCGGTGCAGAACCCGCAGAATTGGCTGACTAGCCGTGGGTATGTTGCGGCGGTTAGAGGCAGTATATCACCAGCGCAAACGCAAGAAGCTGTGTATTTGATGATGGTGTTGTACGAGGTAAGAACTGGGACGAATGTTAGTGCTTTAAGGATTACTAATTTTAATGCGTTAAATGGTGTTGCTGGCATTGATAGCCGTTATCGTCCTTTTATACAGGCGGCTTTTGAGCTTGGTATTTATAATAATAACAATATGCAACCGACGGCACCTATGACTACAGGTGAGTTTTTACGGATGTTATCGACATTAAACGGGCGGATTGGGTTGTAGGAGGTTGAAAATGAAGAGAAATGGTTTAATTAAGCGGATATTTTCGGGGTTTTTGGCGTTTTTGATGGTGTTGCCGTTTTTGCCTGTTTTGCCTGTTTTGGCTAATGCTCAAGCTCCTGTTGAGCAGTTTGAGATTAGGTCGGTTACGGGTGATGGGCGCAATTATACCTTGCGTATGGAATGGATACGCCCGCCCGCTATGGGTGGTAGTCCGCCTGCTAACTATGCGGGCACACCTGCAAGCTGGGTTACGCATCGTGCCACAAGCTATGATATAATGCGCTTTGATGCTTTTACCAACGAACCTACGCTTGCTTGGGGTGGTTGGACGGAAGTTATGCAAAATATTTCTAACCAAAGCGAGATTATTATTGAGGAGCTATCGCAAAACCTTGATTTTGGTCGGTTTTTTGCTTATCAGATAAGGGCAAGGCATACGCATAGTATTATTCCGGCGGTTCCTGGTGGTCCTACTTCGGATACTGTTATATCGCAACCTACCGATAATATGGTCTATTTTATGACGGATTTGCAGGTTGAAGCAGAAGGACAAGGAAGTAGTCTTACCGTACGGTGGACTGTGCCGCAATTGGATGGCGAAGACCCGTTTGACGGGTATCAAATTGCTTTTGAATTGCGGGCGGGCGGGACACGCTCTACGGTTGATGTTAATGTGCTTGAGCTTCTTGACGATGACGACCCTAATGTACGCATTGTAAACCGCCCCGGCGGAGCAAGGATGTATGAGGTTGATTTGCATAACCTTTCTGATTTGCAGGCGGGTAGGTCTTATAATGTTTGGGTTGAGCCTATGATGGGTTCTGCTACACGCCACACATTGTCTAGCAGCGGCGGGATGAGCGGGCTTGCAGACGCTTTTGATTTTGAATTGGTGCATACAAACCCTGTTACAAACCCATTTATGGCGACCAATGTTTTTGTTCGTCCCGAGTTTACATTGCAACCTATTGGTATGAATTATATATTGCTTAGTTGGTCTAGGTTGGATGATGGGCGGCAAGCCCGCATTTGGCGGGAAGATAGTGGTGTATGGGTGCAGTTGGCTCATTTTTCGGGTACGGCGGCAGAGCATACCAGCCATTTGTTATTGGAGCGACCAAGTGCAAATACCAGATATCGCATAACTTTTTATGATGTTAATGGTAATGCCATTGAAGATTCTACACAATATGTTATTTTTGATGTTTCTGCGGGGCAGTTTGCTCCTACACGCCCTAATATACAAAATGTGACGGACACGGCTGTGCTTGGTACTGCGCCGCCGCTTGGTTTGGTTGTTACTTGGGATGCTTTTATGCGGCGACCTTTTACTGCTGAAGAAGCGGCAAGCAACAATATGTTTGATGGATTTTTACGTGACCCTGACATTGTTTATGATATATGGATAACGGATGACGGTACTGTTTTTGAAGGTGCGACAGAGCCGAGCTTGCAATGGCGTGTTTCGCCGCCTGCTGGGCTGACGCAAGATATGATTAGCGGCGGTTTTGACCAAGATGATTTTGCTTGGACGCATACATTTACACAATTTAGGGATAGCGAAGGTGTATTGCGGGATATTGAGCCTAATCGTGTTTATTATATACGCATTGTGGCAAGGCGCACTGTGCCTGACGAACAGGAGAGTTCTGCGGCATATGCTTCTTGGTTTGTTTTTGGTAACGCTTTGCAACGACCCAGCGTTATTCCTCGTCCCCCGCTTCACATAAACCAAACGGCAAGCGGTCTTACTAATTTGAATTTGGCTTGGTTGACGGAATGGGTTGAGGCTTTTGAGTTGCCTACTAATGCTAATCCGACAGGCACTTGGCATTCTGCTTTTGGTTTGCGTGGCGGCAGTGTTGTTTTTGATGAACAGGTGGTTGCACCTGATAGATGGACGATAAACCCATCCGTTACAGCTTTGCATACTTTGGGCGACCAAGCGGCTATTGGTGCGGCTTTTGGGTCGTTAGCACCACCTCTTAGAACGCAGAGATTGCCACATCCTGCCACTAATTATTTAATACACATTGTGCCTATGGAAGAGTTGCTTGCGGATGAACCCGAGTTTACAAGCGATTTTGAGGCTTTTGTTAGACGGTTGATGGGTAACCCTGCGGCTTGGGCTAATGTTTCCGCCTCTGCTTTGACAGTGGATGGTGTTAATGTTTCACTTAATATTGAAGGATTAGAGCCGAACACGACATATGCGATATTTATTCGCCCTGCCAATGTGGCGGGTCAAGCGGCTTGGTTGCCTACTTTTATAACAGGCACAACGGGTAATGAACGTGATGATTTGGAAATTACGCCTCCTGCGCCGTTTTTGGATGCTTATGATTGGAGCGATAGATGGCTTGAGTTTGTTTTGCGTCCGTTTTCTGCAGATGGGTCTTTGAGATATGAGTTTTATATAAACGAATTGCCTAATAGAGATGATGCTTGGGAATTTGACCCTAATCCAGAAAATGGGCGGATTTTTCCGCATAGCACCATTGGGGATAGACGCATTTTTATGGCAGATAACCTTTTTCCCGAAACGACATATTATATTTGGGTGCGTGCTGTGTCTGCTAGTAATCCCGAACGATATGCTTGGTCGGCGGCTTTGACAATGCAGACCAACCCTATTGAAGTGCCGCCGCCGCCACGTGGGCTTGGGCTTGCGGGACCGCACGAGGTTAATATTATTAACCTAGAAAATGATACGCAGTTTAGCCGTCAAGCCCCCGACCATATGATGATTTCATTTTTGCCTTTGCGTGGTCATCCCACGATACCAAATGATACTAATTTGCCTATGGAAACAGTGGAAGGCGAAAATGGTACAACGATTTTTGGTAGCGAATTGATTGACTATGTATATATGTTGCTATTTGAAGATTTGGTACCTAATAGGGCGTATTGGGTGCGGGCGAGAACCATTTACAGCGTACACCGTGATGGTGTTGGCGGAGAGATAACCGACCGTATTGACTATATTGTGCAGTTGTCAGCTTCGCCAGATTTTATGGACGCTATTACCGTGTATATAATGCCTGACGCAGACGAGATTGCGGCGGGATTGCACGTGCGTATGGCTGTATCTGTTTGGACGGACGCATTTAGGTTCTTTACGACACGGGATGATGGTGAATTTGATACTGATGTTGTTGCAGAGCTTCATCCTTTGCCTATGCACGATTTTGAAATAATTTATGACCAACAAACCCGCACGTTGACATTCCGTTTCCGCTCTACAGGTGTTGACGCTAATGGGCATAGGGATAATTTGGTTGACCAGCGTTTTATTTCACGCTTGATACAAACCGGTGTGTTTAGTTATGAGATTGATATGACAACCTATAACAACCAACCTGTTAATAATAGGGTGATAGAGCTACCGTATTCTATTATAACGGCGTTTGAGGAGCGTGGTATCACTTTTAGCGTGGTAGCAAATCAAACGACATATGCTCTTAACCCTGGTTTTGCAAGTACGCCGCAAAATAGCGGGTTTGGGCGGGATTCACGTTTACGGATGTATATTAATAATTTAGACCCACAACCTGCTTTGTCTGTTGGGAGGTCTTATGCGACTACACCGCAGAATTTGGCGATAAACGTAGTAAACCCGACTAATAGAGTTAGCTTGAGCACGCTTGCCGCACCGCTTACTGCTACACATAGCATTAACCGTGCTATGGCAATGGATTTTAATGTGGGCGCATATGTACGTACGCCGGATGATGCGGATTGGCGACGTTCTGATAGTATTTATAGCGAAAACACGGGTACGGTAAGCACGACAACAACAAGACCGTCTAATTTTGCGGCGATTATGACCGCTGTGCCGCAACAATTTAATACGCCGCCGCACGTACGTGATGCGTTGCATTTTATTAATTCTCACATAATTTTGGGTGATATGGATTGGTTTGCGCCGGATTTGCCTATTAATGCGTGGCAAATTAACAATATGATTTATGCAATTGCGACGGGGCAACGCAGTGTTGAGCTTAATTCCGAACTTAGCAATCAGCAGTTTAATGCGCTTGTTAATTCTCGTATGCTTGTGCCAGGCGCAGATACGGTCGCTAGACAAGATGCTATGGCGGGGTTAGTGCGGTTGTTTGAGGCGAGGACGGGACGACAGGTGTCTAGTGTGCCGAGCCTTAATGATAGCTTTTTTGCTGATATTGTAACGGCTGACCCTGCATTTGTGCGGGCAATGTTGCAGGCGGAAAGTTTAGGGTTTTTGGATTATGCTACTGGCATTGCAAATCCACACGGTGAGCTTACACTAGGTGAGGCTATGCTAATTTTTGAAATAATTTTGCGGAATTAAATTATAAAAATGTGCTATTTCTTTGAGCTTCAGAGAAATAGCACATTTGTTTTACGATATTTTTTTATGACGAAGCTAAATTTTGTGAAAAAATGCTTGACATTGCATAATTTTGGTGATATGATGACAGAGTATGCTTTGACGGCATACTACTTTTAATGGAAAGGAGAGAGATGATGCCAACATTTAATCAATTGGTTAGAAAAGGTCGTGGTCAAAAGATTCGCAAATCTAGCGCACCTGCTTTGCAAAAGAGCTTAAACACATTGCAAAAACGCAGATTTGATGCATCAAGCCCATTTAAACGTGGCGTTTGCACCACCGTTCGTACAGAAAAGCCAAAGAAGCCAAATTCTGCATTGCGTAAGGTTGCCCGTGTTCGCTTGTCAAATGGTATGGAAGTAACTGCTTACATCCCTGGTGAAGGACACAACTTGCAAGAGCATAGCGTGGTTTTGGTGCGTGGCGGTCGTGTGCGTGACTTACCGGGTGTACGTTACCACATATTGCGTGGCACGTTGGATACTGCTGGTGTTGCTGGCAGAATGCAAGCACGTTCTAAATACGGTGCGAAAAGACCTAAGAAATAACAAAAAAATTGCCACTACTAGAAACTATATTCTAGTATCTAATATCTAGTGTATAGTTTCTAGTAGTGGCACCGCAGGCGGTTTTAAAACCGCTTGAGTACCGAGGCAAATTTTGATTTGCCATAAAGAATGGAGGGAAGAGACGTGCCGAGAAAAGGACATGTGCCAAAGAGAGAAGTTTTGGCAGACCCGCTGTATAAAAGCAGGGTTGTTACAAAACTTATTAATACTATTATGCTTGATGGTAAAAAAGGCGTAGCGCAGGGTATTGTGTACGGAGCTTTTGAAAAAGTAAAAGAAAAACGTGGTAACAACCCAATAGAGTGTTTTGAGGAGGCTTTGGGCAATATTATGCCACAGGTAGAGGTAAAAGCCCGCCGTGTTGGTGGTGCAACATACCAAGTACCGATGGAGATTCGCCCAGACCGCAGACAAGCCCTTGGGCTTCGTTGGTTAGTGCAATTTAGCCGTAAAAGAAACGAAAAAACAATGGAAGAACGCCTAGCAAACGAGATTTTGGATGCAATAAACCAAGCTGGCGGCGCAGTACGCCGTAAGGAAGAAATGCACAGAATGGCGGATGCAAACCGTGCGTTTAGCCATTTTAAATGGTAATTTT
Source organism: Defluviitaleaceae bacterium (assembly GCA_009784615.1). GTDB lineage: Bacteria > Bacillota > Clostridia > Lachnospirales > WRAX01 > WRBJ01. The sequence goes on along the minus strand of WRBJ01000023.1, from coordinate 13,888 downwards.
GTGATTTGGAGGTGCTTTTATGGGAATGTCGGATTTGCAATACAAGGCACATATTAGACATCTGGTTTTAGAGCTTGAAAGAGCCCTTAAAATCAATCCCGATAATGAGGTGCTAAAAGAACTTATTGCAATGTACAAAGAAGTTTTGCAAAGCTAATTTTAGGAGCTGATATTTTGAGCAAGAGAGAATACCCGTTGGAGAAAACCCGCAATATCGGCATTATGGCTCATATTGATGCGGGTAAGACTACTCTGACGGAGCGCATACTGTACTATACGGGCAAAACCTATAAAATGGGTGATACGCACGAAGGTACGGCAGTAATGGATAGTATGGACCAAGAGCAGGAGCGTGGCATAACCATTGCGTCTGCGGCAACAACCACATTTTGGGAGCAAACAGGTAGCAAATACCGTATTAACATCATTGATACACCTGGACACGTTGACTTTACTGTTGAGGTAGAGCGTTCGCTTCGTGTTTTGGACGGTGCTGTTTCGGTTTTTTGTGCCAAAGGCGGTGTAGAGCCGCAGTCTGAAACCGTTTGGCGGCAGGCTAACAAATATAAAGTACCCCGTATTGCCTATGTTAATAAAATGGACATTATGGGTGCGGACTTTCAAAATGTTGTTAATATGATTAAAGAACGCCTTAGTGCAAACCCCGTGCCTGTGCAAATTCCTATTGGTGCAGAGTCTGATTTTGTGGGTATGATTGACCTTATGGATATGAAGGCCTACACTTTTGGCGGCGATTTAGGCGAAGATATTATTGTTGGCGATATTCCCGCTAATATGGTGGATGCCGCTAATGATGCACGTGCTTTTATGGTGGAAGCTATTGCAGAAACTGATGAAGACCTTATGGAAAAGTTCTTTAACGGTGAAGATTTGACGGTTGACGAGCTTAAAGCTGCAATGCGCAAGGCTTGTATTGCTGTGCAAATTATCCCTGTTTTCTGCGGCTCTGCTTATAAGAAAAAAGGCGTGCAAAAATTGCTTGATGGTGTTGTGGAATATATGCCGGCACCGACGGACATTGAAGCTATCAAAGGTATTGTGCCGCATACCGAAGAAGAAACCGAAAGAAAATCTGACGACAACGAGCCATTTTCATCTTTGGCGTTTAAAATTGTCAACGACCCATTTGTGGGCAAATTGGCTTTCTTTCGTGTATACAGCGGTACTTTTGAAAGCGGCAATTATGTTTACAATGCCACAAAAGACAAAAAAGAGCGTGTTAGCCGCATTTTCTTAATGCATTCTAATAAGCGTGAAGAAGTTGACAAGGTGTTTGCGGGCGATATTGCCGCCGCTGTTGGTTTGAAAAATACCACAACAGGCGACACTTTGTGTATAGAAGACAAGCCTGTAATACTGGAGTCTATGAACTTTCCAGAGCCTGTTATACACATTGCTATTGAGCCTAAGACAAAAGCCGGTCGTGATAAAATGGCACTTTCTTTGGCAAAATTGGCTGAGGAAGACCCAACATTTAAAACCTATACCGACCACGAAACGGGTCAAACCATTATTGCTGGTATGGGTGAGCTTCATCTTGAGGTAATTGTTGAAAGACTTTTGCGTGAGTTTAAGGTAGAGGCCAATGTTGGTCAACCGCAAGTTGCTTATCGTGAATCTTTCCGTAAAGCGGCGGATGTTGAAGGTAAATATGTTAAGCAATCTGGTGGTAAAGGTCAATATGGTCATTGTAAAGTTAAATTTGAACCAATTGACGCTAATGATACCGAAAACAGCTTTATCTTTGAAAACAAAATTGTTGGCGGTACTATTCCACGTGAATATATCGGTCCTATCGAAGCTGGTATCAAAGAAGCTATGCAAAGCGGCATCATTGGTGGTTACCCAGTGCTTGGCGTAAAAGCTACACTTTATGATGGTAGCTTCCACGATGTAGACTCTAACGAAATGGCGTTTAAAATTGCTGGTTCTATGGCGTTTAAAGAGGCAATGCGCAAAGGTGATGCGGTTTTGCTTGAGCCTATTATGAAGGTTGACGTTACTGTTGCTGAAGAATATATGGGTGACGTTATTGGCGATATTAACAGCCGTCGTGGTCGTATTGACGCAACCGAAACCAATTTTGGTGCTATGATTGTTCACGCATTTGTGCCGCTTGCGGAGATGTTTGGTTATTCTACACGTTTACGCTCTATGACGCAAGGTCGTGGTGTATATTCTATGGAAGTTCATCATTATGAGCAAGTTCCGAAAAGCGTACAAGAAAAAGCCGCTTTGAAAAAAGGTTAAAAAGGACTTGCAAATTTTAGAAAAAGTTATTATAATAATTGTATCGTTTTAAATTTTGGGCAAAACATTGCCCCGTCATTTAAGGAGGATTATCAAAATGGCAAAACAAAAGTTTGAAAGAAACAAACCGCACGTTAATATCGGCACAATCGGTCACGTTGACCACGGTAAAACTACTCTTACTGCGGCTATTACAAAAACTTTACACCAAAGATATGGTCTTGGTGAAATTGTAGACTTTGACAAAATTGACAAAGCTCCAGAAGAAAAAGCTCGTGGTATCACAATTAGCTCTACTCACGTAGAATATGAAACACCTAACCGCCACTACGCACACGTTGACTGCCCAGGGCATGCTGACTATGTTAAAAATATGATAACTGGTGCGGCGCAAATGGACGGCGCAATCCTTGTTGTTGCGGCTACTGACGGCGTTATGGCTCAAACTAACGAGCATATTCTTCTTGCTCGCCAAGTTGGTGTACCAAAGATTGTTGTATTTATGAACAAATGCGACATCGCTGACGAAGAGCTTATCGAGCTTGTAGAAATGGAAATCCGTGAAGCTCTTGACAAGCAAGACTTCCCAGGTGATGATACGCCAATCATCAAAGGTTCTGCACGTGAAGCTCTTGAAAACCCAGAAGGCGAATGGGGCGACAAAATCCTTGAGCTTTTTGAAGCTGTTGATACTTACATCCCAGAGCCAGAACGTGATGACGACAAACCTTTCTTGATGCCTGTTGAGGACGTATTTACTATCTCTGGTCGTGGTACTGTTGCTACTGGTCGTGTAGAGCGTGGTACTCTTAAAGTGCAAGATACCGTTGAAATCGTTGGTTTGACTGACGAAAAACGTCAAGTTGTTGTTACTGGTATTGAAATGTTCCGTAAACTTCTTGATTCTGCACAATCTGGTGATAACGTAGGTTTATTGCTTCGCGGTGTTGCTAGAACAGATATTGAGCGTGGTCAAATCCTTGCAAAACCAGGTACAATTGAAGGTCATAGAAAATTTAAAGGTCAAGTATACGTATTGAGCAAAGAAGACGGCGGTCGCCACTCTCCTTTCTTCAATAACTATCGTCCACAGTTCTATTTTAGAACTACTGACGTTACTGGCGTTATTACTTTGCCTGATGGCGTTGATATGTGCAAACCTGGCGACAACGTAGAATTGACTGTTGACCTTATTACACCTATCGCTATCGAAAACGAGTTGCGTTTTGCTATCCGTGAAGGCGGCAGAACAGTAGGCTCTGGTGTTGTTACAGAAATTTTAGACTAATTTTGAATAACCAAGACGTAGGGACACAATATATTGTGTCCCTACAATGTTTTTGGGGGTATTTATGATGGAATTTATTGATTTTATGGATTTGACGAAGATGGCGGATGGAGATTTGGAATTAGTTTGTGAGAGCAAAAATGCGGCGCAACCTGAAAAGGGTTGGGTGCCTTGGTATGTTTTTAATATTGTTGTTGATGGTGAAATAGTTGGACAGTTAGATTTGCGGATTGGTATGACTGAAGGTCTGCAATATAGCGGTCAAATTGGATATATAGTAAAAAAAGAACACCGTGGTAAAGGCTATGCTGCAAGAGCTGTTAAATTGCTTGTGCCTGTTTTGCGCTTTCATAAGATGGATAAGGCTTTAATTTGCACTGAAAAAGGCAATATTTCGTCAAACTATGTTTGCGAAAAAATTGGTGCTAAATTAATTGATGTCCGCCCTACTCCACAATGGCACGACACTTATGATGAAGGATGGCGAACTACAAATATTTACGAATGGGGTGTTGTTGAGTGATTATTTCTTTGAGCGAAGACGATTTGCAAGTTTGGGCACAAATGTGTGTATCGTTATGGTCTGAAACCGTCGAGCTGTTTTTTGATGAAAGAAAGCAAGGGAAATTTCAAAATGAATTTTTATATATTGTCGAAGATGAAGCGGTAGCTTTTATCAGCCTTTCTTTGCGTAGCGATTATGTTGAGGGTACGAAAACAAGCCCTGTTGGATATATAGAAGGTATATATGTTAAGCCGAAGTTTCGCAATCAAGGTATAGCCAAGAAATTAGTAGAGTTTGCTAAAATTTGGTCGGCAGAAAAAGGTTGCAGCGAGCTTGCGTCGGATGCCGAAATTGAAAATACAGACAGCCAAAAATTTCATAATAAAGTAGGTTTTAAGGAAGCAAGCACAATAGTGCATTTTACTATGGAAATATAGTTAAGATTTGAAAATTTGACAAAATACACAAGATATGTTATAATGACGTTTCGCAAAAGCGCAGATGAGGAGTGGAATAATTATGTATGACGATAAAGTGCGTGAGGAATGTGGAGTTTTTGGGATTTATAATACTAATGCCGAAGGTGATTATTTGGCAAAGCAGACTTATCTTGGGCTGATGGCATTACAGCATAGAGGACAAGAAGCCTGTGGTCTTGCTGTTAATCTTAATCAAGAAATAACTTTTCATAAAAATATGGGTTTGGTTGATGAAGTTTTTAGCGAGGAGGTTTTGTCCCGCTTTAAAGGGCATATGGCTATTGGGCATTGCCGATATTCTACAGCTGGCAGCAAAAAAGATAAAGATGCGGCGCAACCGCTTGTTATAAATTATGCAAAGGGTCAGCTTGCCATCGCCCACAACGGTAATATTCGCAATGTTTTGGAGCTTCGTGCCATTTATGATGAAAAAGGTGCGATTTACCGCACGCATACTGATACAGAAATTATTGCATATACCATTGCAAAACAACGCTTATCGGAAGGTAGCATTGAAAAAGCAGTAGCAAAGGCTATGCACATCCTTGAAGGTGCATATTCGCTTATAATGATGTCGCCATCTAAAATGATTGTTGCCCGTGACCCATTTGGATTTAGACCGCTTTGTTTTGGTAGAAAAGCTGATGGTTCGGTAGTTTTTGCGTCCGAAACTGTTGCGCTTGACGCTGTTGATGCTGTTTATGAGCGTGATGTAATGCCCGGTGAAATTATAACCGTACAACACGGTGAAATAAAATCGAATACAGAAAATTGCGGGCAAAACGGCGGTAAGATGTGTATTTTTGAATATATATATTTTGCAAGACCCGACAGTACAGTGCAGGGTCAACTTGTTAATGACAGCCGTCGCTCGGCGGGGCAATTACTTGCAAAAGCAAGCCCTGTGGAAGCCGATATTGTTATAGGTGTGCCAGACAGCGGCATACCTTCTGCCATTGGTTATTCAGAGGCTTCGGGAATACCGTATGTGGAAGGCTTTGGCAAAAATCGTTATGCAGGACGCACTTTTATTCGTCCCGACCAAATGAGCCGTGAAGCCGCTGTACGCCTAAAATTAAACCCATTGCGTAAGTATGTAGAAGGCAAGAGGGTTGTTTTGGTAGACGATTCTATGGTGCGTGGCACAACCAATAAAATTATTATTAAAATGTTGCGTGAAGCAGGTGTAAAAGAGGTTCATCTACGTATGTCATCCCCGCCATACAAATATCCTTGTTACTATGGCACGGATGTGTCAACCACCAGCCAACTAATAGCCACCGACCATACTATTGCCGAAATATGCGAGGAAATTGGTGCAGATAGTCTTGCGTTTTTACAACTAAGTGACCTACCGCATATCATCCCAGATGTTAAAGATATAGGCTATTGCGAGGCGTGTTTTACTGGCGATTACCCAATTTAGGGGACGATATTAATATGATTATAAGCGATATTCAAAAATACACTGCTGAAGTAGCGGAGAAATGGGGATTAAATACCGATGCCATAACCCGTTATGCGGATTTGGTGTCGGAGATTGGTGAGCTTGGAGCAGAGCTGGTAAAAGGCACAAGTTATGGAACAAAGCCGATTGAAGCTAACGATAATTTGGCTATGGAGATGGGCGATGTGATTTTTGTGCTTGCCCTGCTTGCTAACGAGCTTGATTTGAATATGAAAGAATGTTTTGCAAAAACAATGCAAAAATGTGAAGAAAGAATGAAGCAAAAGGGACATATAGGCTCGTATAAAGGGGATGAAAACGAGTGAAAATTACAACAAAACCAAGTTATAATTTTGACCTGCTGTGCCTATTAAACCCAATGACGGGTGACGAATTTTATTTAGGCGACAATGGCTATTCGCATAAAGCAGAATACGACAAATTCTTTCCGCATTTAAGCAGTGATATTAAGCAAGGCATTGCTAATATGGCTAAAGAGCGTGAAAGAACAATGTTATGGCCTTGGGTAACTCTTCTTATATCTACCTTGGGTGATTTTGATAAAAAAGATTTATGCGAAATGCTTGCAGACTATGAAGGCATAAAATATGGTCTTATAAATTCACCATATTGGGATGATAATGAAGAAGAGCTTAAAATGCACTTTCGCCATTTTCGTGAAGTGGTAGTGCCTTTTGTGAAAGAAATGGAAGCGTTAGGATTTGAACAATATTGGCGCAAAGAAAAATTGCCGCTTTTAGAAAATCGCTGTGCAGAGCTTAACGAATTTTTAAGCAAATACGATATTAGCGACGAGGTAGCAAAGTTGATACCGCTTGATGGCGGCGATGTAACTATGTTTGTTTGCGCCTTTGCCCGTCCGCACGGCGCAAAGCTATGCGGGTATAATATGATTTCGGATTTTAAATGGAGCAACGAAGATATTTTGGGTACAGTAACCCACGAGCTTTTTCATCCGCCATATAACATAGATGTCGTGCGTGATGCGGTTGATAAATTAGGTGCTATACCGTGGGTTATTGATGCTTATGAAAACCAAGTAAAAGGACACGAATATCGCCCGATGGATGGATTTATTGAAGAAAACATTGTAGAAGCTCTAGGTGTATTTGTGCTTAAAAAAATGTTACCAGACTATGATGCATATAAGTATTTTAAAGAACACGACTATGGTTCGCATGTTATTTCGCCGCATTTTTTTGATTATTTACAGGCTAATCAAAAAAATGCCGAACAGTCTATGGAAGATTATTTTATTAACTTTGTAAGGAGTATAGCGGATGGATTGGAAGATTGAGGCTGGGGTTATAAGCGACACTGATGAACTTGAACAGCTTTACGACGATATAAATGATTATTTAGATGCCAATATAAATTATCCATATTGGAAAAAGGGTGTATATCCCACAAGAAAAGATGCCGAAGATGGCATTGTGAAAGGCACATTGTTTGTTCTTAAAATTAGTGGTAAAATTGCTGGGTCGATGCTGTTAAATCACATACAATATGACGCATATGCACAAGCAAAATGGGGAGTAGACGCATACGGTGATGAGGTTATGGTTTTATACAGATTGGTAACACATCCAGATTTTATGAAGCAAGGGGTATCGTCGCATTTGCTTGACTTTGCCAAAAAATATGCCTTGGAAAAGGGTTGCAAAACCATTCGTCTTGATGTTACCCCAAGAAATATCCCCGCAATAGCGTTATATGAAAAACACGGATATACTTATGTGGATACCGTAGATTTAGGATTACCATATGAACATCTAAAATGGTTTAAGCTATATGAGCTTGTATTATAATGGAGTGATACAATGGACAAAAACGGATATATATCACCATTTTCGACCCGTTATGCTGGGACAGAAATGCAACGTATTTTTTCTGCACAAAACCGCACTAGCACCTGGCGCAGGTTGTGGTTGTCCTTGGCGAAAAACCAATGTCAATTGGGTTTGAATATTAGCCAAGAGCAAGTTTCCGAGCTTGAGACTTTTGTTGACGATATAAATTTTGATGTTGCGGCGGTATATGAACGCAAATTGCGCCACGACGTTATGGCGCACGTGCACGCATATGGCGAGCAGTGTCCGAATGCCTTGCCCATAATACATCTTGGTGCGACTTCGGCATATATTCAAGATAATGCTGATTTGATACTACAACGTGAGGCTTTGCGCCTTGTTAAGGCAAAGGTTGTGAAGGTTCTTTCGCTTTTGGCAGATTTTGCTGATAAGTATAAAGATATGCCCACGCTGGGTTTTACACATTTTCAACCAGCACAATTGACAACCGTTGGTAAGCGTGCAACGCTATGGATGCACGATTTGTTATTGGATTTGGAAGAAATAGATTTTGTGCTGGATGGCTTGAAATTTTTAGGCTCAAAAGGAACAACAGGTACGCATGCTAGTTTTTTAGAGCTTTTTGATGGAGATGGCGAAAAAGTTAAGCGATTGGAAAAGCTAATTGCGAAGGATTTTGATTTTGACGCTGTTTATCCCGTTAGCGGGCAAACTTATAGCCGCAAAATAGACTCCCGCTTCGTAAATGCCCTATCACAATTAGCGCAGTCCACATCCAAATTTGCAAATGATATGCGGCTTTTGGCTCATTTAAAGGAAATAGAAGAACCTTTTGAAAGTGGTCAAATTGGCTCGTCTGCTATGGCATACAAGCGCAACCCAATGCGCCTAGAGCGTGTTAACGCCCTATCCCGCCACGTAATATCGCAACAAGCAAACACCGCAAATACAGCGGCGTCACAATGGTTAGAACGCACATTGGACGATTCTGCAAACAAACGTATATCAGTACCCGAAGCGTTTTTGGCAATGGATGGTGTGCTTAACCTATATATCAATATTGCGGGCGGTATGGTTGTCTACCCCAAGATGATACAAAAACACATTATGGAAGAATTGCCCTTTATGACAACTGAAAATATAATGATGGACGGCGTAAAGCGTGGCGGCAACCGCCAAGATTTGCACGAAGCCATACGTCAGCACTCGATGGCGGCGGCTGATAAAGTGAAGCAGGAGGGCGGCAAAAACGACCTTTTAGAGCGTATTGCAGATGACCCGCAGTTCAACACCACGATAGAAGAGCTGGCGGCACTGTTAAACCCTGCAAACTTCATTGGCAGAGCCAACGAACAAACAACAGAGTTTTTAAAAGAACATATCCATCCAATATTGCAAAAAAATAAACACCTTGATGTTGCAACAGAGGAGCTTAAAGTATAAAACATTTGACAAATGTACATTTTGTGCTATAATAAACGGGCGTAAAGTTTTCACCCGATGACTTAATCGGCAACATTTGAACTGGCGGGCTATGCGCAAAATTTCTTTAGGATATGAATAATACAACACAAAAATATATATATTGCAAGTGGTTATGTTAAATTTTTAGGAGTGAATTTTATGTTAAGTGACAGTTTGGGCAAAATTAAGGCAATAGTCGGCGCAAATTGGGGCGACGAAGGCAAGGGTAAAATAACTGACATTATGGCGGCGGACGCTGATATTGTTGTTCGCTTTCAAGGCGGCAGCAATGCAGGGCATACTATTTTAAACCAATATGGTAAGTTTGCTCTACATCAGCTACCCAGCGGCATTTTTAACGAAAACACAGTTAATGTCATTGGCAATGGTTGCGCCTTAAATTTGGAATATCTTGAAAAAGAGATTGCAAAGGTGATGGAAGGTGCGCCAAATCTAAAATTTAATTTAATGATAGATGCCCGTGTGCCTCTTGTTTTGCCTCATCATATTTTGCTTGACGAGCTTGAAGAAGTTCGCCGTGGCGACAGACAGTTCGGCTCAACAAAAGCTGGCATTGCGCCATTTTATTCTGACAAATATCTTAAAGAATGTATTCAAATAAATGAAATTTTTCACGACGAGCATTTGCAATATCGTTTGAAGCATTTATACGAGCGCGTCAATTTAACACTACAAGGTGTTTATAATGCCGAACCAATGGATTATATGGATGTTTATGCCCGTATAATGCGCTTTAAAGATTTTATACAAACGCATATGGCAGACGCTTCGTCGTATCTTCGCAAAAGCTGGCAAGAAGGCAAAAATATTTTAATGGAAGGTCAGCTTGGTGCACTTCGTGATGTTGGTATGGGTATATACCCATATGTTACATCATCCCACACTTTGGCAGGTTTTGCTGCTATTGGTGCGGGTGTGCCGCCTTATGCTATAACCGACATCTTAGCCGTTACAAAGGCCTATTCGTCTTGCGTTGGAGCGAGTCCGTTTGTTACAGAGCTTTTTGGCGAAGAAGCTGAGGAATTGCGCCGTCGTGGTGGTGATGCCGGCGAATATGGTGCAACAACTGGCAGACCACGCCGTGTAGGATATTTTGACGCTGTAGCAACTAGATTTGGTGCAGAATGTCAGGCGGCAACAGAGCTTGCTTTGACAGGGCTTGACGTGCTTTCTTACCTTGACGAAATCCCTGTTTGTGTTGCCTATGAAATAAACGGAATCCAAACAAAAGACTTCCCTGCCCCATCATTATTAGATAGCGCAAAGCCTGTATTTGAAACCTTGCCAGGCTTCAAGCAAGAAATCCGCCATATACGTAAATTTGATGACCTTCCCGAAAATGCTAAAAATTACGTGCGTTTTATAGAAAAACAGGTGGGTCTTCCTATAGCCGTTCTTTCAAACGGACCAAAACGTGAGGAAATAGTAGAATTGTAGCCATATGGCAAGAAGTTGTGATTTGAGTTAACCAACAAATTAAATAAAAGTGAATATTAAAATAAAAATGCGGCGAAAAATATTCGCCGCATTTTGCAGATTTATTAATTATCTTCTTGTAAATAACAAACTAGCAAATAATGTTAATGGATTATATTGTGTCTGCGAATTGTCCTGCGCACTAACCGCAACCGTACGCACTGCGGCAGCTTCACGCATTAATCTATCCCAAGTAACAGGTCCGACGACACCATCTGTTGTTAAGCCGAAGATACTTTGGAAAGTAAATATCGCATTTTGAGTGTTTTGACCAAAAATTCCATCTTCTGTTAATCTCCAAAGTCGGTTAGGATACTGCGGCACAAGGCGGTTAATCGCCGCTTGAATCTGACGTACGCTTTCGCCCGATTGCCCAATGCGCACAGGGCTACTGGGGTATGGTATAATAGGTGCGGGTGTCGACGTTGCGCCGCTTGAGCAAGCCTGTGCTTCACGCATTAATCTATCCCAAGTAACAGGTCCGACGACACCAGCATCTGTCAAGTAAGGACTAACAAAATAATGAATTTGTAACGAAACTGTAACGTGGCTGACGTATTACTTCATTTCAGCTTCCAAAAGACGAACAACCCTCTGATAATCGTCCTCGAATTTCCATGTTATTGCTATATCGTTCACGGCATGAATTTTTATGCTATCCACAAAGTCGTTCACAAGTTGTGGCGTTAGTTCGACAAGTTTATGAAGCTCTTTGAAGCTGTCTACAAATTGGTTGGCATGGGGTTCGCCACGCAAGGCTTCCAATTCCAGTTTCGTTTTTTCCATACGACCTTGCAACTTAGCGGCTGCATCTTCGCTTCGGCTTTTTTCTTCGATATACATATCCCTCGTTAGCTTACCTTCTTTATAACTCTCGTACAGAGCAACCTTGGAGGATTTGGCTTTGTCAATCTCTGTTTGCAATACAGCTATATCCTCTACCATCTTAGCAATATCACCACTTACGTTGGCTCGAAGCCCCACCAAGATACTATCTGCACACAAAGCTATTTCGGCATACTTCCTAATTAGAGCAAGTACAAGTTCGCATAATTCGTCCTCAAAAACCTTGTCTGTAATACACCCGGTCTTATGAATCCGTGTTGTTTCACAAAAGAAGAATGGTCTTACCCTGTCGTACCTACCACGCATGGCATGACCGCAAGTTCCGCATTTCACTTTGCCCGCAAATAAACGCTCCATTGCTCCGTATGCCGACCTTTCCGTTTTCAAGCCCAAAATGGCTTGTGCCTCATCAAATACATCTTGCGAAATGATTGGCTCGTGGGTGTTAGGTACAACAATCCAGTCGTTTTTTGATTGTTTCAGCCTATGGTTGCTGCCTACTTTTAATACTCTTGTTTTGCCCGATATGGTAGAGCCGATATAGCGTTCATCACGCAGAATACTCAAGACCATTGCTCTTGTCCAATGGTTAGTGTCATTTACTTTTCGCCATTTGCGGTTGTAACCGATACTTTGCTTGTAAGCCATAGGTGTAGGTATGCCCTTGGTGTTCATTTCAAGAGCTATCCCCCCGGTAGTTTTACCTTCCAAACATAGGGCGAAAACCTTACGCACATACTCAGCCGCCACGGGGTCAACCTCAAGGCGGTTTTTATTATCTGCCTTCTTGCGATAGCCGAATAATGCCGTGGTTGACATATAATGACCTTTACGCATTTTGGCGTGTTTTGCACTTGTTACTTTCTTTGATACGTCCTTGCTGTAATAATCATAGATAAGGTTGGTAAAGGCAATATCCAAAGTACCAGCCTGCATTATGTGGTCTTTGCTGTCGAAGTTGTTGTTGACCGATATAAACCTCACCCCAAGGAATGGGAAGATTTGCTCGATATAATCTCCGACCTCGATATGATTACGCCCGAACCTTGAAAAATCCTTTACCACAATGCAATGTATTTTGCCATTCTTGGCTTGATTAAGCATATCAGTTACAGCAGGGCGATTGAAGTTTGTGCCTGTGTAGCCATCGTCAGCAAACTCCAAGACCTCGCACCTTGCAAACTCATCACGGCTTGAAACAAAGTGATTTAATAACCCTCGCTGATTGCTTATGCTTTCACTTTCACCATATCCATCATCAAGAGATAACCGCAAATATAGGGCAATAACGTATTTATCATTCGTCATACGGCTACCCCCTCGGCTGTGTATTCGGCGTATTCACTAAGCATTGTCAGCAACGCTAATTGTTCATCACGGTATTTAACTGTAATAGCAACATCGTTTGTGTCGCTTACATCAATCCTTTCTATGATGCTTGTTACGAGTTCACGGCTCAATTCCTTGCCGTGTTGGAATGAGCTAAATGCCGCCGCCCATTTGTTTTCGGCAACAACGTTGGTCTGCTTCTTTTTTTGTTTTGACAAGGCTTCTATTTCGTTGGTGAGTTCTTTGTGCTGTGCTTCGTATTTCTTTTTCACCAACAAATAATCCTCTTTGCTCAAAAGACCGCTTTCGTAGTCCTCGTACAAACTACTCCGAATACCAGTCAACCTTGCCAATGCCTTTTGTGCCTTTGACAAGCTATCGTCCACCATCTCCATTTTATTGACATAGTTGGCTTGCTTGCGAATATCGTCAATTAGGCGGTTGATGTCCGTTAGGGTTTGCATCTGCACATCAATAAAGGTGTGTATCAACGACAATAGCTCCGATTCCAGCAAACGCTTCTTGGTACATTTACATCTATCCACTTCTTCGTAAGTAGGGCATAAGAATCGGTAATAAACTTTTCCGTTTCCTAACACAACTTTCAGCCTTGAAAGGTTGCGCTTGCAATCACCGCAGAATATAAGCCCCTTAAAGATATTTTCGCTTGCTTGTGGTCGGTTGGCTTCCTCGGCTCTCTCGTGGTACTGCTTCGTTCGATTTTGCCGTAGCTCTTGCACCGCTTCAAAGGTAGCTTCGTCAATGATGGCAGGGTGTGTATCTTCTGATACAACCCAATCGCTTTCCGGCGTGTAAATCCTCATGCCGCCACTCATTAAAGCCGTGCGATATTTTCCTTGTACAAGTCGTCCAAGGTACATAGGATTTTCTGTAATTCGTTTAACCACGGACTTGTACCAGTTCACGACC
>WRBJ01000022.1 GCA_009784615.1 Defluviitaleaceae bacterium | reverse complement strand
TGCTTGCTTGCTTGCTTGCTTGCTTGCTTGCTTGCTTGCTTGCTTGCTTGCTTGCTTGCTTGCTTGCTTGCTTGCTTGCTTGCTTGCTTGCTTGCTTGCTTGCTTGCTTGCTTTTATTATAGCATAAAACCATTTGTCTGTCAACCTCTACTTCATAAACTTTTTATTATTATAACATATCTTTTATATTTTTGCAAGCATTTTTTATTAATTTTTGATTGACAAAAAATGGGCTATCGTTTATAGTTATACTATGGATAAATTACATTTTATCGCTACGGCGACATTTGGTTTAGAAGCTACTGTAAAGCGTGAACTGACCGCTTTGGGGCTGGAAATAAAAGCGACCCTTGATGGGCGTGTAGATTTTTATGGTACATTGGATGATATGGTGCGAGCAAACCTATGGCTAAGGGCATCTGATAGGATACTTTTAGTTATGGGCGAGTTTGATGCCACTACTTTTGATGGACTTTTTGAAGGCACAAAAGCACTGCCTTGGGAGAATTTTATAACAAAAGACGGCAAATTTACCGTGGAAGGCAAAAGCATAAAGTCCACATTATTCTCCGTCCCAGACTGTCAAGCAATCGTAAAAAAAGCCGTTGTAGAGCGGTTAAAGACAAAGTATAAAATAGACTGGTTTCCCGAAACAGGTGCGGCTTACAAAATACAGGTGGCTTTGCTAAAGGACAAAGTTACATTGACGATAGACACAACGGGCGCGGGATTGCACAAGCGTGGTTATCGTGCACAAAACAGCTCTAAGGCACCCATTAAAGAAACATTGGCGGCGGCTATGATAGAGCTGTCGTATTGGAGGCGTGATAGGGCATTGCTTGACCCAATGTGCGGTAGTGGCACGATTGCCATAGAGGCAGCTCTTGCGGCGAAAAATATTGCCCCGGGAATAAACCGCAAATTTGTAAGCGAAGATTGGGTGCAGGTTGGCAAAAACATATGGAAAAATGCACGAGAAAATGCCGAAAATGCAATATATAAAGGGGATATTGCCCAAATTTTTGCAAGCGATATTGATAAAAAAATGGTGCAGGAAGCCAAAGCACACGCAGAAGCGGCTGGTGTTGCGGATTATATCCAATTTAGCGTGGCGGATGTAACAAAAAAAGGGTTGCCCTGCGAATATGGCATACTTATGACCAACCCGCCATACGGGCAACGCATTGGCGAAGCAGGGGACTTGCCGCAGATTTATAATGCTCTTAAAAACCTAATACCCAAAACATCCACGTGGTCGGCATATATTATAACAAGCGACGAAACTTTCGAGCAACATTTTGGCAGAAAAGCCAATGCAAAACGCAAGTTGTTTAATGGCGCAACAAAAGTCGATTATTATCAATATTATGGTCCGAAACCACCAAGATAATAAATAAAAATAGTCGCCGATTTACGAGCGACTATTTTTATTTATTTTAACTTAAAGAATGCAACAGACTGTTTTAATGCATCTGCTTGTGCGGATAATTCTTCCGAAGCTGCGGCAGATTCTTGTGCTGTGGCAGAATTATCCACTGTTACTTGCGATATTTGGTTAACGCTTGTGTTTATTGTCGCAATAGAGCTTACTTGCTCTTTCGACATAGTGGCGATTTTTTCGATAATAGCAGACAATTGTTTAATGCCACCCATAATGGCTTCAAAAGATTTTGCCACATCATTTGCTGTGGTTATGCCGTTTTGTGTATATTGTTTTTCTCTTGCAATAATTTCTGTTGTGTTGCTTGCAGAGTCTTGGCTTCGTGCCGCTAAAGACCGTACCTCGTCGGCTACAACGCTAAAGCCTTTGCCGTGATCACCTGCTCTTGCGGCTTCTACAGAAGCGTTAAGTGCTAATAAATTGGTTTGGAAGGCGATTGTGGATATAGATTTTATAATTTCGGTAATATCCTCGCCAGATTCACGCAATTTGTCCATAGAAGCAAGCATATTTTGCACAACCGCTTCGCCTTCTTTTGCCAATTGGGTTGATTGCGCAACATATTCGTCTGCTACTTTGGTATTTTCGGCAGAATCATTGGCTTTTTGTTTAATTAGCTCTATGGATGAGCTTAACTTTTCGATAGCCGCCGTTTGTGTTTGCGACCCTTCAGCCAATATCATCGAGCTTTGCGAAAGCTGCCCTGCACCCGCTAACACTTGGTCGGCGGCACTGCTTATTTTGTACATAGATTTGTTAAGGTTGGAAAGTATTGTTTCCAATGCTTTTTGTATTGGTGCGTAGCTACCGATGTATTGGTTTTTAAGCGATATGGTCAAATCGCCTTGCGATATAGCACTTAATACCTGCGAAATTTCGTCAATAACGGCTTGTGTTGTTTCTGTAGTGGTGTTGTAGGCTTCTTTAACAACGCCAAACTGACCTCTATAACCACCTTCAAGTGGAACAAACTCGCCCTTAGACATCAGTACAATACTATCTTCAATCTTGCTTAATGGGTTAGATACCGATTTCATTAATGCATTAATGCTGTGTATATTTCGCTTCCATTCGCCTTTTAACGAGCCAACATCGGCTCTAGCGTCAAACTCGCCTTGTACGGCGGTTTTAACCATTCTATCAATCTCGGACGACACGTGTACAAAGCTGTTTTGAAGTTCTGCTAAAACATCATTAGCCCAATACCAATCGCCCTCATACGTGCGTACTTCGGCATCAAAATTGCCTTCGCCATAGCTTTTCATTACATTGATAACTTCTGTAAAATCATTTGCATACATACTTAATGCAGAATTTATTTGTTGCGCAAGGCGCAAATGACCGCCTTTGTATTTTGTTTCGTCAAGTAAAATCTTATAATACCCTGTCGAATGTGCGTCAACAACGGTTTTAATATCGCCGATAAGAACTTTAAACCCGTTGTACATATCAGAAAAATGCCCATATAACAATGCAATTTCGTCCTTGGAATTACTATCGTCTTTACGAGCGTCAAATGTTGATGACATATCGGCAAAGCTATAGTCTGCATTAACAATACGTTTGATGCTGACAGACAAAGACCGTTTTAAAATAACACGTTGTATAAGCCCGAAAACCAATGCACCAACCAAAGCAAAAATAATTATTGTAAGGCCGAAGCTGTTTGAGGCATAAACCATCTGTCCGACCTCAAAATCTGCACCAACAAGCGCAATAACGCTACCATTGATGTCAAAAACTGGTGCGTAACCAGATATTAGCATACCCCATTCTCCTGCATCATCAATGCCGGTTGCTGTGGTTATGCCTTGACGTAAGGATACGAAGGCTTCTTCTCCATATACATCGGGCTCTTCCACCATACCAAAATATACCCATTCCTCATAGCCTGGACGCACTGCGGATAAATAATAGGCAAAAAGGTTATCGCCATATGGCATAACGATATACAAAAATGTAAGGTCTTGCACACGTGTAAAAATCGTATCCATATTTTGTTTTAAATAATGCCAATAAGCATCGGGTTCTTCCGAATTTATAGAGGTATAGAACAAAACGGGGTCAATGGTAGCTGCTATGGTTGTTGCGATATTTGCGGCTTCGCCTGCATGGCTTTGTACGGACGAATTGCGGTATACAAAATAGCTAAACACGCTAATGGTCATACCAAAAAGCAATGTCAAAGCAATAGCCGCAAAGGTTATTCGCCATATAAGTGACCTTCTTCTTTTAAATTTTTTGTTTTTCAACGTAAAAACTCCCTTTTTGTTTAACTTTAGATTAAGGCAAAACTTGCTTTATTATACCATAATCAAGCAAATAAAGCAATAGACTTTTTAATATATTGACAAAATGGATATAATGTTATAAAATGTCAGTAGTGAGGTGAGCATATGTTTAATATCTCCGACAATGATATTAACCGCCGCAAGCGCAATATTGCTTTGTTGCAAAATCAGAGCGTGCCGTTTTTTGCAGGTTTGCCTTTGTTTGCCTTTGAAACTGAGGTGAAGATACCGACATCAATTAACATAGCAAAACGCATTGTTGCAACGCTTGCGATAGCAATTTACTGTGAAGCCCGCAGAGATGGCGCAACGTGGATTGACGCACAAAAATATATACAGATAATGGATGAAATAATGTATGGCGAATTAGATAGCGAATTGTTGCCTGACGAGCGCGATTTTATTGCTTTGCAACAGCCCGATATGCATCAACTAGCAAAATATGGATGGCGTTACGAGCGTTGTTATGTATACCTATGGGCTTTGGGTGCTGTGAAAGAATTAAAATATCCAAGCGGCATTTGCGATGTGGCGGCAATAACACGCTATGTTATGCAAGCGCAAAGTCTTCAAAAATTAGTAACAAATACAAAACCACGCACCAAATCAGAAATTTTAGATGTGGCAGATTTAAATTTTAGGTATGATTGGGCGTGCAATAATGCCTATATCAATGGGACAGAAAATCCCGCAAAGTTAAACAATGCTGTAATTTACGAACGTCTAGCGGCTTTTGAATGGTTGTTGTGCATATCGCAATGACCCATTTTAAACGATAGAGCAACTTTAGCTTATGTTGTCCCGCCGCAAGTTAAACACGACGGGTTACAGCGGCGTGTTTAACGCAGTCGGGGGGACTATAGAAGGTTAAGTTGCTATACAAGGAGAAAAAATGTACTTTGAAACCCACAGTCATTACGACTTTAAACAATTTGACGAAGACCGAAACGAGCTTTTAAGTAAAATATTACCAGAGGCGGGCATTGACTATATATTAAATGTAGGCACAAATATGCAATCCAGCCGTGCCAGCGTTAATTTTGCTAATAAATATGACTATATATATGCAACCGTTGGTGTTCATCCCCACAACGCAAAAGATATTAAAGACAGCGACCTTGTAACCTTAGCAGAAATGGCAAAAAACCCTAAAGTGGTCGCCATAGGCGAAATAGGGCTTGATTTTCATTATAACTTCAGCCCGCAAGACACGCAAATTTATCGTTTTAAACAAATGCTAAAACTTGCGATAGACCTTAAAATGCCGACGGTTATCCACAGCCGTGATGCAGAGGAAGAAACCTTTAAAATCCTAAAAGAAAGCAAAGCGGGCGAAAAGATAGGCGGCATATTGCATTGTTATAGCTACGATGCTAGTCGTGCAAAGCAATATATAGAGCTAGGCTGGCATATATCTGTTGGTGGTGTGGTTACATATAAAAAGACTGAGCAGCTGCAACAAGTGGTCGCAACCATACCTAAAGACCGCCTTGTTTTGGAAACGGACTGTCCTTATCTTTCCCCCGAGCCGAACCGTGGCAAGCGTAATGACAGCACAAATCTAACCCACATAGCTACAAAAATAGCCCAAATATGGAACGCCACCCCCGAAGAAGTGGCGCAGATAACAATGCAAAATGCCAAAAGGTTGTTTGGTATAAAATAATGTGATATTGCAAGAAGTAAAATTTAGCCTTCAAGAGCCATTGGTTCTGATATGCTTTCGGGAATTTCTATTCCTGTTGCATAGCAAAATGCAATAATTTGACCGATGTGCATATATTCGTGTCCTGTCATCAATGAAATAACTTGATGCACATTTCTTTGCTGACCATAGTAATCTATCATTTCGGTGCCGTCCATAAGTTCTAAAGATTCTTCTAGTTTAGTGTCAAGCTCTGCCATTTTTTCGGTAAGGGCTTGTTTTGATATGTTTTTATACAGATACTCTTCTTCAAAGTCTACAGACTTTGTTGTCAAGGAGTTTACAATATCTCTTTGAAACAATGTTAGTTCGTAAGCCTGTAGTCTTATCGTGTTTAGATTTTTTCTAGGTAGTATCTTATCAAGGTCTGCGTCGCTTAGTTCATCTAAGAAGCCTAAAATAACACTTCGTGTTTCTTTCCAGTCTTCCAAAAGAGCTTTTAATGACTCTATCATATGTTACCTCCAAAAATCGTATTTGTATTTTATTTAATTTTCAAATTTAATCTTGAGCAGGGTTTTGACATCTTTCAACTGTTCATCGCTGTTTATATCTATATCTATACTTCTTCCTTCTGCATAAACTGTAGCGGTTTGTATTGCTGTTTTGATGTTATCCGACAAATTGGCGGACGCTACGCAATTAACTGCTTTTTCACCTAAAACAATCCGTATTCTAAAACAACCGTTTTGAGGTATAAAAAACAGCAAGTTTCGTTTTTTGCTTATTAGTTTATATGTCCAACCAGAAGCCTTGCCGTAATGCTTCCATTCTCCTGTTATATTCGGGAATTCTTTTTTGACATAGTCTTGCAATTCTTCCCATATCGAAGTTGCATCTTCAAGAGCGACGACGACCATATCATTGTTTGGTACAATGGACTTATCAACAAACGCACTTATTGACATTAAATCACATCCCTTCAAATTTTAATTACATATTATCATTTATAATATGACAACAGTATGTCATATTATAAAATAAATAACACCACCGATAATTTTCGGCGGTGTTATTTATTATTCTACCGTTACACTTTTTGCTAGATTACGGGGTTTATCAATATCCAGCCCTTTGTTGGCGGCTACATAATAGCTAAACAATTGCAAAGCTATTACGGATAGAGAAGGGGAGAAAAGTTCGTGAACCTGCGGCAATTTTACTAATGATAGCTTGTCGGTTTGTTTTGTATCTTCGGTACTGACGAACAAAACCCTTGCACCACGGCTTATAACCTGTTCTACATTGCTAAAGATTTTGCCGTACAGGTTTGGACAACAGGCTATGGCAACGACCAATACGCCTTCTTCTATAAGAGCTATTGTACCGTGCTTAAGCTCGCCGCCAGCATATGCTTCGCTATGGATGTATGAAATTTCCTTTAATTTTAGTGAACCTTCAAAGGATATTGCATAGTCTATGTTGCGTCCTATAAAAAACACACTTTTCGAGTTAATGCTTCCTGCGGCATATTTTTGGATATAGTCGGTATGGTCTAATACTTCTGTAGCTTTTTCGGGAAGATTGTTGATTTCGGCTATAAGTTCGGCAGTTTTTGCGTCGTCAATTGTTCCAAGTTTTTGCGCAAAACGTATTGCTAAAATATAGAGCAACACCAATTGTGCGGAAAACGCTTTTGTTGATGCGACGGCGATTTCTGGCCCTGCGGCGGTATATGCAGTATAGTCTGCTTCACGGGCAATGGCAGAACCTATAACATTAACAATGGCAAATGTAGTAGCACCACGTTTTTTTGCTTCACGCATAGCACCGATTGTATCTGCTGTTTCGCCAGATTGACTTACGACTATAACCAAAGTTTTATCATCCACAATTGGGTCTTTATATCTAAATTCGCTCGCAAATTCTACTTCAACAGAAATGCGGCACAAACGCTCGAAAACATATTTGCCAACAACGCCCGCATAGCAAGCCGAACCGCAAGCGGTGATTATTACTTTATTAAAATGCGAAATATCAAGACTATCAATTGCAGTTTTGTTTGCACCATCCATAAGCGTGTTTGCAATTGTTTCTTTTAACACACGTGGTTGTTCCATAATTTCTTTAAGCATAAAATGCGGATAGCCGCCTTTTTCTGCACCTTCCATTGTCCACGTAATGGTTTCTGGTTTGCGTACAATAGGTTCTTTTTGCATATTAAAAAAATCTACGCCATCAGCCCTTAAAATAGCAATTTCTTTGTCATTCATATAATGTACTTGTTTTGTATGCGGCAAGATTGCGGGAACATCTGACGCAATAAAATTACCATCATCGGAAATGCCTACAATAAGCGGATTATCCTTTTTTATCGCCATTAAAATATCTGGTTCGTCAAGGCACATAATACCCAGCGCATAAGAACCTTCCAGCGCATTTGCTACTTTAATAACAGCGTCCATCAAATCTCCGTCATAATAATGTTCGCAAAGCTGCGCAATAACTTCACTGTCTGTTTGCGATACAAATTTAATGCCTTTTTGTTCAAGAGTATCTTTTATTTGCTTATAATTTTCAATAATCCCATTATGCACCACTGCAATACGGCTTTTTTCGCCCAAATGCGGATGGCTGTTTACATCATTGGGTTCGCCGTGGGTTGCCCAGCGTGTATGCCCAATACCTACATTGCCAGAAATGTTTACTTTTGCAAGCTCTGCTTCAAGCTCTGCAATGCGCCCTTTGCGTTTTGCCACACCAAAGGCTTCATCAGCATAAACCGCAATACCAGCAGAATCGTATCCTCTATATTCCAAACGCTTTAAACCTTCTATAATAATCGGCACAGCATCACGCTTGCCTGTATATCCTATAATTCCGCACATATCCCTAAAACCTCCTAAATTTCATCTAATATAAATATACACCATATAGCCATCATATGCAACAACATTTCGTCTACGATACTGTTACATTTATGCGACAAATAAATTTATCAAAAAGATAAAACAAGTCTTGACATCTGGAAATATTTACTGTACAATATAAGTAAGTACATAAAAATAGACCTCGCTATCAAAGGAAGTCTTTCAAATAAGAAAAACAATGCAAAAGGCAACATCAGATTAGGATTAAGATTGGGTCATTAATTATGAAAAAGAAACCTGATTTGATAACCATAGTCCCTTTAATCGCTCCTGTCTTGATAGCCTTTGGCGTTTCAGCTTTAATTTTACTTAATTCCAAGACTTTAATTGAGCAAGGGGTATATGTAGATGATTTGAGGTATAATCCAGATGTTTCAAATATTTCTTTGCAAAACTTGCATTTTTCTGGTCGAGATGAGAACTTAGTTATAACATATGATATTATAAATGATACATCGTTTATAGTATCCATTAGAACGGCTGTTTTAGAATATTTTGATGGCGAAATATGGCGGCAAGTTCCACGTATTAATGACAATAATTCTTATATTTTGCCAAGCCTTGTTATAGAAGCAAAAACCGATTTTATGGTAACGATGGATATTGGAAAGATATTTGATTTTAATCCTTTTCGACATAATTTATTTAGGATAAGAGAAACCCTTGAACCGCTTGCGGATTTGGAAAATCCTAAACACTTGCCATTGCCAGAAGGATTTGGTTTGCACGATGTTATGATAGAGTTTTTTATTCCATAGACAAAACCACCGTCGAGGGATAACCTTCGGCGGTGATTTTGTTATTTATTCAACTCTTTTAATCTAGCGGTAGCATCCATTATGGGTTCGATAGAGCTGTTGGTGTTTAGGCAATGGATGATTTCGGCGGCAAATGGCGACATATCTACGTGGTGAAACCATTTTGTTCCAATGATTTCTGGCGGGACATAAGTTAGATTGGTAGAATATAGGCGGGTTAAAAGACCTTCGTCGTGCAGTTTTTGGAAGGTGCCGCAACCTTTGGTGAACATTGCGAAGGTAGTGGCTATAAAGATTTTGCCGGCGTTTCTTTTTTTAAGCTCTTGAACGATTTCGACCATAGATTCGCCCGTGCCTATCATATCGTCAATTATCATTATGTTTTTGCCTGTTACATCACGTCCAAGATAGTCGTGCTGGACTATTGGATTTCTGCCGTCAACCACACGGCTGTAATCACGACGTTTGTAGAACATACCAACGTCGGTTTTCATTACGTTAGAATAGTATATTGCACGCTCCATACCGCCAACGTCAGGGCTTATTATAAGCAAATTTTCTTTATCGTTGATAACGTCAGGCTCATCCTCGAAAAAAGCACGTACAATTTCGTATGAGGCGAAGATATTTTCAAAAGACATATGGCTTGCGGCGTTGATAACGCCCGAGTTATGCACATCGAAGGTAATAACTGCTTTAACGCCCATATTTTCAAGTTCTTGAAGGCTCATTGCGCAATCTAGGCTCTCTCTGCCTTTGCGGCGGTCTTGACGACTGGCATATAGCATAGGCATAACCACATTAACTCTTGCCGCTTTGCCGCCTATAGCAGACACAGCACGCTTTATATCTTGATAATGTTCGTCGGGGCTCATATGGTTATCATAGCCATAAAGCGGATATGTACAGCTATAATTGCCAACGTCGCTAATTAAAAATACATCCTTGCCACGCACAGATTCGTTAAGCAAGATTTTGCCTTCGCCGTTTGAAAAACGTATCTGTGCTGTGTCAATCAAAAAACTATCAGGCGTTGGAATACCCTGTTGTAAACGCAAAAATCTAATACTTTCATCCAATTTCTTGCCAAAATCCTTACAATTTTCAAGAGCAATAATGCCCAAATCTCCAGCAAAATCAATTTCTTGTCCATTTCTATTATTTCTGTACGTCATTTTTTCATCCTCCGCAAAATATATTAATAGGTGATAATTGCCTTTACCTCACAATCTTTTAAAAGCTCACGACCATTAAGCTCTGCAAGCTCTATTAAAAAAACTGAAGCTACCACCTTGCCGCCAAGCCCATCCACAATATCGCAAATAACTTTTGCTGTACCGCCTGTAGCAAGCAAATCATCAATAATAACAACTTTTTGACCTAGTTTTATACCATCTTTTTGAATTTCTATAGAATCCATACCATATTCCAAAAAGTATTGTTTTGACGCTACATCGCCTGGCAATTTGCCTTTTTTGCGGGCAAGAACCAAGCCCTTACCTTGGCGTATAGCAATAGGTGCAGCGAAGATAAACCCACGGGATTCTGGAGCAATTATTACATCATAATCCATGTCATAAAGCAAGTCTTCGATTTGTGATATTGCGGACTCGAAATGTTTGGCATCTTGCAAAATAGGGTTTACGTCCCTAAAAAGTATATTTGGCTTTGGAAAATCGGGGTAGCTTTTTATTACCTCTCTTAAATCCATCATTGACCTCCTATATACGCAAATAATTTGTCTATATAAGTATAAAATTGGTTATCCATAAAACTACCTTCATCAATCATTTTTATTATTTTATGTTTGCTTGCCCACATTGCATCGCAGGTTTCGTCTGGTTGGAAAATAATGTCGTCAACACTTATGTCTTGCCTAAAGACCCACACATCAACAAAATCGTATCCACCACAACCACCACAGTATCTTTTTAAGCTAGTAAACATCTCGCCGTTTTCGTGTTTAAGCTCAATCCCCAATTCTTCACGCACTTCTTTAAGAGCTGTTGTTAAGCTGTCATCGCCTGCTACGGCAGAGCCGCCCGTACATTCCCACATCAATGGAAAATTTTTGTTTGCCGTACGTTTGGATATAAGAAATTCGCCTTTAGAATTAACTATCCAAACGTGCACAACAAGGTGAAAGTCACCATCTGCCATAGGCTTGCCACGCTTATGCAACCGCCCTGTTTTATTGCCGTTTTCATCTAAAATATCCCAAAGCTCATTCATATTCTTCTCCGATACAAACTTTATTATTTATTTAGAACCCCATAATTTTTTCTTTTCTTTTTTGGTCTGTGGTGTTTTTAAGGGATTTTCAAAGACTATTTCGCCAAATTTTGATTGGAGGTCCAACACTTTAAACTTTTTACCCGTCAACCTAACAGGACGCACGTGTCCATCGGCACATAATCCTAAAAACAGCACTTCAACAACATCAGAAACGACTCCATCTTCGTGCCTAAAAACAACCCACATTGGTTTAGGTATAGGCATCATTTGTATTACGAAATTTGAACCTTCTAACATCCTTCTTGCCCTAGAAGGGCTTGGTTCGTCAATAATAAAAGTATTATCGTCATACAAAATAACGTGCCAAGTGCCATCGCGCAAGCGTTGAAAACTCCTTATGTTGTCGGCGTTAAAAAAAGTACCTACACCATCAGTCAGCTTACCTACAAATCGTGGATTATTGAGCATAAAAACATCTCCCCATTATGTAAAATCAATAATAACCAATTGCAAGCTAGAATTTCCTTTGTATGTATTAATGCGTATATTATAAGCAATATCTAGTTTTATATTAAGATTAACAAGTCTGCCGCTTACAAAACCTTTTGCGATTTTTTCGTTATAATTTTTGTTTAACAATTGTACGAAATTATCGACGGCTTTAAAAGCTATTGCGGTTATTTTTCTACCATTGTCTGTGCGAAGGGTTAGGCGAAGGGTCTGTCCGCTTTGCCCTACTATCTCTGCTTTTTCAGTAAAAATGCCTTTTGTGAAGAATATTGGCTCTTTGTTTGCTTTGCCAAAAGGCGACAATGCGGCGATTTGCGTTGCAAGCTCAAAGGTTATTTCATCAAGTTTTAATTCTTTTTCGCCGTAAATAATGGGATTAAAATCATCCGTCGTTAAGCCTGAATTAGAATTAAGTCTTTGACGTAGCTCGTCGATATTTTCAATAGGCATTGTAATACCTGCCGCCATTGCGTGTCCGCCAAAGCGTGTAAATAAATCTTTATTTTTTTGCAAAGCCTCAAAAACATTATAGCCTTCTATAGAGCGGGCAGAGCCTTTTGCAACGCCGTGTGCATCGCTAAAAACAATAGTTGGGCGATATGTGTGTTCTTTAACGCGTCCTGCAACAATGCCTGCTATACTTTCGTGTATATCAGGTACAAATATTACTAATACATCATCAAGCGCCGTCATATCAAGCCCCACAATAGTTTCATCCACATATTTTGCACATAATGCCTTGCGTTCGTCATTAAGCAAAACAAGCTGGCTGGCAAGCTCTACCGCACGGGCTTCATCATCCGTTAAAAAAAGCTCTACGGCTAAATCTGCCGAGCTTAACCGACCGCTGGCATTAATGCAAGGTCCCAATATAAAACCAATTGCAAAATCGTCTATATCATTATACTCCAAATTTCGAGCTTTTACAAGTGCATTTAAACCTATATTTGTCGCCCCAGTTTCTGCCTTGTTTAACAGTCTCAAGCCATTTTTGGCTAAAATGCGGTTTTCACCTACCAAATCTACCACATCACAAAATGTTGCAATAGCGGCAAAAATAAGTAATTCGTTATCCAAGTTAAATTCTTTTTCAAGCCGACCATACAAATGCCGTACAAATTTATACGAAACACCTGCCGCAGACAATTCTTTAAAAGGATAGCCGCAATCTGCTTGTTTTGCGTTAACAATGGCATTGGCAGGCGGCAAGACCTCATATCGTTTTTCATCTTCTTCAACAAAAGGCGGCTCGTGATGGTCGATGATAATAACTGCCATACCAAGCTCTATAGCCCTAGCAACCTCTGCAACAGAAGCTATACCATTATCTACAGTTATAAAAATATTGCAACCACTACCTGCAATGTTTTCAACTGCCGCCATATTTAAACCATAGCCCTCTTTTTCTCTATGTGGTATATAATGCGTAATGTCTGCCCCAAGCCCTGCAAGCCCTTTGTGCAAAATAACCGTACCGCTGACACCGTCAACATCATAATCTCCAAAAATGCAAAAACGCTTGCCGTTATCAACGCCATCACGGATAATATCAACAGCATCCGTAACGCCAGCCATATTGTCAAGCGCAAGCAAATAATCTCGCAAGGGATTAAGAAACTGCACTGCCGTATTTTTGCTTCGCAACCCGCGGTTAGCTAAAATCTCACACAAAATAGGGCTAACTCCTAGTGTTTTTGTCATCAAATCTATATTAGCGTCGTTTTCACGCAAAACCCATCTTTTCATATCGTAACCTCTTGTCGTTTTATGTAATTTTAACAAAAAAAGACTTGTTTTACAAGTCTTTTTTATTTTATACGTTTTAAATTACAGTTTATAACTTTTAGAACCTTCTGAGAAACCAAAAGTTTCCACTTCCTCAACGTCGATATAAAATAGTGTAAAAATTGGATTGTCAGGTGAGTTATAAATAGTCTTAATCAGTGGATTTTCATCAAGCACACGTGTTTTTAACGCCGCATCATCTGTGAAGACCACTTTACCGTTTACAGATAAAACGGGGCTAAAATCACCGGGCGTGCAAAAAGACACATTTGGGTTAGCCTTCATTTGGGTGTAAACTGGTTTTTGACTATTGGTGCAGAAATATACTTTATTTTCGTCTGCAAATAAGAACTGAAACACCCTTGTTTTAACACGCTCTCCATCTTGTGTAGCCAATACGCCATTGGGATTTGCCTTTAAAATACCTGCATAGTCAATCATTTTATTTCCTCCTTAAAATTTGGCTTGCGTTTGTGCCGCCGTTAATATTATAATAATATAGTAAGAGTAAATAGTAAAGTAGGTACTTTAAAGTGCTATAGTTACCTTCAAGAAACTATAAGGAGAATATGACAAATGCTGAATAAAAACAAGATACCACCTTGCCCAGTTGAAACAACACTGTCGCTTATTGGTGATAAATGGAAAGTGCTAATAATACGTGATTTATTAACTGGGACTAAACGCTTTGGTGAGCTAAGAAAATCTTTAACTGGTATTTCGCAAAAGGTTTTGACGCAACATCTGCGTGCTATGGAAGAAAGTGGGCTTGTAAACCGTGAGGTTTTTGCACAAGTGCCTCCAAGGGTGGATTACTCTTTAACAGAAGCAGGGCATAGCTTAAAACCGATACTTAATGCTATATGGCAATGGGGAGAGGAATATAAGAAAAAACAAGAGCAATCCATTTGAAAAATCACCAAAAAAAGACTTGCAAAACAAGTCTTTTTAGCAAAGCGTTATTCGGGTCTTGGCCCATTATCATTTGAAGCAGTTTCGCAACAACCTTCAGGACATCCGCAACAACCTTTTTCATCCATTTCTTTAATTTTTTCATTAAGGGATTGCGAGATGTTGTCCGCAATATCCGCAGTCTTTGCAACAACAGCTTTTGCAGCAGATTCTACTTTAGGTTTTGCCTTTTCATAAAGTTCATTTACCTTTGTGCCGGTTTCTTTAAAAAACTCTTTGGTTTCTGTGCAAAATTCTTTAAATTTTTCTTCAAACGTCGGCGAATCACAGCCCCCTGTTGCTTTTAATGCCTCTAACAGCTTTGCCGCCTCGTCAACATTAATCTTGCCCTCATCAACCATTTTTAAAACCTGTAATCTTTCTTCTTGCATATAAATCTCCTCCTTGTAATCTTTATTAATATCAGATATAATAAGTATACGCAATTTTTTTAAAAAAGTATGCGAAGGGGGAAAAATTTTTATGTGGATTATTTTTGCGGTGCTTGCGGCTGTTTTTGCCGCCGCTACAGCCATTTTGGCACGTATTGGTATTGAAGGGGTTAATTCAAATTTAGCAACAGCCATTCGCACGGTGGTTGTGCTTATTTTTGCTTGGGGCATTGTTTTTATACAGGGTCTTTGGCGAGAGATTCCTAACATTTCACAACGTAGCTGGCTTTTTCTTATACTATCGGGTGTGGCAACGGGTTTGTCTTGGCTGTTTTTCTTTGCGGCATTACAGCGTGGCGAGGTTTCACGTGTTGTACCCATAGACAAGATGTCCGTTGTTATTACAATGATATTAGCCTTCATTTTTTTGGGCGATACTTTGGACGCAAAGACCATTATCGGTGCTGTGCTTATAACGGGCGGAACATTGCTTTTAGTGCTATAATTAATATAAAATTTTGGTTATTTTCAATGGTTTGCTTTATATCTGATATTAATAAAGGATGGTAAAATATGACTAACGGCAAGCTAAAGCCAATCTTTAGTTTTTTAATTATAACTGTATCGTTAACAATCGGTGCAATATTAGGATTTTGGCAAATACAGCCCCCGTCTGTAGATAGGAGTTCGCCTAATTACCCAGTTTTTCAGCGAATGATGGGAAATATAGAAAGATGGACACAAACACCACGCCCAATTGGTTCTAAAGAGCTTGAAAGTGTAAGAACCGAAATTGTAGCCGAAATTGAGAATATGGGCTTTTCGCCTATCATTCACAACGTAGAGAGCATCAACATTCAAATGAACAATACAGACATTGATGTTAAAAATATTCTTGTCAAATTTGAACATCCAGATGCTGCTCGTGGTGTATTGTTTATGGCGCATTATGACAGTGTAGGCAACAGCGCAGGAGCGGGGGATAATATGGTTTCTGTTGCCGCATTGTTGGAAGGATTAAGGTCTTTAGAGCAAGTAAGCGATTTAAAGAACAACATTTACATACTGTTTACAGATTCTGAAGAATTTGGTTTAATCGGTTCAAGGGGTTTTGTAAATGAACATCCCGAATTGCTTGAGAAAATAGATATGATTGTAAACATAGATGGAACCAGCAGCGGCGGTGTAATCCTTTTTGAAAGAACACCTTTGTCGTATTCCTTAGTTCGTTTTTACAAAAACGCATCAGTAAGACCTATAGGTTTTTCTCTTGCGTCTTTTATTTATGATATGATGCCGATGGCAAGCGACTTGATGCCCTTTGAAAGGGCTGGATTAAATGGGTTTTCCATTTCTGCAATGGAAGGGATGAATACATGGCATACACCAATGGATTCTTTTGAAAATCTAAACGAAGCTACAGCTTGGCATTACTTGCTAAATACACTTGCGCTGGTAGATTATGTGGCAAATAATAGTTTAGACGTATTGGATGCCACACCAAAAGAGGCTGTGTTCTTTCCGTTTTTTCCAAGCGTAATGATATTGATGACTGCTTTTGTATCTGCCATCTTTGGTATAGCCGCCTGTGTTCTTGCCGTTGTCGCCCTAGTTTATAAATTAAAACAAAAATCGTTTAAAATCTCGTTTTCTAATGTATGCCTGTTATTGTTTTTGATATTAACGATAGCAAGTATGATATTTTTGGCAACTGGAAGCTATCTTTTTTACATACCGCTTTTTTTGACTGCCACTTGTATTTTAGTCAAAAAATGGTCAGCTGGGTCGATTACCTATGTTGCAATACGTGGATTGTCATATATAATTGTGATGATGCTATGGTTTCCCGTTATATATTTATTGGTGCGAATACTTTTTGGTATATAGCAAAAACAGATTTGGAGGAATATATGAAAATAACAAAAAACCAAGCCCGAAATTTTTTAGTACGTTATCATCATTTAACAACTGACACTGCATTATCGGGTAAAGACGGCATTTTGCAATTTATAAATAAAGTTGGTTGTGTGCAATTTGACCCTCTTAATGTAGTGGGACGCAATGCGGATTTGGTTTTACAATCCCGTGTAGTAGATTATCGTGAAGAAATGTTATACGAATTATTATATACCGACCGTGCATTAATAGATGGTTGGGATAAGATGATGGCGATTTATTCCGCAAGAGATTGGTCAAATTTTAAACGTGTGCGGGAATGTATGGCATGTGGCGTTATTGGTATGTTAAAACACCGTGGCTCGCAAGACGCACTTAACTATATTGATACTGTTTTGGATTTTGTTGCTAAAAATGGTGTTTCTGCACCAAAAGATATTAAACTGGGGCAAATGTCAAGCGGTACTTGGGGGCATAAAAGCATAGCAGGTGCGGCTTTGGATTATCTTTGGCACAGCGGAAAAGTAGGGGTTTTTGCAAAAGCCAATGCAAACAAGGTATATGATTTGATAGAAAAATTATTGCCAACAGAGATATTAAATACACCCGACCCATTTGCTACAAATGACGAATTTGTAAAATGGTATGTTTTGCGACGTATTGGAAGTGTTGGTATGCTGTGGAACAAATCGGGCGGCGGCTGGCTTGGAGAATATTTAAACAAAAAGCCAATTCGCCAGCGATTTTTGGATGAATATGTGGATGAGGGAATAATAAAAACAATAGAGGTTGAAGGTATTAAAGAAAAGTTTTACATAAAAGCCAAAGATGCGTCATTGTTAGATTTGTCAGACCCAGAGCAAGCAATGCGTTTTATCGCCCCGCTTGATAATTTGATATGGGACAGAGAAATGACTGCCGCCATATTTGATTTTGACTATAAATGGGAGGTTTACGTACCTGCCACAAAACGTAAATATGGCTACTATGTATTGCCTGTGCTATGCGGCAATAGGTTTGTAGCCCGCTTTGAACCCGAAAAACACAAAACCCACCTTCCAATAAAAAATTGGTGGTGGGAAGAAGGTGTAAAAGAAACAAAGGCTATGAAAAACGCTAAAGAGCAAGAAATGCAACGCTTTGCAGGATGTTTTGGTAAAGCATTATGACTTCACAGCGTTTATAAAAGCATCGGCATCCACGTGCAATGCCAATTGCGAATGGAAAGGTAATGCGGCAGGTTCCCATCTATCGCCCTCAATGCGTGACATATCAAGGATTGCCTCCATAGACCTCGCGCCGTGGTTAAACTTTGGCACAGTTAGTATTGCACGTATAATGCCGTCAGCTACAGGTGCTATGCCGTCGCTTGTCATATTTAATTTGCGTTGGCACAGGCTACGAAGCAATAATGCACGGCGCAATACATAGTTTTTATCATTATCATCTTTCGGGTTTGGACCTAATATGCTTATTGTGCCACGCAAGCGGCTTAAAAAGTCAGGTCCTTTTATATTTTTAAAGTATTGTTGGTCTGTGGGATTGGCAAAGCTGTCAAAATCTACCGCCGTACCGCCTGCAAATACTAATATACACTTGCCCAACGGATGTTCGCCTGCGCCGTCCCTAAAACGCCCATCCTGCATTGGCATAAGAAAGGACTTAATCCAACCCAAAGCCATACCGTCTTTATCGCTGTCAAATTCGTCAAAGAAAACCAGCGGCAATTTGCCTTCCAGCACAACATCACGTACTTTTTGAAAAGCCGCCGATAAATCCTCTACACTAATAAATTGCGATACATTAAATTCCAATTTCTGCACCTTTCCGGGCAGGATATTTTTTGCAATTTCTGTAACGCCAAAGGATTTTCCGCTACCCGGTGAACCAAATACTGCAATAGACAACGGGCGAATACTATCACCAAAAGCATAGCCTAAAATAAGATTGCGTATGTTTTGATAGCTTTCTATCTCCCAACGGTCTATTGTTGTAAAATTGCCAAAGGTTAATTGCGGCAAACCTTCAATAATCTTTGCACCTTTTTGCACATATTCAAAGGCAACATCTTCTATTTTCTTATCGCCTACTTTTGCGGTTACAATCCAATCTTCGGGTACAACAAATAAACCATCCTGCTCTTTTAGCGGAATTTCAAATGCATTCCATTTTTTAGGTTCTATTGTTAAACCTACATTTAGGTTATTATCGTCATCCAGTTTATATCCAGCAGACACCATACTTTCGCCGACTTCCAAAATATAACGGCAAAGAGTACCTAAACTAACCGCTGTAATTCCATCTTTAAGACCTATTGATACAATATGTTTCAAATAATCATCAAATTCGACATCTTCGCTTCCTACTTCATAAACTCCCGCATTGGGGTCATATGAAAAAACCTCGTCAAACAATTGTATCAAAAACAAAGACATAACACCGAAATCTGAAATAATTGCGCCTGGCAATTTTTCTTTAATTGCGCCTTCTGCACCGCCGTGGGTTATCATTAATGATGCTTCTAATTTTCCGTTACGTTTCATTATAAACACACCGCCGTCAACATCCAGCGTAATAAAGATGTATTTTGCGTCAAGCAAATGGTTTATTGCAGGGTTTAACTGTATTTCTGAAACAAGCTCTGTTGCCGTACGTTCCCAGCTTATTTGGCGGCTTATCATTGCTCCTGCAGAACGTAACGAGCTTCCGTCTATAAACAAAAAACATTTGTCGGCATTTTTTTCAAACTGCTGTTTTTCTGGTATGGATTTTTCCGATACCCACAACACCTTATCGGCGTTTGTAGGCACATCTAGCCCGCCATATCCGCTATCCCATACAACCAAACCATCCATAATAACACTTGGGTCTTGCGGCAATTGCGAAAAGATATTGTTTGGTGTAGTGCCTTCTTTATGCCCTAGGTATCTAGTTATCGCATTGTATTTTTTATCTTGCGGCATAGAAAACTGCTGCATTTCGTGATATTCTTTACGAAATTCATCTGTAAGCAAATTTTCTTCATTAAAAACTTCATCCAGTCTTTTATCTAGTATAATTGACTTTAGTAACAAAGAAATTATCCTTATGCCTGCTGGCAATGCGGTGTCCTTATATTCGCCGCCTGCATTATAATTTAAAATCGTCGTGTGTGTATGCCCATAAAATCCCAAATTCATTTTTATTACCTCCTGCGCATATTTTCCCTTGCAAAAATTTATTTTGTCTGTATAATGATTATAATGCCTTTTGGGGTAAATTGCAATGTTTTATTTGGTGGTGCTTGATATGAGATTGGACAAACTGATTTCCAATTGCGGCTTTGGTAGCCGTAAAGAGGTTAAAGAATTATTAAAAAAAGGTTTTGTTACGGTGGACGGCGAGGTTTGCAAACGACCAGAAACGCAAATTGACCCCAGCTGTCAAAAGGTTTACGTCGGTGAAACTGTTGTTGAGTATGAAAAATATAGTTATTTGATGATGAACAAGCCCGACGGCGTTATTTCTGCCACCATTGACGAGGAGCATACAACGGTGGTAGATTTGGTTGACGAACGTTATCAATACGCCGATGTTTTTCCCGTTGGGCGGTTGGATAAGGACACAACAGGGCTTTTAATAATAAGCAATGATGGTGGTTTTGCACATCGTGCATTATCGCCCAAAAAGCACGTAGAAAAGGTGTATCGTGCCCAGCTTGACAAACCTATTGGTGATGCCGAAATAGCGGCGTTTGAGGCAGGCATACAATTGGATGACGATTTTAAGACAATGCCTGCAGGGCTTTGTACTTTGGATGACGATGGCTTTGTAGCGCAAGTAACCATACGTGAAGGAAAATTTCATCAGGTAAAACGTATGTTTGAAGCATTGGGCATAAAGGTGCTTGCATTAAAGCGCACGCATTTTGCAGGACTTGCGCTTGACGAAAATTTGGCAGAAGGAGAGTATCGCCGCCTAAACGAAACCGAGCTAAAATCAATAGAAAACCTACTTTCAAAGGACAAATAACAAACATATATTGGTATAGGAAAGCAATGAGGGAGAATTGTGATGGATAAAAAAGTTGTAGCGGTGATTTTTGGCGGGCAAAATAGCGAACACGATGTTAGCAAAATGTCTGCCGCAACCATTATGGCGGCAATGGATGATGAAAAATATTTTATACTACCTGTTTATATAACAAAGGACGGACGTTGGTTTTTATATGACGGACCGCGGGAAAATATTAAAAATTTGTCGTGGGAAAAGTTTGCAACACCTGCTATTTTAAGCCCCGACACAACACACGGCGGCTTTTTGCGTTTGGTTGGTGATAAATTTAAGGTTATGCCTGTTGATGTTGTTTTTCCCGTATTACACGGCAAAAACGGTGAAGACGGCACGATACAAGGGCTTTTCGAGCTTGCAGGTATACCATATGTGGGTTGCGGAGTTTTGTCATCTGCCCTTGCTATGGATAAGGCGTTTACCAACCAAATAGCCCGTAAAATAGGCATAAAACAAGCGGATTGGCTTGAGTTTTCAAAGGCAGATATTGATGATGATATTGAAGCGGTCGCAAAGCGTGTTCGCTATAAAATCGGCTATCCCTGCTTTGTAAAACCTGCAAACACAGGCTCTAGCGTCGGCATTTCTATGGCAAAAAACAAAAAAGAGCTTATCGAAGCATTGCATATAGCCAAAACGCACGATAAAAAAATTGTGGTAGAAAAGCGTGTGGCAGGGCGTGAGCTAGAATGTGCCGTAATAGGCAATGACGACCCAATAGCGTCAGGTGTTGGCGAAATTGTGGTTGCAGAACACGAATTTTATAGCTATGAAGCAAAATATAATTGCAATAAATCGAAAACCTTTGTCAGTGCGGATATTTCTGACAAAACAAAGGAAAAAGTCAGAGAACTTTCCATACAAATTTACAAGGCTTTAGGGTGCGCAGGGCTTTCTCGTGTAGACTTTTTCCTCACGCCCGAAGGCGAAGTATATTTTAACGAAATAAACACAATGCCCGGTTTTACACAAATTTCTATGTACCCTATGTTGTGGAACCCCGAAGGCATAACGACATCGCAACTTGTTGAAAGATTAATTAATTACGCATTGGTGGGAAAAAATGGATAATAGACATATTGGAATTTTCGACTCTGGCATTGGCGGCTTAACTGTAGCAAAACAAATTATGTCGTCAATGCCAAGCGAGCAAATAATATATTTTGGCGACACCCTTCGTATGCCATACGGCGAGCGTGATGCGGACGATTTAGAACAATTATCCCGCCGCATAATCGCCTTTTTAATGACCAAAAATATAAAGGCATTGGTGGTTGCCTGCGGTTCTATCAGCTCTAAAATCTTTGACCGTGTACAAAAACAAATACCGCAAAACTTCCCAATTTTTGAGATGGTTTCACCTGCCATAACCGCCACCCTAGCCGCCACAAAAAACCAAAAAATAGGCGTACTAGCCACAGCTGGCACAGTAGCAAGCCAAACGCACGAACGTCTTATAAAACAAACCCTGCCAAATGCACAGGTAACAGCCATAGCCGCCCCGCTTTTTGCCCCGCTCATAGAAGAAAGCTGGACAGAAAACGCCGTGGCGGATATGACAGCACAAATATACCTAGAACCATTAACAAACACCGACATAGACACGCTTTTGTTAGCCTGCACACACTTCCCGCTAATGCACAACGCCATAGCAAAAGCCATACCAAAAAACATCACAATAATAGACCCCGCAATACAACTTGCTAACGACATTTCATCTCAAATCGAAAAACGGACGGTCAAACACCGCCCCTGCAATGAGTATTACACAACGGCAAAACAAGCAAAGTTTGACAAACTAGCGCAAATGGTGTTAGGCTACCCTATTTCAAGCAAATTTGTTGTGCTTGACGAGGTACGGTAATATGAGTGAGGACTTTAGCAGGCATTTCTTTGAGCTACAATCTGATTTTTATAAATATATGGTCAGCTTTGGTGGTATTGCGCCCAAAACAGCAAGGGATTATATATCAAGGCTAAAATTTCTTTCTTCAAGTTATTGCATAGACTTGTCTTTGACAAAAGAGGATATTGAAGAAATAATTGCCCGAGAGAAGATAAAAATGCAGTCACGGGAAAAATATTCAATCCCAAAAGCAATGGGAGATTTTCGTTCTGGTTTAAATAAGTTTCTTTCGTTTGTCAATTATGATTATAGAAAAAAATACAATATTGAAATTAAGGCAAAAATTGAAGAAATAGAGAAGTCTACCGATTTGGTTATAACAGAAAAAGAAACAATTATACAGTCTAGGATTGGGCAAGGCTCCTTCAGAAAAAGCTTAATAGATTATTGGCAAGGTTGTGCTTTTTCGGGTTGTGATATGAAGGATGTGCTCATTGCTTCTCACATTAAGCCTTGGCGAGCTTCAAAAAACTACGAAAGACTAGATTGCTTCAATGGTTTACTTTTGTTGCCAAACTATGATAAACTTTTTGATTGCGGATATATTTCAATTGACATAAACGGAAAATTTATGATTTCTAAATTTCTAACAAAAGAGAACATATCAATTCTGCATTTGAGTGAAATTTCTGCTATCAATATTGATGAGAGACACAAGCCTTATTTAGAATATCATAATAAGTATTGCTTTATGGGATAATAAAGGATAAGTTGTAGGAAAGTTTTGCATCCCTTGTGAAAGTGAGATTTACGAATGATTTTCCAACATTAGGAGGAATGTAATGTATATTTCATCCGCAAGTCTAACCTTCCACATCCCCCACGCTTCGTCGTTAAAAGATAAGCGGCAAATCGCCCGTAGTGTTATCGAAAAAACCCGCCACAAATTTAACGCATCTGTGGCAGAGGTGGATGATATGGACAACCACCAGCGGCTAACCATAGGCATTTGCTTAGTTGCTAACAACGCAAGCTATTCGCAAAAATGCATAGAGCAAATTATACGCTTTATGGAAGAAATAGCCAATGCAGATTTGGTCGATGTACAAATTTGGCAAGATTAATTTTTGCGATATGTATAGAAAACCCGCTTGCTGGTAAATATTATTATATGACTTGTTTTAAGCCCTGCGCAAGCAGGGCGGTAAGTTCATAATATCCCCCTCAATGGCTCCGCTACTACCCCCCTGTAGCGGGGTTATTTTTTTATTGCATAGACAAAAAAACTATGATATAATAAGGCATTGAAAATATCGGGAGGTATATAAAATGAATAACAGCTCTGTACAAAAATTATTGGATTTTTTATACGAAAGCCCAACGGCACACCACGCAGTACACAATTCTGCCGCACAGCTAAAAGCGGCAGGTTTTACCGAACTTTTTGAAAAAGATGTTTGGGACATTACACCAGGCGGAAAATATTTTGTTACAAAAAACGGCACTTGTTTTGCGGCGTTTGTTGCAGGTACAGATGTGCAAAATCCTGCTATACGCATAATTGCAGGGCATACAGATTCTCCAACATTCGTAATAAAACCCAACCCGCAAATGATTACAAAAGGGCATATAAAGCTAAATACAGCCGCATATGGCGGGCCAATAATGCATACTTGGTTCGACCGCCCATTGTCGCTTGCAGGACGTGTGCTTTTAAAAAGCAACAGCTTTCTCGTACCAAAACAATGCCTAATAAACATAAACAAACCGCTTGTAATAATACCTTCGCTTGCCATACATATGAACCGTGAAGTAAATAAAGGTTTTGAAATAAACGCACAAAACCACACATTGCCGCTTGTGGCTATGGTAAACGAACAATTAGAAAATAATGACTATTTGGTCAATTTGCTAACAAAAGAATTGGGTTGCGAAGCAAGCGATATTTTAGACTTTGACTTGATGTTGTACGAATATGCAAAGGGCGAATTTGTAGGTAGTCAAGGCGAGTTTATTTCATCGTCACGTCTGGACGACCTTTGGATGGTTTATAGCGGGTTACAGGCATTGTTACAGGCTAGTGCAGGTACGTTTACGAAGCTAATTTTTGCCCCAGATAACGAAGAAATCGGCTCGCTAACCACACAAGGTGCCCAATCCCGCTTTATATCAAGCATTATCGAACGCATTGTACCAGAAGGGGCATTTGACCGCGCATTAGCGCAAACCTTCGTAATTTCGTGCGACTTAGCCCACGGAGCACATCCAAACTTTCCCGAAAAAGACGACCCAACAACCGCAACAATGCTTGGCGGCGGTGCCGTGTTAAAATATTCTGCAAATAAAAAATATGCTACAACGGACTATACAGCGGCGGTATTTAAGGCTTTATGCGAGCGTGCTGGCGTACCGTGCCAAGGGTATATAACCCGTAGTGATGTACAAGGCGGCTCTACAATAGGCGCAATGATGGGTGCAAACCTTGGCGTTGCGGTGGTTGATATGGGGCTGGCTGTGCTTGGTATGCATTCTATACGTGAGCTTGGCGCAACCGCCGACCACGATTATGCAT
Organism: Defluviitaleaceae bacterium; assembly: GCA_009784615.1. Taxonomy (GTDB): domain Bacteria; phylum Bacillota; class Clostridia; order Lachnospirales; family WRAX01; genus WRBJ01. The sequence goes on along the minus strand of WRBJ01000022.1, from coordinate 5,666 downwards.
TAAAACTTTTTAATACATTCTTTGATAACGAGGTTAATTAGATGATATTAAACGCCGTCAAAGGAATATTTATAGGGCTTGCTTTGGTTATCCCTGGGCTTTCGGCATCGACGCTTGCGGTGGTTATGGGGATGTATGACGAACTTATTAACAATATCAACGGCTTGCGCAAGGAATTTAAAAAGAGTGTCAAGTTTCTTTTGCCTGTCGGTATTGGTGCTATGATTGGCATCTTGGCTTCTGCTGGTTTTTTGTTGTGGGTGATTGAAACTTTCGAGCTACCCAGCTATGCCTTTTTTATCGGGCTTGTGCTTGGTAGTGTGCCTGTAATATTTAAAAAAATGAAGCCCGCTATGCCTAAAAAATGGAATTATGGGCTTTTGGTTGTTGGTTTGATAGCGATACCAATACTGCACTTTATATCGCCCGAAGCTGATTATAACACGCAAATAACTGCTATTGGCAGTTTTGGTGATGTGGCGATAATTTTTATTGCAGGTTTTGTGGCTTGCTTTTTAATAGCTTTGCCGGGCGTTAGCGGTGCAATGATTTTGATACTAATTGGACAATTTGCCACTGTTTATGGCGCAGTGTCCAATTTTGCTGATGCTTTGGTTATGACGGTGCGCGGGCAGGAAGACGCTTGGTATCAAGGGCTTAGTGCAATGTTGATTGTATTGGTGTTTTTTGCGGGTTCGGTGCTTGGGCTTTTTGTCGCCGCTCGCTTGATTGGTGCGTTAATTAAGCGTTACGAGGCTTCTGTATATTTTGCGGTGATGGGTATAATCATAGGTGCGGCTTTTGTGCTTTTTGATGTGGGCGTTGGTGGCAATTTGATGTATAGTTTTACAGACGGCGGCGTTTGGGCTAGTGTCCGTGATGTTATCTTGGCTATCGCCGCATTGGTATTGGGTTATGTCTGTACAGTATTTATGGGAAAAATTGATAAGAAGGCGGCTGAGAATTAGAAGCGAGGAATGAAAATGGAATGGATTAAGGCGGCTATTAAAACCGAGCCAAAAAATATAGAGATAGTTTGTGCAATACTTCTAAACCACGGTATCGAAGGTGTGGAAATTATCGACCCGCAGGAAAATATGCGGTTTTTAAATGAGGATGAAGCCCAAAATTGGGATTATATCGATGAAGATTTATTGGCGAAAGATTTGGATGATTTTGCGACGGTGCAGTTTTTTATGCCCGCTGATGACACAACGGGAGACCACAGGTCGCCCCTACAGGGGTTGCGGTTGGATTTGAAAGATTTTGGCGAGCTTTCTGCTCAAACCGTTGAAGACGACTGGAGCGACGCTTGGTTGCAATATTACAAACCTTTTAAGATTGGCAAGAAAATTGTCGTTCGTCCGCATTGGGAGGAATATTTGGCTAATGATGGCGAAATTGTGTTCACAATCGACCCTGGTCACGTTTTTGGCACGGGGCAACATCAAAGCACAGCATTGTGCATTAGGCTTTTGGATAAGCATGTAGAAGGCGGCGAAAATCTGCTTGATATTGGTTGTGGCAGCGGTATTTTATCCATAATTTCGTTATTGCTGGGCGCAAGTTGCGCAACTGCAATTGATATAGACCCACAAGCCGTAAAAATGACGGGTACTAATGCTGATTTAAACAGCGTTACGCCTGAAAGGTTGCAGGCTTTGACAGGTAATATTCTATTAGATAATAATTTTTATGAAAAAATAGTACAAAATGCACCATATCAAATTATTACAGCAAATATTGTTGCGGACATTATTATTGCACTAGCACCTATCGCCGCAAAATTAATCGCTATAAACGGCAAATTTATTGTTGGCGGCATTATTGACGACCGTGAAGAAGAAGTGAAAAGCGCATTGCAAGCCGCAGGTTTTGCAATTGACGAAATTATGACACAAGACAATTGGGTTGCCATTTATGCGCAGAGGATATGACATATGAAGCTACGACCACATCACTTGTTGTGTACACAAGGATATGAAGGTATGGGTTATAATGATGGTTTTGTTGACAATATGGATGTTATTACAACATATTTGCGCAATGATGTTGCGGCTAATATTGACATTGTATTTTCGACAGACGATATTTGTAGCAAATGCCCTCAAATGTTAGATGTTAATTTGTGCAAAAGCAATGATAAAGTTAAGCGGCTTGACAACAAGGTGGTTGCCTATTTTGACATTGAAGAAAGAAACTACGTGTATCAAGACATTATCCGCAAAATAAACACAAAAATGACCTCTGACATTATGGACGATATTTGCGGTGAATGTAATTGGTATTCCATTAGTGCTTGCAAAAGAAACGTACTTGGTTTTAATTGAAAGGCGGAATTTTAATGCATCGTTTTTTCATAGCTAATGACAATATTAGAGATAGTAAGGTTATTTTGATTGATGAAAATGCCGCCCACGCCAATGTCTTACGGCTTCGTGTGGGTGAAAAAATTGTCGCTTGTGTTTCTGACGAAGGTTTAGATTATATTTGTGAAATTAATGAAATTTTTAAAAAAGAGGTTGTCGCCAATATTATTGACAGTATGCCTAATGACGCCGAAAGTACGCTAAAAATCACGCTTTTTCAAGCTCTGCCAAAGGGTAATAAAATGAATGATATTATAGAGCACGCTGTTGAATTGGGAGCTTGCGACATAACGCCGACAGTAACCGACCGCTCTATAACCCGCAATGCTGACAACGGCAAAATATCACGCTGGCAAAAGATTGCAGAATCTGCGGCGAAGCTATCACATAGGGGGTATATTCCACAAATTAACAACCCTTTGACGTTGGATGAAGCAATAAAAGATGCAAAATTGCACGACATCGCTTTTGTATGCTATGAACTAGAAAAATCACAATCGCTTGTAAATTATTTGCAAAATACAGACTTTTCGCAAGTAAAAAGCCTTGCATTTTTCATAGGCTCTGAAGGTGGCTTTGCAGATGATGAAGTCGAAAAATTTATAAAAAATAGCATACCTACAGTATCAATAGGCAAAAGAATATTGCGCACACAATCCGCCGCAGCAAAGGTTTTGGCTAATATAGATTTTTATTTAGAACAAATACGATACGAAAGGAAAACAAATGATATATTTAGATAACGCCGCAACAACAAAACCCTCAAAACCTGCAATTACAGCTTTAATGCGTTCTTTTAAAGTTTGTGGAAACCCATCATCATTACACCAAATGGGTATTGATGCCGAAAAAGAACTTGCGCACGCACGCAAAGCAATTGCGGGCATAATAGGCGCAAAGCCTGCCGAAGCTATATTTACCTCAAGCGGAACAGAAGCAAATAACCTAGCACTTTTTGGCACAGCTAAAAAGCATAAAGGAAAACAAATTATAACCACAAAACACGAACACTCTTCTATTTTAAAACCTTTAGAAAAACTTGCCGAAAAAGATAATTTTAATATCTATTATCTTAATACAATAAATGGCAAAATTGACCTTGACGACCTACAAAATGCTCTTGCAGAGCCAACCTGTATCGTTACCACCCACCATATCAATAACGAAACTGGTATTATTCAAGATATACAGGCAATTGGACATACAATAAAAAAACACAGCCCCGCAACGCTTTTTCACATTGACGCGGCACAGTCTTTTTGTAAAATGCCAATTGATGTTGCAGATTCAAAAATTGATTTATTAACCCTTTCTGCCCATAAAATCGGAGGATTAAAGGGAAGCGGCGCATTGTTTGTTAAAAGCGGCGTTAATATTCAACCAATAATTTTAGGCGGCGGGCAGGAAAATAATTTGCGTAGCGGTACAGAAAATTTGGGCGGCATAATGGCTTTTGCCGCCGCAAGCACGTATTGTTGGCAAAATTATAAAACAAATTTTGAATATATTAAAAGCCTAAACGATAGGTTTCGTGGGCTTTTGGGCGTGGTTGACGATATTACATTTAGCGGCGCAGACACCAGCCCATATATACTTGATATGGACATTGCAGGCGTTAGGTCAGAGGTATTGCTTAACGCACTTTCTGCCAAAGATGTTTTTGTGTCAAGCGGTGCGGCTTGTAGCTCTAATAAAAAAGGCGCAAATGCCCACCGAGCAGAAACCGCATTGCGTGTTAGCTTTGGTGTTGATAATACCTTAGAAGAAATAGATGCCGCCATACATATATTTGCCGAATGTATAAAAGCATTAAGAAAATCTGCCAGAATTGTACGATAGGAGGAAATATGCAACCCACAACCGAAATATTATTGATAAAATATGGCGAAATAGCATTGCGTGGCGGCAACCGCCGCTTTTACGAAGATATGCTTTTACGCTTTATAAAAAAGACGATAAACACCGTGGCTGACGGCGAATTTTCTGCATACAAAGAGCAAGGGCGTTTTGTGGTGCAGGGTATAGACGGGCAAAACCCATCCCATCTTATACCGCATATCTGCCGTATTTTTGGCATTTCATCCGTATGTAAAGGCATACGCCTAACCAACCGCACAATGGACGATGTTATGGTTGCCGTTTTAGATTATTTTCGTGAACATAACCCAAACCCAACCACTTTCCGCATAACAACAAAACGTGCCGACAAAAAATTCCCTGGGAAATCTGACGAAATTTCGGCGCAAATTGGTGCGCATTTGTTTGCGCATATCCCTAATTTACGGGTAAATTTAACTAACCCCAATTTTAATTTGGTTGTGGAAATACGCAACAGTATTTATATTTATTCGCAAGATGTAGAGGTTGCGGGCCCCGGCGGTTTGCCGCCCGGCTCTGCCGGCAAGGGCGTTTTGTTGCTGTCGGGTGGTATAGATAGCCCTGTTGCTGGCTATCTTGCCGCAAAGCGTGGTATAGACATAACCGCAATATACTTCCATTCGCCACCATATACGTCTGAAAGGGCAAAAGAAAAAGTGCTTGATTTAGCACAACATTTAGCTACGTTTACTGGCAAAATAAAGATATACTGTGTTAATTTTACCGACATACAATTGCACCTAACCGAAAAAACCCCGCCAGAAAAAATAACGATATTGTTAAAACGCTCTATGTTAAAAATGGCGGATTTGTGTGCGCAAAACGAAAAAGCCCTTGCATTAATAACAGGCGACGCTGTTGGGCAAGTAGCGTCGCAAACCCTGCACAGCCTGCACGCAATGAGCGGTACAACAGCCCTGCCCATACTGCGCCCATTAGCCACCTACGACAAAAAAGACATTGTCGCAATAGCCGAAAAAATAGAAACCTTTCCAATATCCATCCGACCATTTGACGATTGTTGCACGCTGTTTTTACCAAAACATCCCGAAACAAAACCAAAATTATCCATAATACAAAGCATAGAAAGCCGTATTGAAACATTGGGCGAATTATATCAAAAAGCCCTGTCAGAAGCCGAAATTTATCATTTTTAATTTAAAACAGGGCGTATAGAGCAACTTTAGCTTCTGTTGTCCCGCCGCAAGTTAAACACGACGGGTTCCAGCGTCGTGTTTAACGCAGTCGGGGGGACTACAGAAGGTTAAGTTGCTATAATACCGCCCTGTTTTCTATTTAGGCAAAACATACCTCTGCAAAACAAACATACCATCATCAACATAAAATACAGACACATCACCTTTTTCTTCCCAACCCATTATACTTCTTAGCTCTTCAGATAATTCGACCCTGCCAAGC
>WRBJ01000021.1 GCA_009784615.1 Defluviitaleaceae bacterium | reverse complement strand
TGTCAAGCACTTTTTTCAAAAAAGTTGAAATTTTTTTTAAGGCGGGTTTAAGGCGGGTTAGATGTTGAAAAATCAAGGGTTTTTGTGGTTTGATGTTGTGGGGGGTTGGGTGGGGTTTGAAAATTGTTGAAAGTGTGGAAAAGTTGTGTTACAATTTAAAAAGGGGGGATTATTAAAATGTTATTACATAAATCAGTTTTACTTGATGAAGTTTTGGACGGACTTGCAGTCGTGCCGCAAGGCATTTATATTGATGCGACTTTAGGTGGTGCTGGACATTCTTTTGAAATTGCCAAACGGCTTGAGAGCGGGCTATTAATTGGTGTAGACCAAGACGAATTTGCCATCGCCCGCGCTAGCGAAGTTTTAGCACAGTTCAATAATAAGGCTAAAATTGTCCAGGCTAATTTTTCTCAGGTCAACCATATTATAAACACTTGCGACATTAGTGCCGTCGATGGTGTTTTAATGGATTTGGGCGTATCTTCCTTTCAATTAGATGATGCCTGCCGTGGTTTTTCCTATATGCAAGACGCATCTTTAGATATGCGTATGGACCAAAACGGCGATTTTTCGGCATACGATGTAGTTAATTCTTATGATGAAGGTCATTTGAGAAATATTTTCCTTAATTATGGCGAAGAAAAATGGTCGGCACGCATTGCGCAGTTTATTGTGAAGCAAAGAGAGGAAAGTCCCATAAAGACCACATTTGAACTGGTCGGCGTAATAAAAGCAGCTATTCCAAAAGCGGCACGCAAAGATGGTCCACATCCAGCAAAACGTGTGTTTCAAGCCATTCGTATTGAAGTCAATAAAGAATTATCTATTTTAGGACAAGCCATAGAGGATTATATTAAAATCCTACGACCCAGCGGACGAATTTGTGTCATTACTTTCCATTCTTTGGAAGACCGCATTGTAAAAAGTGTTTTTAACAAGCTAAAAAACCCTTGCGATTGCCCAAGAGAAATACCTATTTGCGTTTGTAAAAAAGTGCCAAGTATTGGAATTATTACAAAAAAACCCATTTTGCCCAGTGAAAGTGAACTAAACGAAAACCCAAGGGCAAGAAGTGCCAAGTTGCGCATTGCGCAAAAATTATAGAGGTGAATTTAAATGGCAAAACAATATTATGACCCAAAAAATAAAAATAATAAAAATCGTGGGCAAAATACCCAAAAACCCGCCAGCATACCGCCGCCACGCAGGACTTCTTCACAATATTATTCGGTAGATTCTTCCGCAAGGCAAGTACAAAAAGAATTGGAAGTTCAAGACGCACCTTTGCCGTCATACAAACAACGCAAAAGACGTGTGCAAATGCGCCAAAAAGCCGAAATTGTGATGGATGTGCAATCCAAGTTCCGCAAGCATTTTCTATCACACGTGCTTCTAGTAACTTTTTTTGGCGGACTTTTGGTTGTTTTAGCAGTACAAGTTAGTTTACAATATAATCGCACACAATACGAAAACGCCAACGCAGAACTGGCTGTTTTGCGTGAAAATAACCTAGCACGAATGGCAGAAATACACGCTAATTTGGATTTGGAAACTATACGCATTATTGCGACCGAGCAATTAGGGATGATTGTGCCGGAGGAATTTCAGACCAGAACGCTTCACGCACCCAAACGGGAATTTATTGCAGATGTCCCCGAACCGCCTTCCACACAAAACAGCTTTACTTTTGCTAGAGTAAGAAACTTTTTTTCAAATCTTTCTGATAGGAGAAATGACGAATAATGAGCGATAATCGTAGATACAGCGGCGGGGAGCAGTCCCAAGCTGCAAGACAAAGGCAAGCAAGATTTGCACAAGCTAAAAACGAAGCAAAAAAATTAAAATCAGAGCGGTCAAAACGCTGGCAAGTCCTTAAATGGCCAATACTTGTCGCAGCTTTTTCTTTATACTTAATTTTTATGATGACAGAAGCCCGACAGATACAAAATTTTGAAGAAGCCTATGCTACACGTGCAATTTCACAGGTTATGATGCGTTATGGCGCAAGCGATGGTGTCGCCGTACCAAACCGTGGCATTATCAGCGACCGCAATATGCAACCATTAGCCGTTTCTTCTATCAACTATAATATTTTTGCCGACGCTATATTAATAAACGGTTGGGCAAAAGACGAATTATGCCCAGTTGAAGAACGCTGCACACAATGCGCTATATTCAGGTCACAACGCTATATTTTAACCGAATTTTTCGGGATGAACGATACTGAATTTGCGCATATGCTAACGCAAAACACAAACCAATATTTTTTAGAGCGCAATGTGCCTTTTTCCCGCAGAATGGAGTTTGAGGCTTGGATTGCAGAAAATAATTTAGTTCCACGCCATATACATTTTGAGGAACTAACACAGCGTACATATATACACAACAATGTAGCCGCCCCCGTCATTGGTTTTAACCACGGCGAATGGTGGGGTATAGAAAGCCGCTTCAATCGCTATTTGGCAGGGTCTGAAGGACGCAATTTAACCATTTTTGGTGCAGATGGTCATATCGCCACAGACCGCATACCAGCTCAGCAAGGTGCACATATTGTTACCACGCTAGACATCGCAATACAACGCTTCGCCGAAGATTTGGTGGTAGACTGGGCAAAACAAGCCTCTGCTGGCTTTGCTTCTGCAATAGTAATGAACCCGCATAACGGCGAAATTTTTGCAATGGCACAATATCCTGGCTTTGACGCTAACCAGCCATCCAATGCCGAATTATTAATCGCACAAAATGCAGAATATTTATCTAGCCTAGACCCTGCATCGCAAGAATTTTTTGACAATTTATATGGAATTTGGGCTAATTTTAATGTGTCTACCACGCACGAACCTGGTAGCATCTATAAATCTATAACCACCGCAAAAGCCCTTGACGCAGGCGTTATTACGCCCAACCAAATGTTTTATTGCACAGGTTTTAAAGAAGTGGCAGGACATAGAATACGTTGCTGGATTTACCCCCGCAGACACGGACAAATAAACCTTACAGAAGCCTTGGCACATTCTTGCAATGTGGCGCATATGGAAATCGCCGAAGCCCTAGGACGTGATTTATTTTGGCAATACCAGCGTGATTTTGGCTTTGGCGTACCAACAGGTATAGATTTACCAGCAGAAAATGCAGGTTTGGTGCATACAATAGCAGGGCTTAATGCATCAGAGCTTGCTACAGCATCCTTCGGACAACGCTTTACAGCAACTCCCATTCAAACCATTTCATCCTTTGCGCCGCTTATAAACGGCGGTAACATCATACGCCCACATATCGTTTCTCATATACTAGATGCCGACAATGTACCCATTTTCACACAAAACACCGCCATACAGCGCAGGGTTATAGCACCCGATGTTGCAGACTGGATGCGCCACGCAATGGGCTATACCGTCACAGAAGGAACAGGTCGAAACGCTACAATAGCAGGCTTTACACAAGGCGGCAAAACTGCAACGGGCGAACAAGGCATTAACGACGAAGATAATGAAGATTTCTCTTGGGCAATCTCATATGTAGGCTATTTTCCAATTGATAATCCACAATATCTTGTAATGGTGCTACTGCACGAAATCCCTCCAGAAGTTTACGACAACGGCTTTAGGTCCGTCGTGCCTATGTATCGTGATATGATGCAACATATTATTAACATACGCAATATGCCGCAAAATACAATGACGGCTTTGGCTGGAGGGCTGGTTGAAGACGAGCAAGCAATTGTTGATTTTGTTGGTATGGGCGTACAACAAGCAATTAGCACGCTTAATGTGCTTGGCTTTAATTACCGCTTTGTAGGTAGCGGCGATACAGTTGTGTCGCAGTTTCCGCCCGCCAACGCAAGGTTAAGCAATGGCGAAATTGAAATGGTAATTAATCTAGCAGATAACGGCAAAGAGCCGCTAATACCCGTGCCTAATGTTGTCGGCTTGCCTATAGATTCCGCAAATGCCATACTTACCGCAAGCGGTTTTGTACCACGTGTGCGTTTTGTGGGTGATGATGAAACATTGCACGAATACGCAGGTACCGCCGATTTTGTCGTACAAACGCAAATAGGCGGCGGATTATCTATACCAGCCAATACCGATATTTTACTGATGGCAATACGAAGAAATTAACATTTGCAAAAAAACAACTGCTGTGATATAATTTTATCAACGAAAGGAGTTGGTACAAATTTGAAAGTTGAAAATGTAAACTCTTTTGTACAAGGAGCACAAAATACATTGCAAATGTTTGTGGGTGATGCAGTAAAACTAGGCAAGGTTTATCTTAAAAACCCACCTTATGTCTCTAAAGATATTGCCGTTATTGTCGGTATCGTCGGCGATTTAAAAGGCGAAGCAATCTATACAATGGACGAAAACTGCGGACTTTACCTAGCATCTAAAATTATGATGGGCTTTGAGGTAACAGGTCTTGACGAAATGGCAATTTCTGCCGTCAAAGAAATCGGCAATATGATTTCAGGCAATGCTGCAAGCGCATTGTTTAAGTATGGAACAACAGTCGATATTACACCGCCCACCTTTTGCCAAGGAGCCAATAGCGAAACATTTAATTTCATAAAGCCCGATGCAAAGATAATTTGTATGCCCATATATTTAGAAGGAGAGCGAATCTTTGAAGTAGATTTGCATTTACCAAGCTAATGTCAAAATTTTTTAAAAAACACTTTTTCCCCAGCGAAATGCACGATTCTGTGTACGAAATCGAATATGATAAATTTTGGATGATGGGCATCAGAGGTTTAATTTTTGACATCGACAACACCCTTGCCACTTTTGATGTAGCAAAACCTAGCGAAAAAGTGCTTGCCTTGCTTAATAACCTTACCGAAAAAGGCTTTGCAATCGCCTTTTTATCTAATAATAGCGAAAACCGTGTTAAGATTTTTTGCGAAGGCTTGCCCTATCCGCATTTGTGGAAGGCAAAAAAACCACGCCGTGGCGGCGTTAATACAATTTTACACGCATTAAACCTGCCAAATGATAAGGTCGTGCTAATAGGCGACCAAATTTTTACAGACTGCTGGGTCGGCAACAGAACAGGCATTTACACAGTCCTAACAAAACGCATTGCCGATAGGGACGAATGGCAAGTAAAACTAAAACGCATACCCGAAAAAATCGTGATGAAATCATTGAGGAAATATAATGCAAAAAATTAGCGGCAAAACCCAAGTTTCAGGACTTATAGGCGGCAATACAGCAAATAGTCTTTCGCCTTATATCCATAATTTTTTGGCACATAAATTAGGCGTGGATATGGTTTACACCTGCTTTAATGTTACCAAAACAGATTTGCAAGCGGCAATTAACGGTGCCCTAGCACTTGGCATTGCAGGGCTTAATATTACCGCCCCGCATAAAATCTCTGTTATAAAGGACTTAAAAAGACTTGACGAAACCGCAAATCAAGTGCAAGCCGTTAATTTAATAAAGCGTAGCAATAACGGATTTATCGGCTATAATACCGATGTTTACGGCGTTTTGTGTGCATTACGCCATTATGGTTTATATGATATAAAATCGGCTACTATTTTCGGTGCCGGCGGTGCGGCACGTTCGGCAAAGGTGGCACTGTTTCAAATGGGTTGCAAAAAAGTCGAGATAATCCACCGCCAGCCTTTAGACACCGCAATCGGCGATTTGTTGATTAACGCAACACCTGTAAGCATTTTACCTTCAGATAATTTCAATTTCTTTTTCGATATGAACTATCCAAAAGAATATGAACACAAAAACTTCTTCGATGGCAAAACAATGTTAATTTTTCAAGCCATTAAGGCTTTTGAAATATTATGGGACGTTAAAATTACGCAAGCAATAGCAGATGAATTAATACTAAAATTAAAAGGAGAATAAATTATGTCAGCAGCAAATCCTTTAAGAAACCAAAATCTGCAAATTCAAAACTATATGGAAACTTGTGTGGCAGATATGTTAAAACCTGTGTTAGATGGACTCAACGCCTGTCAATGCGACAATTGCGTTATGGATATTTTAGCTATATCTCTAAACAGTTTGCCGCCAAAATATGTTGTAACAAAAAAGGGTGAACTTTACACAAAAATAAGCAATCTGCAAAATCAATTTGATGTAGATATTATCGCCGCCATTGCCAAGGCAAGCGTCATTGTATCACGCAACCCACGCCACGATAGGTAGTTTTTGATGCAAAAGGCAGAATTAAAAATACAAAATATTGCGCTGGTTGGTATGATGGGCGTTGGTAAAAGCACCATTGGTGCTATGTTAGCAAAAGCCCTTGATATGGGCTTTTTTGATATTGATGCGCAAATCGAGCTTGAGCAAAAAACATCTATCGCAGAAATCTTCAACACCCACAGCGAAGAATATTTTCGTATGCTTGAACACGAACAATGCAAAAAAATCCCACAAATACATAATACAGTAATCTCAACAGGAGGCGGCACAATCCTAAACCCCAAAAATACCAAAATATTGCAAGAAAATAGCACTGTAATCTACCTATCAGCAAACGAACAAACCCTCCAAAACCGCCTTGTAGGAACAACCGCCCTCGCCCGTCCACTGTTGCAACAATCTAGTATAATCCAAATCCTTAAAAACCGCCAAAACCTATACAAACAAATAGCACACCACACAATAACCACCGACAAAAAAACCCCGCAAGACGTGCTATCCCAAATACTCTCTATCAACATATCTGCTGGTAAATCCAGCAAGCACCGCACCATATGACAAAGAGAAATTTAATACATCCCCCACGGCATAATCTGCGGCATTTGTAACATCCACAATCAAATGGTCAGAGCTTGCGCCTATAATGACAACACCCTCATCAAGCGGTGTCAAGCCTTCATAATCGGTATCTTGTCGCCCTACCGCTAAGATAGCCCGCAAATGCTCGCCGTGGTCAGTATATTGTACGCTCTCGCCAAAGGCATTTATATTTGTTTCACCTTCTGGCAAAGAAGGTTTTTTTGCTATTTCAATAATTGTGGCTTGCAATGTTACCACATCTTGCTCTAACCCTGCAAAAGGCTTGCCATAAGCGGTTTCAAATCCACATACTATGCTCTCGCCAAGACGCAGATTGTTTATTTGCGGCGGAAGCTCCCCTGCGGCAAGCATAACAAGCGATGACGAATTTCCACCAGAAACCGTCATTTTATCTATCCCATAGCGTTTGTAAATATTATCGGCTATTTCAGCAAGTTTTGCCATATTGGTGGCATTCGGAAGCACAGAGCCATAGCAAGTCAAATTCGTACCTATGCCTTCAAAACGTAAATATTTTGAACCCAATACAAAATCGCATAGTTCATAAATTTTATCAACATCAGTATGATACACACCTTCACGTAAATCACCCAAATCCACCATCAAAAGAATACCGTGTTTAACTTCTTCAGGTTCATTTGCTATTTCTAAAGCCTGCAAAGTAGCCATTTCAGAATTAAGCGAAACATCACAGCATACCACAACGTCCCTTGCATACTGCGGCGACGGCAAACGCAAATAAAACTGCTTTTTATTACCTGTATAAGCAGGATATTCACACATATTCTCCAAACGAGAATCTCCTAAATAATCCACACCAGCCTTCAACAGCGTTTCAACCATCTCCTCGTCAGCACAAAAAACCTTAGTAACCGCCATAAGAGTTATTCCATTTTTATGACACAAATCTGCCAAATACGCCGCATTATGTTTCAATTTCTTTAAATCAATTATCAACTTTGGATTCATATTTTCTCCTTATTAACATATTCTGCCATCATTCGCCCAGCCGCTTCGGGGTTTTCTATCGACAACACACCAAGGCTCGCCATAATATATTTATGGTCGGTTAATATACTCACACGGTCTGGTTTAGGGTATAGCATTGTACCTGTAGTGTTAATTTGGGTCAACCTATGCATTATTTCATTCGCCTTTGGTAACCTAGTCAATGCACCACCTGTAGCAATAAAATTTGTAACAGCAGTCAAATCCCTGCCCGTAGCGTGTGTTCGCCTTCCTCTAGGGCTAAAAGTATGCCGCAACTGCCCCGTATGCCGCACCAGAGCTATCTTTGCGGCGTGATATGCCAATTGGGACACAATTTCAATTTCTTCATCCGTCTGTGGTATGGGTTTAATAGGCAATTTTATACTAATATCCGCTTGTTCAGCCACTTTATCCGCATTAATATATAGCCCCAAATCTCCCTCAACAGTGCGTTTCATCAGCGGCTCGGGTGCTATAGAAATCGCCGTAATATCTTCATCACCTGCGGTAACAGAATGTATATCCGTCGTAGCACCGCCTATGTCAATCACCAGCAAATCCCCTATTTCTTCATACAATAATGCCGCCGCCATCATCACCGCACCCGGCGTTGGCAATATCGCACCATCTACCAGCTTGCGCAAATTCTCCATCCCCGGCGCATTAGTAATATGCTCCTCAAAAGCGTGATGAATAAGCCTGCGAACAGGCTCTATATTAAGCTCATCAAGCCGCGGGTAAACATTTTCGGTTATGTACAACTTCTTACCCGCAATATCAAATATCCGCTTTATTTCGTGATGATTTTGAATATTGCCGCAATATATAACCGGCGGCAAATCAGCCAAAGTCAAAAGCCGCCCCGCATTATACAAAGCCGTATCCTTATCGCCATAATCCGTTCCGCCAGATAATAGCACCAAATTGGGGTTTACAGCCAATACCTGTTCAAGGTCACCATCAGACAACTTTCCCGCCGTGGCGTAAGCAATATTTGCACCTGCACCCAAAGCCGCTTCGCGCCCCGCTTTCACCGTCATATCATAAACAAGTCCATGCACGGTCATCCGCAAACCACCTGCTGCTGACGAGGTCGCCAAAAAACGGTCATAGACAATTTTATCCAAACCCAAATTGTTCCGCAAATCCTCACGGGCATCTTCTAGCCCAATCGCAACATCGCCCTGCAAAACGGTCGTCGGCGCAAAACCCTGCCCCAAAAAACGCATAGGCTCACCACCAAATGCATTCACAACGGTGGTAGTCGAGCCTATTTCCGCTACAAGCACATCTATTTTCATAATCAACGCCCTACTATCGCCCAAACAACAACTCCAACAAAAGCACCAAGCAATATCACCGCCAACATTATCGCTACAGGTTGCGAAAACGGTTTGCGTGGTGGGCTACCATCTTTTTGCGGCATCCACTGCACACCAACCAAAGCACCCATTGCAACAGATGTTACAAGGATAATTATTACTGCTATCGCCAAATTTATCCCCATATTACTTCACCACAGCATAGAAGCAACGCTTCGGGCTGTCTACCAATTCCTCTTTACGCAAGGCTTTAATAGCCTTATCCACATCGGCACGCTCCAATCCCGTTGCCTCCATAATGCCCTTTGCGTCCATCATATCATTCGCATTTTGCAACGCTTCCAACACTTTTTCTTTAGACATAATTTTTTCCTCCAAATATTATATTAAAATTATTTTATAGCTAACGTCCTCTCAATCAGCGAATGACTGCTCCCCAAAACTCGGTCGGTTTGCCATCGAGCTTTTGTGGCTTGTATTCACTGTTTCGAGGTTCGTTCGCTATATCAGTCTAACCTATTAACATTATACCACAAAACCAACTAACAAACAATCTCATCTTTGTAAAATTTAATAAAAATCACGCAAGCCGCAAAACTTTACAATCAACATCTCTACCGCTAAAACATCCCCTATCTCGCCGCTTTTTATAGCATAATCCGCTTCCAAACAATCCTTCAATGCCGCTATCATCTGTTCTTTTGTAAAACTCCTTGCCCCCGATACAAATTCTTTTACAGCAAAAGGATGTAGCCCAAGACGGCTTGCAATATCCTTTTGCGAAAATCCCGCCGCCGCAAGCTCGCCGCATTGTAAATAAAACCTAAACTGCCTAGCTACCATAGAAAGCACCATTAGCGGACTTTCTTTCATAGCAATCAAGCCATTATAAATACCTGTAGCAGTAACCACATCACCATTGCCCAAAGCCTTAGTAAGGTCAAAAACTACAACATCAAGCGATTTTGTGCATACCGCATCAACGTCAGCCACAATAATATCAGCATTACCGCCCGCATATGCAATCAACTTTTCAAGCTCATTATGCAATAACTGCATATCGCTTGTAGCATTGCGTATTAGATGAAAAGCCGCCGCTCTTTGTAAGTTTTTACCACGGCTTGCACACATTTTCATTGCCCAATCGACAAGCTCTCCCTCCTGCGGGGTGGTCGCTTCAAGCACAAAGCCCACTTCCTTCACACGTTTAAACAACCTACCACGCTTGTCCACTTTATCCTCGACAAAAACCAGTACACTGGTTTCGGGAATATCCGCAATATAAGCCGCAACCGCCTCGCTATCATCCTTACGCCCGCTTTCAAAAAGCCCCGTATTACGCAATAAAGCAACCCTCCGCTCTGCCATAAACGGTAGCGTTTCCACCGAATTAATAATTGCAGAAGCCGTAGCCGCTTTGCCTTCCAAAATTTCAAAATTAAGCGAGCCATTTAAATAATCGGGTACAATAGCTTCCAAAAGTCGCTTCTGCCAATGCCCCATCAAAAAAGTTTCCGACCCATAAAACAAATACAACCGTCCAAATTCGCCGAGTTTAATATGCTGATTTAACTCTCTAGTAGCCATTTTATCACCACCCTAAATCTAAATGCATCCACTGCCCATTTTCCACCCTAAAAATCTGCGCAAAGCTAAAATGGTCTGCCGACAAACCACGCTCTCCGCCCACCAAGACAATTATTTCCGTAACATTAGGTACAGTCGCAAGACTGTCCAGCAACGCACGTGTACGGAAATACCCACCAGATGTACCCCAGTTAAACACAACGGCGGCTTCGGGGTTTAAATCCACCACCAATCTCGTTTCTTCAAACCACAAATCATCTATTACCAAAAATGTAAACTCCTGCATAGCTTGTATTATCTGTATTTCCCAGTTCTCGGCAGAAATTTCTATTTCAGCGAAATTCTCAAAGTCATATTCTGCCATAGGATGTGAATAAATTCGCATTGTAAAGTCACCTTCAATAGGGTAAGGGTGAAAATCTTGCCAGCCCCACCAATTACGCCATTCTGTACGTCCTGCGTCTGGTACATGTATTTCACGAATATCTCTTATATTGTCAAATCTAAATTGCAAATCTTCAATTTGTTCTTGCAAATCCTCTATAATTGCAGTTTTTTCTTCTATTAAAGCTCGGAAATATTCCTCTTGCTGGGCTAACTCGTCATTGGTATTGTTGCAAGCCGATAAAACCAGTAATAATGCGGGTAGTAGCCATTTTAGTTTTTTCATAATTAATTTCCTCTCATCATTGTTTGAACACGCATATTTCTGCCGTTTGTACGCACCGTTATTGCGCCGTGGGTCGCTGTATTTGCCCAGTTTATGCCGTTTTCATCCAGTCTATTTATCACTTCGGTATGGGGGTGGTTAAACATAGAGTTACGCCCTGCGGATATGACCGCAAACTGCGGATTTACGGCGTTTAAGAATGGTTGCGTGGACGAGCTTCTACTGCCGTGGTGGGGTATTTTTATTATATGTGCATTGATGTATGCGGATGTTGATATATAGGCTTCGACGGCGGCTTCTATGTCGCCTGTTAGTAAAATTTTATGGTTATTATGCGTCGCAAGTATTACCAAAGATGCATTGTTTTCGCCCTGCATTGTACGTTCATCGTAAGGGAAAATGACATCAAGTTGCATACCGCCAAAGCCTATTTGATACCCTGCTGATATATAGCTGATAGGTATTTGCATATTATTGGCAGTTTCTACCAATAAATCGTATGTATAATTGCCCTGTACCGAATTTGCCTTTGCCATAATTAGGTGATTAATACGTCCTGCTTGCATTGCTTCTATTATACCTATTGCGTGGTCGCTATGGTTATGGGTTATTATGGCGGTGGCTTTTGATACGCCGCGATAGCTAAGGTAGGGCATTAGGTTGAAGGTGCCGCTCGATTGACCTATTTCTCGCCCGAAAGGACCGCCGCCATCTATTATTATTGCATTTTGACCCCTTGATATTATCGTACTATCACCCTGCCCTACGTATAGAAATGTGGTGGTGATGGTTGGATTTAGGGCGTTAAAAGTTATTTGGAATATGAAGATGGCAGATATTGCAGAAAATGCGACAAATAGGCGTTTTCTCATATTCTTACTCTTATTAATAATTTTAATAAATGCTATTATTAATATTAATAAAGCAATTATAGTTAATGTGGTTGGTCGCCCTGTTAGGATTGTGGAAAATGGCAATGAAAGGGTTAGGTTCATCACAAATTCGTAAAAGGATAGCAACGCCCAAACGGGCATTGCCACAACATATGCCAGACCCGTTGATATTAACCCAACCAATGACAATATTAAGCCAAGCACAACCACAACAAATACTGTGGGTAGCAATAAAAGATTTGTTAATACGACGTAAGGAGAAAACTCGAAGGACATATACGAGCTTATTATCGTATAGACCACCGTTGCGGCTAAGGTTGTGGCTACATAGTCTTTTGCTATGGGCTTTGGTAGTATCTTTTTAATCGGCGGCGAAAGGTATATTAATGCTAGAACTGTTGTAAAAGAGTAAATAAAGCCTATGTCAAATAAAAATAGGGGTTGTGATAGCAATATTATTGTGGCGGCTATGCCTAATGATGTTGTGCTGTCGTTTTGATAGCCTAATATTCCTGCCAAAATAAGTGTTATGCCCATTATTGACGCACGTATTGTTGCCACACCTGCACCTGTCATTATGGCGAATAGTATTATAAAACCAATTGTTGCTATGCCTCGTTTTTTGTCGTCTTTTACACCTAGAAAATTTAATGCTTTGCTGAAAAACAACGCAAGGATATTGACGTGAAGCCCCGAAACTACTAGGATGTGGAACATTCCCGCAGACGAGTACATATCACGTGTTTCCATATCTAGCCCGCTTCTGTCACCTACTATCATTGCAGACATTATACCTGCCATATCGGCAGGTAATACTTCGTGAAAAACTTTAGAAAGACGCAAACCGAAAGAGCGGATGTGCATTGCCCACGTCATATTTATTTCATATACTTCTACACTTTCGGCAAAAAGGCGATATTCTATGCCACGGCTACGCAAAAACTGAAATTCGTTGAAGCCACCGGGGTTTCTTACCCCTTCTAATGTGTGCAAATAACCCGATGCCACTATATGCTGACCCAATACTACATCTGCGCCTTCTGGCAGAAATGCTTGTATTAAAAGGTTTGAATAATGCGGTTGTTGCGATGCGCCTATTGCGAAAGAACTTGTGTTAATTAGCACACGCTGGTTGCCCGCACGGGTTAGCGATATGTCTTGCACAACGCCTGTAGCACGCACAAAGCCCTCTTGCAAAGCTACTTTTTCCAACACATCATCATTTGGTGTGATGATGATGTGAACCAGAAATGTTCCCAAAAGGGCAAAAAATGGTAATGCAAATGCGATTTTGCGTTTGTAAATTAGATAAATAAGCCCTGACAAGATTATGGCGGCGGCGCATAGAACAACAAGCCACATATTAAACCCGAAGTTGTAGCTAAAAAGGATACCGCTTGCTAGGAATATAAATATCCAGATTGTTGGGCGTGCCATAGGTTAACCTCTGTTTTTTGATTGTGGGATTTTGTCCTGCTATATTTGGCAACCCTTGCAATGACAGGGCAATCAGGTGTTTTATTCTTGTATCAAATCCTCATCACGCTCTATTGGTCGTGATATATCGGTATGCATATTGCCTGTGTCGGTTACTATTAAACCGTCTATTTGAATTTGCACACGGTTAATTAACGGTCTTTCTGTTAAGCTGTTTACCAGTGCAAAAATCGCCATTGTTTCGGCTGTACTTCCACCCATATTTAGGAAAGATGGTGTAAAGTTTACCGTTACGGAGCTTATTGCACTTTCTACTGAAACTCCCATCAAAGTTACATCTGAAGGAAAGGCAGATGTTAAATTGCTTTGCATTGGTCCACGCAACAATTCGTTTACAATGGCTTCTTCTATGCTACCTACATTATCAGTGCGTACCACCCTTTGTTCGGGGAAAAGCCACATTGCTTGACGGTCTGGGAAGTATAGCGTTACGGTGGTTGTTTGCGGCTCTATTAATGTAATATCTAAAATTGTGTTGCCCCTGTTACGGCGGCCAAAAGGTGCACCGTGGGAATCTAACAAAGGTTCTTCACCCACAAGAAACTCGATATGCTCGATAAAATCAAACTGTGTGAAAGTGTAGACAAATGAGCTAATTAGTATTATATTTTCTGATAACGAAATTTCGTAAAATTCTGGCGAAAAAGATATTTGCAATACACCTTCGTCATCGCCTCGCAAAAAGCTGAAAAACTCGGTATTTACACCTTCAGGTATAACGCCTGATAGTCCCGCTGTTTGCGGACCTTCGTGCAGACCTATTAAAACAAGATGCACTATATCACCACGGAAAAACTCACCTTCGTCAGGTTTCTCCAAATTGCGTATTTCTTGCTCTAGCAAACCCGAGTTGTTTAGGAAGTAAAAGGCTATGTCGATATATTCGGGGTCAGTTTCTTCGTCTTGTGGTGGTGGCGGGTTTATTATCTGCTCGTCATTTTGCCACGGGGCAAGGTATACTAATATACCTAAGCCAATTAAAGCGGCAAAGGCTATTATTCCAACTATTATGCGGGCATTGTTTCTTTGGTTTTTCTTATTCTTGCTCATAAATGCCTCCTACGATTATTGTTTTGCGGCGGTTAGTGGTATACGGACGGTGAATATGCAACCTTCGCCTAGTTTGCTGGATAGTTTTATGCTGCCTTTGTGCAGTAGTATTGTTTTGTGGGTTATGGCAAGACCTAGACCCGTGCCGCCTGTTTGCCTGTCCCTTCCTCTATCGGCACGATAAAAGCGAGCAAAGACCTTATTGTGGTCTTCTTCGGCTATACCTATGCCTTTGTCGGCTACTGTTATAAAGGCATTTTTAGAGTCTATATCAAGCAGTACACGTACGGGTTGGTCGTTTGGCAGGCTGTATTTTAAGGCGTTTTCTATTAGATTTGAAATGGCTAGGGTTAGCTTCATTTCGTCTGCTTCTATATTTACGTTGTGGTGGGATGTTACAAGCTCTATTTCTACATTTTGTTTTTTTGCTAGGGGGCTTAGGCGTTTTATGCAGTCCTCTAACAGATAGTTAAGGTTAAATGTGCCTATGTTTAGCGGTAGTTCTGTTTCATCTAGGCGCACCAATTTTAATAGTTCGTTTATTATGTCCGTCATACGGTCTACTTCAGAGTTTATGTCTGATAAAAACTCACGATGTACAGCTACGGAAGCATTTTCTTGCAGTAATAGAGATTCGCTTAACACCTTTATTGATGCAAGGGGTGTTTTAAGCTCGTGGGAAACATTTGATACAAATTCTTGTCTTGCGGTTTCGGATGATTCTAATTTTTGCGCCATATCGTTGAAGGCTACGCCAAGAGCCGATATTTCGTCTTTGTTTTTGATTAGTATGCGGCGGGCAAAGTCGCCTTCGGAGAAAGATTTTACAGCAGATAGCACACGGCGCAACGGGTTTAAAAGCCACGAAGCTATTGCGAAAACCAAAAGGGTTATTGTGATGGCGGTGATGATGATTAGATAAATGATTTGGCTGTTTACGGCGGTGGTTATTGCGCCAGCTTCTACCATATTGTTTTCTAAAAGGACTGCGCCGATTGTTTCGTTGTTGTTATCTATTATTGATACTGCTACGAAGATGAAAACCTCTCCGTCGTCACCAAAATTTACAGTGTAGCTGTGGTGGTTTTCTAGCGCTTCAACTATATTAGGTTGCGCCCATTGGACACCTTCCATAATGCCACGGGAATCCAGCAAGACAACACCCATTTGGTCTGATATGAAAAATCTGTCTGATAATCCGCCAAAGTCATTGCGAAGCAGAGAATTGTGGAATTGTCTAGTTGCATTGCTTGTCATATAATCGCCTATCAAATCCACCCTTCTTGCTATGGTTGAAGCGGTCGAACGTAATTCACCTATACGGGAATTTAGCAGATGTTCTTCTATTTCGTTGCTCATTATGCCCCATAGTACGAAAAGAGGCAGAACGCTGACTAATATGTAGGTTAGAAAGAGCTTGAAGCGTAGGGTGCGGATGGCAGGCAAAACGACACTAAAAATACGGGATGGCTTTAGCGGAACATCTAAGCCTTTGTTATTGCGACCCCATTTGCGCATTTGGCTTCCTCCTTTTAATTTTTGCAACTAATAAATATTAGTGTAACATAACGAACGAATAAAATCAAGCTGGTAAATATAAAGGAGCGGTATGCTTCATCCGCTCCTAGAGGTATAATTATCTCTTTTTAACCTTAAATTTAGCAACTAATTTCTTTAGATTAACGGCTTGATTTGATAATTCGTCGCTGACATAAGCATTATCTTGTACCGCCCCATAGTTTTCTGAGGAGCCACGATGGATAACGTCAATACTTTGTCGGATTTTGCTTATTTCTTCCGCTTGCTCTCCTGATATTGTAGCAATATTAGCCACAACATTTGTTACATCCAAGGTAACATCCAGTATCTCTTTTAGGGCTTGGCTTGTTTGTGCAGATTTTGTAACTCCTTCATCAACACGAGCCAAGGATGCAGAAATCATATCAGACGCTTCTTGGGCAGCTTTTGCACTGCGTCCTGCCAAGTTTCGCACTTCTTCTGCTACAACGGCAAAACCTTTGCCGTGGTCGCCTGCTCTTGCCGCCTCTACTGATGCGTTAAGGGCAAGAAGGTTAGTTTGGAAGGCTATTTGGCTGATAATGTCTGCTACATTGGCAATTTCGTTGGATGAGGTTTTAATTTCATCCATAGTTAAAGACATTTCTTTCATTAGGTCGCTTCCCGATGTCGCTACCGCTTGTGCTTTGATAGATAAAGAGCTGGCAGATTCTGCATCTTCTGCATTTTTCTGGGTTTTTTCTGCAAGAACAGCCACGGCATCATTTACTTCATTTATGGATGCGGCTTGTTCTTCAAAAGTTGCCGCTAAACGCTGGGTTGCTTGAGAAATTTGTAATGCGCCCTCATCCAAAGAACCCGCAGATGCTTGAATTTCTGAAATAAGTTCGTTCATATTTTTAATTACATCCAACAAAGATGTTTTTATAGTGGAAAAATCGCCCCTAAAAGTTTGTTGCGGAACAATGTCAAAGTTTTTATCAGCAAATTTTTGCAAAATTTCAGATAGTTCTTCGATATATGCTGAAATAAAGCCCACGCCATATTCTAATGTGCGTCCGATTTTATCGTATGCGGCGGCGGCTTCTGCTGTATCTTCGTCGTGCGGTTCGGGTTTAAAAGCAAACTGTAAAACACCTTGCGACAGACCATCATCCAAGTGTCTTTTAATGTCAAGTGCTTCAAAATCTTGATAGGCACTTATTTTTTTGGCTTTTTCTTGAGATTTAACTATATGGGTTACATCTGCCGTAATAAGCACAGAACCTTTAGTTTGCCCTTGGCTGTTTTTAAGAGGCTCAAAAATATATTCCTCAATTATCGTTTCGCCTGACGGAAGGGTAAGAGGAGCTTGAAAGGTTTGTTTTTGACCATTTGCGGCAACCTCTGCCGCTACCTTTGCTGCTTGGGCGTTTGCTTCGCAGGGCCAGGAATCGTTTAAAGTTTTGCCTAAGGTGTTTTCGGGCTTAAAGCCTTGCTCGATAAAAAATTTGTTTAGAAACAATGTGCGGGATTTGTCGTCGAAAACTGCAAATGGCGTTGGCACATTGCCCATGTACCCAAAAATAGTGTCGATGATACGATTAACCCTTTGCAACGCTTCGTATCCATCGCCAGAAACTTCGTTGCAAGCACCACGATAGTTCCAATTATTGGTCAAAATGGCGTTTTCAATACGCTCTACTTCTTTCAGCATATGTGCCAAGTTAGCTTCGCTTGCTTCGTAGGCGGCTTTTAGCTGTTTTTTGTTCATCTTCATCATAAACCAACTCCATCTTTTTTTCTGTAGACATTATACACCAATTAACAAATAAAAACAACCCTTAATTATTTGTTATGATATAGATTTCATCATTACTGTTATTTAATTAAACTCTTTAATATATGTTGGTCTATAAAACTTCTTTTATTCTTCGCATTGCTTCGGTTACATTTTCTTTGCTATTAAAGGCAGAAAGGCGGAAGTACCCTTCGCCTTTTGCGCCGAAGCCTGCACCTGGTGTACCTACGATATTGGCTTTTTCCAACAAAAAGTCGAAAAAGTCCCAAGATGATAGGTTGTTTGGACATTTTAACCATACATATGGTGCATTTTTGCCGCCGACGTGCCAGATGTTTAAGTCTTTCATAGTTTGGGCTATTATTTGTGCATTTGCCATATATGCGTCAATATTTTCTTTACATTGTTCTATACCTTTTGGCGTAAACACTGCTTCTGCGCCACGTTGCACTATGTATGATACGCCATTAAATTTTGTTGTTTGGCGGCGGTTCCACATTTTATTTATATTTCCACCATCAAAATTAAGCTCGTGCGGTACTATTGTGTAGCCGCAACGCACGCCTGTAAAGCCTGCCATTTTGGACATCGAGGCAATTTCTATTGCGCATTTTCTTGCTCCTTCAATTTCAAAAATGCTTGTTGGTAGGCTTGGGTCTGTAATAAAACATTCGTAAGCGGCGTCAAATAGGATTATTGCAGAGTTTTCTATTGCATAATCCACCCATATTTTTAATTGCTCACGGGTGTAAACCGAGCCTGTTGGGTTGTTTGGTGAGCACATATATATTATATCTGGTTTTACATCAAGCGCGTTTGGCATTGGCAAAAATCCGTTTTCTTCATTACCGTCTATGAAATAGACATTGCGCCCTGCCATAATATTTGCGTCAAGATATGCGGGGTAAACGGGGTCTGGTATTATTACATTATTTTCTTTTGCGAATAGGTCTAAAATATTGCCTATATCGCTTTTTGCGCCGTCGCCCACAAAAATTTCGTCTGCCGCAAGCGTAACGTCTTTGCCCACATAATAATTTTGTATAACATCACGCAAAAAAGGATAGCCTTGCTCTGGACCATAGCCTTTGAAGGTTGCCGCAACGCCCATATCTGCTACGGCGGCAGTCATTGCGGCAATAGCCACAGGTGCAAGCGGGCGGGTAACGTCGCCAATGCCAAGGCGCAAGGTTTGTGCGTTTGGGTTGGCTTCTATATGCGCCGCCGCTTTTTTTGCTATAGTTGAAAATAGGTAGCTGTCTTTAAGCTCTAAAAAATATTGGTTTATCTTCAAAGTATCATCTCCTAAAGTTTTATCCTTTTATTATCTCATATCATCCGAAATTTTGCAAGCGCAAAAAATCCCGCACCTTGGCGAGATTTTAATCGTATGTATTTTGCAGGGTTAGTATCTTATGGGTGTTACAACACCTTCCCCACGGCCTCCCTACACTCCTCACACAAATACGTCTTATGTACTCTTTTGATATTTGTGTCATCATCACAAGCCATACACTTATCATAAACAAAACATTCCTTTGTGCAGAATGTAGAGAAGCAGTAAAAAAACATTATGAACAAGCTAAACACTCCTTTGCCAATTTTCGCAATACCTCCACGAAACAAATTTAAAATACAATCAGAATAACCCAAAAAGGCGGCAACCTGCCGTCTTTTTTCTTTTGCTAATTATATATATTTTCCAGCAGACTTTTATATTAGGATGGCGTATCTTTATGTAAATAACTATTTATGGAGGACATTATGAGCAACGACAACAAAGATTATATTGATTTAAGGGAACAAGCACCGCATGCCGAAGGGCAAACGCCACCAACAGGCGGCGCAGTGGTTACAGAAAAAAGGCGCAGATTGGGCGGCGGAGCTGTTATTGCAATAATACTAAGTTTGGTAACAATGATTGGCTTTATAACATTTGTTATTGTGGGTAGGGTCGTGCAAAGCCCAGGGATTTCGAGCCATTTCGTATCTGGCACGGTAAATGGCGAAGATGTTTATGACGAAAGTTTTAGTATAAACGACGTACGCAACATCAACATAAACCTTACAATAACAAATATCGAGGTTGTAGAGCATAACGGTAATGATGTGCGTGTGGTCTTTACCCCGCCAAGCGGCAACAATTATGTACGCCCCGTTTTTGAACACAACCGCAACAATGGTACGCTAAACATACACCAAGCAAGCCATATACAGGTTTTTAGCTTTGGTTTTAACACTCGTTCTAACCTTACAATTTATTTACCAAGAGGTGCAGAATTTGATAATTTAGATTTACGCTCTACCACAGGACGTATTAACGCAAGCAATATCAATGCAGGAAACTTTATTTCGCATACTTCAACAGGCAATCATAATTTAAGCAATATTACCGCAAGGGATATTTCTGTACGCTCTACCACAGGACGTATAGATTTAGACAATTCGTCGTCAAGCCAAAATATTACAGTAAGCGCAACCACAGGCAACATCAACGTATCAAGAATAGAAGCCGCAAATAATTTGGAACTAAGCACCACCACAGGCAGAATTGACGCAACAAATGCACACGCTTCGGGCAACATAGAAGCAAGGGCTTCTACAGGCAATATTAACATCAGCGGCAACAGCAGTGCAACCGGCTCTATTTACATCCGTACCACCACAGGACGCATTGACGCAAACCGCCTAAACACCCAAAGCCTATCGGTGCAAGCCAGCACAGGTAACGCAACAATAAGCGATACAAATGTTTCGGGCGATGCCGAAATCCGCACCACTACAGGAAGAATTAATTTTACAAACAGCTCGGTAGAGGGCAGACTGCAAGCAAGAGCCAGCACGGGCAACATAACAATAACAAATGTAGATTTTGACAGAAACCTTGCAGATATAAACAACAACAGCACATCACGTGTAACAATTAATTAATAAAAAATCCCGAAGCGTTGGCTTTGGGATTTTTTATGCTAAATATAATCAATTAATTCATTAATTTTTCCTAATAATTCTTCCGAGCGTTCTTTACAAATTCCTTTGCCATATTCTGTCAACGATTTCCTGCTACCTCTCAACTTCCCCAAAGCCGCCGATACCGCTATTGCGTCGTCATTCGCAATCGCCGTATGGGCTTCTTTTATTGTTCCTTCTATCAATTTAAAAAAGGCATTTTTCTGTTCTTCAAACTTCATTTTGCTCACCTCATTAAATATGTACAAAAAAATTGTATATAGGACTAATATTAGTCCTATTGTAGCATATTATTAATGTAAAGTCAAGAAGAAAATGGACTAAATTTAGTCCATTAGGAGGAAGATGATATGCAGGAGCAAAAAATTAAGCAGGATACAGAAATTAACATTGGTGCAAATATCCGTAAAATAAGAAAAGCCTATGGCATTGGGCAAACCCAGCTTGCATTAAAGCTACAGCTATTGGGCATAGATATGACACGTGAAACACTTGTTAAAATTGAGAGAGGTATACAACACATACAAGCCTCGCAACTGCGGGGCATAAGGGACGTATTGCAAACCACATATGACGAGCTATTAAAATAATGGAACAAATTATTTGTTTTTGCGTCTTAAAAATAAACGCAATTTTTTAAGGAGGATTTTATGTTAAAAGACAAAATTAAAACCATTGCCACCTTTGGATTAGTGGCAGTTGTTGCCATTGTTGGCGTAATAGTTTTTGCGCCTGCCCGTGCAGAAATTACACAGGCAGATGCCGCCGCACCAATGCAAACCGTCGTAGAAAGCAATTTGCCAACGGTTACCGTAGCCGGCGTTGGCTCTATCAGTGTAACACCCGACATTGCAACGGTTTCATTGGGTGTAGAAAATTCAAATGTAGACGCACAAGCGGCTATCACGCAAAACAACACAACCGTAAACGCCGTAATTGCGGCACTAACCGCTATGGGCATAAGCGAAGACGATATTTCTACACAACGCTTCTCTATACACCAACAATGGGGAAGCGGCGGACGTGTAATAGGGCATACGGTTAATAATACAATCAACGTAACCGTGCGTGATTTGGACAATGTAGGCTATGTAATAGGCGCAGGCGTTGCGGCTGGCGCAAACCGCTCTGGCGGCGTTTGGTTTAGCGTTGAAGATTCTTCATCGGTATACCTTCAAGCCTTAGCGGTAGCCGTGGCAGATGCCGCCGCAAAAGGCGACGCAATAGCGGGTGCATTGGGTAGCTCTGTTGCAACTGTTGTGTCTGTAACAGAAACCAATACGTGGGCAGCACCAACATCTTGGGGCAGTTTTGATATGGGCGTTGCTATGGCAGAGATGTCTTACGACAGGCAAAACGTGCCAATACACGCCGACGACCTAACAATAACCGCCCGTGTAGAAGTAATTTATGCAATAAACCGATAAATGATAATTTAATTATTTGCAATACACCCAAAAAGGCGGCAGGTTGCCGCCTTTTTGGGTTATTCTGATTGTATTTTAAATTTGTTGCGTGGAGGTATTGCGAAAATTGGCAAAGGGGTGTTTAGCTTGTTTATAATGTTTTTTTTACTGCTTCTCTACATTCTGCACAAAGGAATGTTTTGTTTAGCTTTTGCACATCTGTGTCGTCGTCGCAGGCTAGGCAGGTTGGACTGTGTCTTGCCAGTATTATGTTGCCGCCGTCCATAATAATCTCAAACTCGTCGCCAGGGTATATGCCTTGGTGTTCTCTTGCTGTTCTTGGTAAAATAATGCGCCCTAGCTCGTCCACTGCTCTTACGTATTGGCTTGCTTGTCTGCTTGGTGCTCTTTTTGTCATTTCTTGTGTCATAATAATGACCTCCATTATGTAATTTATTTGCACCGTGTTGTTTGGTGCTTGTAAGAACAATATACCAGCTATGGAATATTTTGTCAAAGTAATGTTTTTTCAAAATTGTGTATTCTTCTCTCTCATCTTTTTCGACAAAATTTGACAAAACAAAAACACGGAAAAGAGGAGTAATCTTTTCCGTGTTTTTGGACTATAAGGAGATTAGTCAAATGAAACCAACTGGGGGTGGACGAAAGTTAGTTGTTGCTTGGTAGAGGTGGTGTTATTATTCTAAGTGGTCTGATTGGTGGAGTGCTAGGACCGTCACCCAAAACCACACTTGTACTAACTGCAAACAATGCAATTAATATTAAACCTAAAGCCAATAATCTTTTTTTCATAGGCTTATACCATCCTCTCATAAATCTCGATAATTGCCTTACGTGTTTCTAAGGTTTTTTTCTGCTTGCTGGTTCTGCCAAAATGTTTCGATAAGTTGCTTTATTTGTCAATTGATGGGGGTTGCGGTAATACTATTCTAAGTGGCTTGATTGGCGGAGCCGAGCTACCACCGGGGTCAGCAGAAACAATTGTTGCAGTCATGGCAAGTAATGTGATTAAAGTCAAAATAATTGCTAATAATCTTTTTATCATATACTTATACCATCCTTTCATAAATTTCGATAATTTTTTTACGTGTTTCTAAAGTTTTTTTCTGCTTGCTTGTTCTGCCAAAATGTTCTTCAAGAAGTTTGTAACAATCAATAGCTTCTAGGCTATGACTTCTTTTTTCAAAAATAGGGATAGCAACGTTTTCTAAATATGTAACGGCGTTTATGTCATATCTGCTCATACTTCTTCTTAAATGTATGGTATACTTTAGTGCTTCTAAAACAACTAAATATCTTGGGTATTTTTTAAATGAAAGTGCTATTTGTCTTAATTCTCTTTCAAGTGCAGATAATTTTCCAGTTTCCATCATACAGCGTATTTTGAAATACAAAGCCCAAGCGTGATAGCGAGTATCTTCGTCAAAAAAACTTAATGCTTGGTCGGAACATTCAATAGACTTTTCCCAGTTTTTTGCATATTTATGCAAAATGCCTAGATGGTGAAAAACTAAGCCGATGTACAGTTTGTCATTCATACCCTTGGCTTGTTCAAGGCAGTCTAACAATACCTTCTCTGCTTCATCATACAAGCCAATTCTATAAAGATTTATAGCAAGCGTAATGTCTACACCTAAACTATATCCTGTCGTTACATATCCAGCTTGTTTTTTAGGTATGTTGTTCAAAAACATCAAAGCACGGTTTGGTTTCTCTAGGTCTGTATAGCAAACCGCTATATTATAATAAAGAGTTGCTTCTTCATTGGGCAAAATGTCTTTATTTTGTTTCATTATGTCTAAGGCTTGGTTATAATGTTCCAAGGCTTTTTCATTATCATTTTGCAAGCTGTAAAATGCGCCTAGTTGACAGTTGTAGTGATAGCGGTGTTCTGTGTTCATTTCATCAAGAATACCTTCAAGGTATTTCATTTTTTCTTTAATTATATTAAAATCTTTTTCGATTTCGCTTGAAAAGCTAATTTCAGTCATCAAAAACAAAACTTCAAAAATACGGTATAGCGTTGGCAAATCGAAATAAAGCACATCAAGATTTGTTATTTTTTCAAGCTCGTCTTGCAATACCTTAGCTTCGGTCATACGCCCGTTTCTAATCAAATCACGCCAGTAGTACAAACGACCCCTAAACGTGTTACATTCTTCTTCTGTTAAAGGCATATTTGCAATGTCAAGGTGGTTTTTGATGGCTTTTAGTTCGTCCTTGCTGTATTCGTCAGTGCCGTTTTCTATGCGTGACACTGTTTTTTGGTGCATTATGGAAGCATCAGCAAGGGTTTGCTGGCTAACGCCTCTATGGTTTCGCATTTTTTTTATTTTTTGCGCTATTGTTAGTTTGTAGTTGTCTTTTGGGTGTTGCATTGCGTTGTTCACCCCCTGTAGATTTTTGTAGTCCCTTGGCTGGATTGCTTCGGGCTTTGTGTGTATTGCTTTGGCTTTTTGGTAGCCCTCGCAATGACGGCTTCCCTTGGCTGGGGTCGAATGTCGTCAACACGGTTCGTCATTGCGAGGGACGTTCTTCCGATATGATGGGTAGTGAACCCCGAAGCAATCCAGTTCGCTCGTTACCGATGGCTTGACAATCTATAGTTAATAATTGCAGTTTTCCTTATTATTACGGGGTTTGCCCTGTTTCGACAATTTAACCTAAAAGCATTATACCACAGCCGACAAAATAATGCAAGCATTTTTTTCAAATTTTTTTAATTTTGTCAAATTGAGTATTTTATTCTTCTTCCCAGTTATGAAAAACGGCTTGCACATCGTCATCTTCTTCTAGCAAAGCCAGTATTTTGTTCATCTTTTTAATATCGTCGGGGTTGGTTAGGGTTGTGTATAGTTTTG
This sequence comes from Defluviitaleaceae bacterium, assembly GCA_009784615.1. Lineage (GTDB taxonomy): Bacteria > Bacillota > Clostridia > Lachnospirales > WRAX01 > WRBJ01. The sequence continues at coordinate 5,988 of WRBJ01000021.1, read as the reverse complement.
GCTGCATTATAACCTCGGCGGTTAAGACGGGGATTTTTGCTGTTTCCATCGCTTCTAGCACTATGCCCATACCTAGCGGGTCTGTTATTATCTCGTAACCTTCGTCTTCTTCGGCGTTAAAGTCTGTTGCGCCTGCGTCTAGCACCAACATCATTAGCTCTTCTTCATCCATTGGGCTGTCGGTTTTTAACACGGTGATTTGCCCTATATGGTCGAATTGGAAGGACACCGAGCCGCTGACGCCCAAGTTGCCTTCGCCTTTGTTAAAAGCGGCACGTACGTTGCTGACGGTGCGGGTTTTGTTATCTGTTAGGGTTTCTACAAAAACGGCAATGCCGCCTGGGCCGAAGCCTTCGTAACTTATGGCTTCAAAGGTTTTGCCGTCTTTGTCGCCTGCGGCTTTTTTTATGGCACGGTCTATATTGTCGTTTGGCATGTTGTTTGCCTTTGCTTTGGCTATAACGTCCTTTAGGCGCGGGTTGGCGGAAGGGTCTGCGCCGCCGCTTTTTACTGCCACCGCAATTTCTTTACCGAATTTTGTAAAAACTTTTGCTTTCTTTGCGTCTGCTTTTTCTTTTTTATGCTTAATATTAGCAAATTTGGAATGTCCTGCCATTTGTAACTCTCCTATCTTTTATTTATTTTAGTATAATAGCACATTCGGTAAATTTGCGCAATAGCAAGCTGTCCTTTTTGTTGCGGTTTTCTTACAAAGTTTTTAAATTTTCGCAAAACACTTTACATTTTTTAAAAATAGGGTAAAATGATATGAAGGAATTTATACTTAAAACGAAGGAGAAGAAATAGATGACAAAATTATTTACATCAGAATCTGTAACACGTGGACACCCTGATAAAATGTGCGACCAAATATCTGACGCTGTGTTGGACGCTATTTTGGCACAAGACCCACACGCCCGTGTGGCTTGCGAAACCCTTGCTACAACAGGTATGGTTTTTGTTACGGGCGAGATTACGACAAATTGTTATGTTGATATTGAAGATATTGTACGTAAAACGGTACACGACATTGGTTATACCCGTGCGAAGTATGGTTTTGACAGTGATTCTTGCGCTGTTGTTGTTTCGCTTAAAGGGCAGTCGCCTGATATTGCGGCGGGTGTTGATATTGCGCTTGAGAGCCGCCGAGGAGAGTCTAGCGCAGATATAGGTGCGGGCGACCAAGGTATGATGTTTGGGTATGCTTGTGATGAAACAGAGGTGTTGATGCCTATGCCTATATACCTTGCGCATGGGTTGGCGAAAGCCCTTGACGATACACGTGCAAGCGGTAAATTGGCGTATTTGCGCCCTGATGGCAAGGCACAGGTTACGCTAGAATATGACGGCGACACCCCAAAACGTGTTGAGGCTGTTGTTGTGTCTGCGCAACATGCACCAGAGGTTGACCACGCAACAATAGAGCGGGATTTGATGGAATATGTTGTAAATAAAACGATACCGCAACATTTGGTGGATGATAAAACTAAATTTTTTATTAACCCGACGGGGCGTTTTGTAACGGGCGGCCCTAAGGGTGATGTGGGCTTGACAGGCAGAAAGATTATTGTTGACACATATGGTGGTTTTGCCCGCCATGGCGGCGGGGCTTTTAGCGGCAAAGACCCGACGAAGGTGGACCGGTCTGCCGCATATGCCGCACGTTATGTTGCGAAAAATATTGTTGCGGCGGGGCTTGCAAAAACCTGTGAAATACAGCTTGCGTATGCAATAGGTGTTGCAAAGCCTGTGTCTATTTTTGTTAATACCTTTGGAACGGGAGCGATTGCCGACGCTGAGATTTTAGAGCTTATTAACAAGCATTTTGACCTTCGTCCAAAGGCTATAATTGACCATTTGCAACTATGCCGTCCTATTTATCATCAAACTGCCACATATGGGCATTTTGGGCGTAAGGATTTAGATTTGCCTTGGGAAAGAACCGATATGGCTAGTATTTTGAAAAAATAAATTATTTTGGGAGGATAGATAATGAGCGAACCCTTGGACACCATTTTCAATAAAATACTTAAAGGCGAAATGCCTTGCCACAAAGTTTATGAAGACGATGATTTTTTGGTGATTTTGGATGTTTTTCCTGCACATATTGGGCATTGCCTTGTTATTCCAAAAATCCCTGCTAAAGATATTTACGAGCTTGATGAAGGGTTGGCGGCAAAGCTGTTTCCGCTTGTGCAAAAAATTGCCCGCATTGTAAAAGAAACCACGGGTTGCGATGGTATTAATGTATTACAAAATAACGGCATAGCCGCCGAGCAAACCGTATTTTATTTTCACACGCACATCATTCCACGTTTTGATAGCGATGGCATTGTAATGAAAAGACCAACAAACAAGTTTACAAAAGAACATTTTGAAGAAATGGCGGGGAAACTTTCCTCCCGACTATAGGGTGATATTATGAAAAAAAATTCAAAAGCAAAAAAGGGTGTAGCAATATTTTGCTTTGCAATAATAGCAGTTTTGGTGGTAGGCACTGCTGCAATTTTGTCTTACAATATTTCTAGCGGCGGGGGCAATTTATGGCCACCTGCCATAATAGGCGACGGTGGGCGTGGCAATGATAATAATCCGGATAACCCGAACACGCCAAAAGAGCCCGAAATTTTGAACATATTGGTGCTTGGCTTGGATGACGAAGCAAGCCTTCCTGACATTATGCTTGCCGTACGTATGGATTTGGATAGTGGCAAAGTAGATGTTGTTTCGGTGCCAAGGGATACCCTTGTGGATATAACCCCACAGCTTCGGGCTGATTTTGCAGATATTAACCGAAGCGGTTATCTTCCACGCGGGGATAATCTAAAGCTAAACGAAATGTTTACACGTGCTGGTGTTTCTAGCGGCAATGGTTTAACCTTTGTAAACAATCATATCGAAAGCATTTTAGGGTTAAAATTTGACTATTATGTTACATTGCGTCTTCCTGCTTTTAGATTTATAGTGGATGACATTGGCGGTGTTTATATGGATGTTCCTCGCAGGCTGTTTTATAATGGTATTACGATAGATGGCGTACATCATCCAGGGCAACTTGTTGTTGATATTCACCCAGGCTGGCAACGCCTTAACGGCAGCCAAGCCGAGCAGGTTATACGTTTTAGGCAGTACCCCGATGGCGACCTTGGCAGAATAGCTATGACGCAATTATTTATGCAGGCCTTCTTTACACAACTGCTAACCACAGAAGCAATTATGAACAACCCAATGTCGCTTTTTAACTCTTTTGCCACACATATTAACACAAACATAGGTTTACCTGACGCTATACGCTATAGTGCAAACCCAGTCGTTGGTTCTCTTGATACCGATAATATCACTTTTCATACTGTTCCAGGTGCAGGGCGAAATATCGGTGGTGTTAGCTATTTTATTATCGACGAAGAAGCCACTGTGCGGATGATGGAGGAAATAATAGGCAATGCAGAAGATGATGAAAATGATGAAATAGCCGAAGGTGTAGATTTGGAGCTGGAAATGTAGCCTTTGATACATTACCACTATAAATACATTAAAAATAAAAACAACCAGTTTATTATTGGTTGTTTTTATGATTATATCGGGGTTTTAGCGATGTATTAAAATTGTATTTATTCACATTTTAATGTGAATAACGGTCTTGTGGGCTTTGTGGCACAAATGGCGTAACCATAGGATTTGTGTACGATAGCTACAAACCGCTCTGTGAGCGGATTTTGTTTTCCACAAAGTTATCAACACCTTATTTTACTGCATTTGGGACAGTTTATATTTTTTTAAGAATTTTGATATTTGTTGCCGCAAATCCTGCTGTGTATCCTATCAAAATACCAGTTACCACACCTGCTATTATAAGAAATGGGCTATGCCAAAAAAGGCGTATGTCATTAACCAAAAGCACCGCAACCGCAATTTGTGCCATATTATGCGCCACGCCACCAAAGACGCTAACACCAACCACACCAAAAATATTACTACGCTTGGCGACAACCATAACAATAAAGCTAACCAAACCGCCTGCAAGGCTATATGCCATACCAAAAACCGAGCCAAACAACAAGCCCACAATAATAATGCGCAACACCGCAATGGAAAAAGCCGAGCGTGTGTTAAAAATATACAGCACCATAATTACTATTGCGTTTGCAAGTCCCAGCTTTATACCCGGCACGGGGATGGGTAGCGGAAACATACGTTCGATAATAGCCATAATAATGGCAAGCCCTGCAAAAACGCCATAAAATGCAATACGTTTCGTTAAAGACATTTTTGTTTTTGCCCTTGGTATGGGTTTTATTTTTGAAAAAAGCGGCACTTTTTCAAGGTAACTATATTTTTTAAATACAATTTTTTCGTCATCTTCCCCAAAGGCTTCTAGGTAATATCCCCACTTCATTTTTTTTATTTCGCCAAGGTGCAAAATTTGCAGTGTTTTGCCTTCAAAAATAAATGATATTTCATCATCGTCTATCGCAAATTCGCCGTTAAAAACCTCGTTGTCGCGGGTTATGCTCCATACGCCTTGCAAATCTTTATAGTCCGTAGCCATACGCCTCATCCTCTTTATTTTTTACCCAAATATCTGGTTCGTTCGGGTTGCGTTCTATGGATTCTATCCAAACATTAACCCTGTTGGGCAGGCAGGTAATGCGCATTAAAGCCCTTCTTACAGCAGGTGTTTGTACGCAAACAAGGTCTGGGCAATCTGCGTGTGTCATACGCACTACGCCATTTTCTATGTGTATTGTGTTGCTGCCCCGCTCTGTTTCAACAACTATTGTTTGTCCGTCGTATTGGTCTATGTCCAACATATGCACTTGTCTGCCGTCCACCGTGATGATAACGTGAACATTGCCGCCCGAAAGCTGGCTGGCACCCACAACAAAAAAAATAATTAACAACGCAATTGCAAATAATAAAAACGAAACAATAACTGCAATATCTGTCCTGCGCAAAATTTTAGTCATTTAATTCACCTCTTTATCATATTACCACAAAAAAGGAGTTTTGTATATGAAAAATTTCACAAAGTTTATCAAATCGTTTGCCAAAGAGGCGAAGGATACAGAAATTTTGCCACTTGCTACACAATTAACCTATCGCTTAATTTTTTCGTTATTTCCTTTTTTAATATTTTTAGTATCGCTGGTTGGGTATTTTAATATAGATTCTACCTACCTTCTTGCGGAAGTTTCTGCCCTTTTTCCTACCGAAATTGCCAATACGATAAACACAATAATACACGAGGTTGTCGATTTGCAAAACCCCGCCGTTATGTCTATTGGTTTAATTTTATCGTTATACACGGTTATAAACGGTTTTCGTGCTATAATGCGTGGTGTTAACCGTGTTTATAATCAAAATGATGACAGACATTGGTTTAAAAAATACGCAATATGCGCTCTTTGTGTCATTATACTAGCTTTTGCTATTATTGCGTCTTTGTTTACGATTATTTTCCGTGATATAACAAAAGATTTTGTTGCGAGCTTTTTTGAACAAAACGCCGCTTTTGATGGCATTTTTGGCGTGGTGGGCTTTGTTGTAACCGCCGCTTTGCTTTTGGTTGCTATTATTTTAATTTATCATTTATGCTCTGCTGTTAAGCACCGCTTTAAAAGCCTGATACCCGGCGCAATTCTTACAATAGTTGTTTGGGCGGTATCTACATTTGCTTTTAATATTTACGTCAGCAATTTTGCTAATTTTTCTATTATATATGGGTCTATTGCCTCTATTTTTATTATGATGCTGTGGCTTAACATAATATCTACTACAATTTTGTTTGGTGCATTGTTAAATGCTAGGTTGGATTGTAGGTAGTGCTTCTGCTGTATTGCTCGTTAAATAACTTGACAACCTTACACAAAAAAACTCTTGACAAAACAAGAGCAATGTTGTATAATTAATTTGCTAGTGGGTTTGAATGGTTCACTCCTAGCATTCCTTTGAAATAGGGCGAAAAAAGTTGCTTGTTTGGGTCAATTC
>WRBJ01000020.1 GCA_009784615.1 Defluviitaleaceae bacterium | reverse complement strand
ATTACATATACGTGTACACGAGGGGATGTGGTTACCTTGAAGTTAGAAACGGAAAGCGAAGACGAAATAGCTTTGGCAAGACAAGTAAGGTACGCAAGGAAACTGTATTAATGGTTTTCTTAAAAAATATTTATGATTATAAGGAGGAACTTCCGTATGAAGAAATTAATTAGATTAACCGCTGCTTGTTTGGCGATGGTTATGGTTTTTATGGTGTTGCCCGCTGTTGCTTTGGCAGATGGAGTTGAGAGTGCGTCGTCTTTGCGTGAATTTGCTGAAGATGAATTTCTCAATAAGATTTTTAGCATTGAAGAAATTGTAATTGATGGTGAAATAGTAGGCTTATCATTGAAGCGTGCTTCTGGCGACCTTATGAAGCAACACGTTTTTAATATGTTTCGTCACTTGGAAGAATATGGAGAGCTTGATACTTTCGCTAGTCCGAGGAGTTTCATAAGAAGCTACTATCATACATTTAGGAACACTTCATTAGCTATAACTCTTAGAAATCCGACTACAGAAGAATTGGCTTTTCATTCTCTTACAATGCTTATTGCGAATGGAATTACCATAAGTGAACAGCACGGACCACATTGGCATTTTGGCAGAGTATATCCAATTGAGGTTCTAATGTCAGGTTCGACTAGTCAGATGACGCTTACACCTGTTTATGGAGGATGGATAGATGTTTTTGATATGATAGTGATGAGGTAGCATTATCTAAATTAAAACAGTCGCCTATGGAGTTTCGTGGCAACATCGAAGAAATGGATTTAGCAGAGTTAGCGGAGGCAACCTAATATTGGAAGCAGAAGGAACTTGGTCGGCTTTTATAGCAGTAGAAGGGTTTCCGGTAGACTTAGTATTCGATGAAACTTGGAGCAGAACTGTACAATGGAGACAGGGGTAAAATTATTAAAAGTAGCGAGGTGGAGTTTTGCGAAAATTTCTTCTAAAAAGACATTGGGCAAAGAATAAAAATGAAGCAGGTATTATTGCCATTTGCATTTTAACATTGTTATTGGCTATTTTGGCTTGTATCGTTCTTTCGATTATATTTTCTACAACAGATGAAACTTCGCATAATTACATACGTTATTTCGGTTTTCCTGACACTTTCTTTATATGGTATACAAAGAAAGAGGGTGTTATGGTATCGGGACCTACTCATATTTTTACACGGTTTTACTTAGATTTGCTTCAATTTGCAGTCAATGTCTTTGTTCTGTGGTTGCCTTTAATAGGAATTGGAATGTTCGTTGGAATGTTCTCTAAGAAAATATAATCAGTTTCAAAATGACTGCAACGGAGTAATTGATATTAACAAAACACAACCCTAAACCATCTCTAGCGGTTTGGGGTTGATTGTTTTTAGGGTGGTTACCTTGAAGTTAGAAACGGAAAGCGATGACGAAATATCTTTTTGGCAAGGCAAGCAAGACAGCAAGGTATGCTTTGAATAAACCGCACAGGGAAGGGTGTTATGTAGATTAAAATTTTTTGGTCATCTATAATATTTGGATTTGCGCTTGCTCTATTTTTCTATTTTGTTTTGTACATTGCGGTCATAACAAGGGCGAATGACACAAGCACATTGATAATAACCATTGGTATAGGCTTATTCTTTATTATTGCAACGGGTTTTTGCGCAATAATACATTTATTGGTTGATGTTAAAAGGAAACTTCTTGACATAAGTCGAGAGAAGGCTACGAGCAAAAAAGAAGTCTAATAACTACAAAAACACAACTCCCCTTACGATTTGCCAAGGGGAGTTGTGTTATGTTTATTGATGAGATTTTGGATTGAGCTAGGTCTATTACACTGCTTTTTTTGCAGTTTCTACTAAGGCGGTGAAGGCTGGTGCGTCGTGGATTGCCATTTCGGAAAGCATTTTGCGGTTGATGTTTATACCTGCTACCTTTAGCCCATTTATTAAACGGCTGTAGGACATACCGTTTGTGCGGGCGGCGGCGTTGATGCGGGTTATCCATAGGCGGCGCATATCACGCTTTAGTTGTTTGCGGCCAATGTAGGCGTGCGACATTGCACGCATTACTGCTGCTTTTGCGGTTCTATATTGTTTGCTACGGGCACCGTAGTAGCCTTTTGCAAGTTTTAGTACCTTTTTATGTCTTTTTTTGGCATTTAAGCCACCTTTTATTCTTGCCATTGTGATTCTCCTTCTATGTCAGTTTTCGTCTGTTTTCCATTATTATCCTATAGATAAGGCAATGCTTTTTTGTAATTTTTTTCTTTTGTTTTGTCAATAAGAGTAGATTTGCGCAAATTACGTTTACGCTTTGGTGATTTTTTTTCTAAGATATGGCTTTTGTTTGCTTTCATACGCTTTAATTTGCCAGTGCCTGTTGCTTTAAAGCGTTTGGCGGCGGCACGGTGTGTTTTCATTTTAACCATTGTTTGTATTCTCCTTTTTCTTTTCGTCTTTACGTGGAACTAAAAACATAGACATACGTTTGCCTTCCATTTTTGCGCCACGGTCTAGGATGGCGTATTCTTCTACTTGTTTATAGAAGTCATCCAAAATTTTGACGGCGACGGAAGAACGACCAAGCTCGCGTCCATGCATACGCACAGTTATTTTGACCTTGTTGCCATCTTTTAAAAATTCGATAGCACGTTTTACACGCACTTGCACGTCGTGGTTGTCGATGTTTGGTGAAAGCCAAAGCTCTTTTGTTTCCACATTTTTTTGCTTTTTGCGGTTTTCACGCTCTTTTTTTGCTTGTTCGTACTTGAATTTTGAAAAATCCATAATTTTGCAAACGGGGGGCTTTGCATTTGGTGAAATCTTTACCAAATCTAAATTCTTGTCATCCGCCATTTTTTGAGCATCACGTGATGAAACAACACCTATCATTTCGCCGCTGACACCTATAAGGCGCACTTCTTTGTCCCTTATTTGCTCATTGATATAAAACTCCGCTATATCTAGCACCTCCAGCTCTTGCCCATAAAAAAACGGGCGCATAAACGCCCGCAGAATTTCAAAAAGAAATTTGAAAATCTTTTAACCTAAGCGTCATAAACACTAGGTGAGAAGCAGGCTTCTTCTTCATACTGCAACAGCATAACACATATTTTTGATATTGTCAAGCGTTAATTTAAAATATTTTCTAAAGCCTGACGTGATTGGGTTTGGATTAGCCAAATTAAATCTTCGGGGGTGTAATTGCCATTTACATTAATGCGGTATAGGTTGTGCAAGGTGAAAGGCTCTAAGCGGCGTATGGTGCTTACGGCTTCGCCTGTCAGCAGGGTGGTGGAATAGCCGCTTTGGCGCAGAGCCTGTTCTGTGGTAGGATTGCTCCAGCCAAAGGGATAGGCGAAAATGCGTGGTGTTTCCATAAAAAGGTTGAAATAATATTGGTTGAAGGTCTGCATATCTGCGGCAAAAGCGGCGGCAAATTCTGTATCGGTTTCGTTTGGTAATTGGGTTGCGCCTAGTCTGCCTTCGGTTATGCCTGGCGCACCGTGCATATCGTATGTGTGATTGCCTATTGTTATAAGCCCTGAAGAGACCATTGTTTCGGCTTGTTCCCAAGTGAAATGGGGGGTTGATGGCTGTCCTGCATAGGTGTATGCGCCACGGCGTGAGCCTATGATGTTTATTGTGGCGGGCAGACCTAGTTCTTGCAGTATGGGGAAGGCGAGAGTATAATTGCAAAGATAGCCGTCGTCAAAGGTGATGACGAAGGGGTTTTGAGGTAGCTCTTGCTCGCCTATTACAAAATTTTCTAAATCGGTGAAAGACACGGCGTTAAAACCTGCATTTGTCATAGCGGTTAAAAAGCTATGCAATTGGTCGGCGGTTACGTCCATATATGGGTCGATTATTTCGTCCTCCATAACGCGGTGGAACATTAAAATGGGTATAGGGATGGGTTCGCCGATGACAAATTGCGGGGGATTTTCACGGGAAGCATTCATTGCAATAAGGATGGTTGCAACGACTGCAATACCTAAAATACCTGTAAAAATTGCTTTTCTTTTGTTTTTGTCCATAGATTTTCACTTCCCTAAAATTTGAGATTGCTTTTCTAATTCATCTATACGTTTGCGCAGTTCTTTTATTTCAAGGTTTAGCGATGCTTCGTGGCTTATATCCCTTGCTCTTTCGCCGACGACCGTGCTGTCTGGTGGCACACATTTTACAACAACGCTGTTTGCTCCGATTTTGGAGTTTTCGCCGATGGTTATTGGTCCTAGAATGGATGCGGATGCACCAATCATAACATTATTTTTGATACAAGGGTGGCGTTTGCCTGTATCTTTACCTGTGCCGCCTAGAGTTACGCCTTGGTAAATGACGACACGTTCGCCTATTTCGCAGGTTTCACCTATAACGACACCGCTACCGTGGTCTATGAAAACTGTTTTTGAAAGTGTAGCACCAGGGTGTATTTCTATACCCGTCCAAAAGCGTGTGATTTGCGATAATATGCGGGAAAGCAGAAAAAGCCGCCATTTGTACATACGATGTGCCAAACGGTGGATGGTAACTGCCCATAAGCCTTGGTATAAGAAAACCTCAATATTGCGGCGGATTGCGGGGTCTTGTTCGCGTATAAATTTAATTAGCTCCTTCATAACATCGACAAATACCTTTCGCCCGTATCGGGTATGATGGCGACTATTGTTTTACCTGCATTTTCAGGACGGTTTGCTAATTGCAATGCCGCATATGCCGAAGCACCCGATGAAATTCCGCACAAAAGCCCATCAAGCCTTGCTAATTCACGGCTTGTGGTCATTGCATCTTCATTTGAAACGCAGATTATCTCGTTATAGATATTTGTGTCAAGTATAGCAGGAATAAAACCAGGACCTATGCCTTGGATTTTGTGCGGGGCGGGGCTTCCACCTGACAAAACAGGGCTTGCGGCGGGTTCTACCACGGCTATATGTATATTGGGATTTTTTTCACGTAAAAATTTGCCTGCACCTGTTATTGTACCGCCTGTGCCTGCACCTGCTACAAAAATATCAATTTTACCGCCCGTTGCCGCCCAAATTTCGGGTCCTGTTGTGCTATAATGCATAGCGGGGTTTGCGGGATTATCAAACTGCCCTGCCAAAAAGCCGCCTTTTGTCTGCGCCGCAAGCTCCTTTGCTCTTGCGACGGCACCATTCATTCCAAGCTGACCTGGCGTAAGCACTATCTCCGCACCAAACAAAGCGAGCAATTGACGACGTTCAATGCTCATCGTTTCTGGCATTGTAAGGATACAGCGATAGCCACGTGCGGCGGCAATTGCCGCAAGCCCAATGCCTGTGTTGCCGCTGGTTGGCTCTATAATAACAGCCTCATCGCCAAGCAAGCCTTTTTCTTCTGCGTCGGCAATTAATGCTAGTGCAAGGCGGTCTTTAACGCTACCAGCGGGGTTTTTGCTTTCTAGCTTGCCTAGTATTTGCGCCTGTGCGCTGTGTGCCGCCATAAAGCCCGACAAAGCAAGCAAGGGAGTATGCCCTATCATTTCCGTAATATTATCATATAATTTATCCATAAATTAATCCTAGCATTAAACTATGATTTTGTCAAGGGGAAAATTTCATTGCCCCAACATTTTTTTTTAGACAAAAAACAAAGATTTTGGAAAATAATGATTGACAAAAAAATTTTTTTGTGTTATAGTGTAATCACTTAAGTTGTACGTATGCTTGCGCACGCAGATAAAATGTGTTTTTCCTGCTACGGCAGAAAGGAAGGTAATTTATTATGTTAAAAAAACGTTTAACTGCTTTGGTGCTTGTTGTTATCTTTGTTTTATCGGGAATGATTATCTATGGTCAAAGCAGTGAAGAAAATTTGCAAATGTCTCCTAGCCAAGCAAGGCTGTATGATGGTTTGACATTTGAAGAGTTTTCGCAGACAAGTCATTACAGAGATACGATAATGCATTTTACAGAGTTTTATGGTTGGAGCAGAGAGTTTTCCGAGAATTATATTAGAACATTGTCCTATATAGACAATCTTTCTGCAACATTTGCCGATGGGCGTGGCGAGTGGAATTTTCCTGATTATATCGACGATATGTACATAAATGACGATGGGATATTGGTTATACAGCTTTCTCAATCATCTATGGAAACTACTTTGTCGATGAACCAATCTAGGTCTATGCTTTCTCGATACGTTGACCTTGGACATATTATTTTTGAAACTGTTGAGTTTTCTCGTGCGGAGCTTGATAAAATAATAGAGCTTTTAGCGAATTGGGTAAGGTATAATGACCCACACGGGGAATTTATCACAGGTTTCGGGACGGCTGTGATGCTTAACAGGGTTGAAGTTGATTTATATGAAGCTACCCCAGAAAGTATTGATTATTTTAGGCGCAATATTATTGACAGCCCTATGGTAATATTTAATCAGCCACGTGTAATAAGAGGTCTTAATATTGAAACAACGGAACTCTTTGTTAGTATTTTGCAAGCAGAAGGTATGTGGGATTTATGGCTTGACACTTCAAATAATTTTACGCCTGAGGCTATTATGCATTTGCGTGAAATTTTTGCAAATGCTTTAGCGGAAGAAAGTGGCTATGTCATCAATACGGATGAAATGGTAGAGGGTGGTGATAGTCAATCTTTTTTATACCCATCATCATATCCGTGGTTGCAATATCCGCCGTTATCGTCGGATTATGGAGCAGAAACCTTAAACGACAGAACGGTAAGAGCCGGCGAAAGGATGTATAATAATCAAGGAAGATTTGTCGGTTCTGCAGGTTTTAGGGTTAGACATATGACTACAGGTCGTGAAGGTTTTGTAACTGCCGCACATAATTTTCCTAATGGTCAATTTACTCCACAGCAAATTTTGGACGGTTCTGGCAGAGTATTTTGGGGTGTAACAACATTACCGCCTCTTTGGCAACATAATGCTGACCTTGATGCGGTTTTTGTACATACCCAATCAACTGTTAATGTTACAAATACATTGTTGAATGGACAGATACTTAGTACAGTTTGGTCTGCGCCGACTGTAGGTATGCGGGTGGCTTTTCAAGGTGGTCAAACAGCAGTAATAAGCCCATCAACTCTTGGTCGTGAGGGTGTAATTTCGCATATAAACCACCAACACGTTAGCAATACTGCGCCTGTTACAGTGCTTAATACAATCCGCACAAATCTAGTGGTTTGGCCAGGAGATAGCGGTAGCCCAATGTATCAAATTGCTGATGGCGTGAATAGGACAATGGGTATTACGATAGGAAATTACAGAAACGCAGATGGAATATTTATGCCAGCCAATAGAATAATACAAGGCCTACAACTTAGCCGCTATTAAATATTGACTACGATTATTTTCAAAAGACCCCCCAATTGGGGGGTCTTTTGTGTTATTGCGCAAAATCATATAATTTCTGTTTTTTGAAAGCGGTGAAGGTTTGCGTTTCTATGGCATTGCGGATTTGTTGCATTAGGTTGTTGTAGAAATGTAGGTTGTGTATTACGCAAAGCCGTAAGGCTAGTAGCTCGCCTGCTTTTATTAGGTGGCGTATGTAGGCTCTGCTGTGGTGCTTGCAGGTGTGGCAGGTACAGGTTTTGTCAATTGGGTTGTCGTCTGTTATATATTTTGCGTTGTGTAGGTTTAGCTTGCCTTGGGATGTGTAGACGTGTCCGTGGCGACCGTTACGGGCAGGCAGGACGCAATCGAAAAAATCTACGCCGCGGGCGACGGCTTCAAGGATATTTTCTGGTGTACCAACGCCCATTAGGTAGGTTGGCTTGTTGCGAGGCAAATGCGGTACGGTGGCATCTAGCACGGCATACATTTGGTCGTGGCTTTCGCCCACGGCAAGTCCGCCAAGGGCGTAGCCTTTCAAATCCATATCGGCAATGGTTTTGGCGTGCTCTATGCGGATGTCGTGGTAAATGCCGCCTTGGTTTATGCCAAATAGGATTTGCGAAGGGCGACCAAAGGTTGCCTCTGCGGCGGTGTTTAGGCGGGATAATTCGTCGGAAGAACGGGTCAACCAGCGTGTGGTGCGGCCTACGGATTGTTGGATGTAGGATTTTTCTACACCGCTTGGCGGACATTCATCAAAAGCCATTGCTATTGTGGATTGTAGGTTGCTTTGTATTTGCATAGATTCCTCGGGACCCATAAAGATTTTGCGTCCGTCTATATGAGATGAAAAATATACGCCTTCTTCTTTAATTTTGCGCATTTTGGCAAGCGAAAAGACTTGGAAGCCGCCGCTGTCGGTTAATAGTGGCTTGTCCCATCCCATAAATTTTCTTACACCGCCTAATTTATTGATAATTTCATCATTGGGGCGAAGGTGTAGGTGGTATGTGTTTGCCAAAGCTACCTCACAGCCTGTAGCTTGCAAATCTATGGCATCAAGCCCGCCTTTTATGGCGGCGGCAGTAGCTACGTTCATAAAAACAGGGGTTTGGATTATGCCGTGGTGGGTGTGAAATTCGGCACGTTTTGCAAGTCCTTCAGTTGCTAATATTTTATACATTTACTATCCTCCAAAAATTTATCTTGTTTATTGTAACACAATTTGGTATAATGTGCAATGAGGAAGCAAAATCAAGTTGAACATCTGCTCAACCTTTGTCGCAAAATGCGGCGAAGCATCACAATTTGCGCCTCGATTTTACAGTGTTAAACTAGACTTTGCAGGGGTGTTACTATGGACAAAAAATATAAAATTTTGCACGTAATATCAGATACTAACATTGGCGGCGCGGGGCGGGTTTTGCTTGTTTTTTTGGCGAATTTTAACCGTGAGCTTTTTGATGTGTCGGTGGTTTTGCCTAAAGGGTCGCTTTTGTTGCCCGAAATTCAAAAATTAGGCATACGTACAATAGAGTTTGACGGCATTGCGGATAAATCGCTTGCACTTGGTGCAATTAAGGGCTTAAAAAATCTCTATAAGGAAGAAAACCCTGACATTATTCACAGCCACGCTTCGCTATCAGCTAGAATTGCCGCAAAAATGGCAAAAATTAAAGTGGTGCATACGCGTCACAGTGTTTACACATCGCAAAGCACCAGTATGCAACAGTCTTATAAGAAAAAGTTTCCATATAGACATATTGCCGGCGCATTAAACAATTATCTTTCGGACATTATCATTGCCGCAAGCCCTGCTGCAAAAATTAGTTTGATGGAAACAGGCACAAAACAACGTAAAACAGTGATTATATACAATGCCATTGATGGTCTGACAGCGATAAGCGAGCAGGATAAGCGGGCTTATAGGCACAAATACGGCATAGCTGATGATGATTTTGTATGTTGTATGATTGCCCGTATCGAGAAAGTGAAGGGGCATAGCTATGTGCTGAAAGCGGCGCAAATGGTGCAATGGGAAGACCCTAAAGTGAAATTTTTGCTGGTTGGGACAGGCTCGGAAGAAGCGGCAATGAAAAAATTGGCACAAGTAATGGAGCTGAATAATGTTATTTTTACAGGCTTTGTACCTGATGTTTCAGAAATATTGAACATAAGCCACGTGCAGATAAATGCGTCTTTTTCGGAGGCGACAAGCCTTGCACTTTTAGAAGGGTTAAGTCTTGGTATGCCTGCAATTGCGACGGATGTTGGCGGCAATCCCTTTGTTATCAATGATGGCGTAAATGGCGTTTTGTTCGAGTCTAAGGATTATGCCGCATTATATAAGGCGATAATGGATTTAAAGGGTAATACGGCAGAATATGAACATCTGTCAAAACGAGCAAAAGAGATTTTTAACGAAAGATTTACAGCAAGTGTACACACGCAAAAGGTTGAAGATGTGTATAGAAAGCTGTTGGGAGTAGGGCAGGAAGCGGCAGGTAATACAACAGAGTGATTTGGGGTGATTTGTTGATAGAACATAGTTTTTTCATAGGACTAGCTGTGCGGATTTGGTTGCGGTTGACGCATTATTTTAAACACAGCGTAGTAGGCGGATTTTTTGTGTCTGTTTCACGTTTCTTTGGTAATGGCTGGCGTAATAGTTGTATACACAATTGGCTGGTTAGTAAATCTGTTTTTGAAAAAGGATTTGAAGTTGGAATGACAGGAAGGTTTTTTATGTCGTTTTCATCTTTTTTGTGGTTTAAAAAAACAACTGCAACTGCTGTGGAGAAAAGTCGTATAATAAGTACAATTGCGGCATTTTGTAATAGCATCATCCATATTTCATTGCGGTCTTTTGGCGTGATGTTTGTTTGGGCTGGCGGTGTTGCGGTTTTGTTTAGTTTTGCGGTGAATGGTGAGTTTTCGCTAATTTTTGCGGCAATTTTGGTATTTGGTGTTACGTTGATGCTTTTAAACCGTTCGTTTGCGCAATTATGCAATGGCAGTTTGCTTTTGAAAAAAGCGGCAGGCTTTTTCTTTATTGACCCGCAAATGCTTGAGGATAAGGAAGTTAAGCGATATACGGATGTTTTTGTGGTGCTTGGCATCGTCTTTGGGGCAATAGGTTTTTTTGGCGGCATTATTGGATTTGTTGTAGCTTTGGGCGGCGTTTTTGGTGGTTTGCTTGTTTTGCACCGTGTTGAAGTTGGAATATTTACGGCGTCATTTTTTGCTCCAATATTACCTACAATGTTGATTATAGGCTTGGCGGGGCTTACTATTGTTTCATTTGGATTAAAATGGATATTTAGCGGCAAGACCACCGTCAAGTTTAGTTATATTGACCTCTTTGTGGTGATTTTTGCCGCAGTCGTGGCGTTTGGACTTGTTGTCACCTACAATTTTAGTAGTTCGTTGCCTGTTGCGGCGGTTTATCTGCTTTTTATCACATTCTATTTTGTTGTTAAAAATACGATTAACACACGTGAAAAACTGCTTGCGGCGGTTGCCACTATCGCAACGTCGGGGTTATTGGTGGCATTATTCGGTATTTATCAGCGCATTACGGGCAATTTCGGTATGACTGCATCGTGGATTGATTCAGGGATGTTTGGAACGGTGGATAGAATTTATTCTACATTAGAAAATCCAAATGTGCTTGGCGGATACCTAATTTTTATTGTAATAATCAGCTTCGCAATGCTTTATTATTACAAAGATACCTTTCATAAATTGGTTGCGCTAGGCATTTTTGGCATTGCTGGACTATGCATTATCTTCACACATTCACGTGGTGCTTGGCTTGGACTTTTGGTAGCCGTTGCCGTGTTTGCGCTTGTACGTGAGCGGCGGTTGATATGGCTTGGTATAATAGGTCTTATATTTGCACCTTTTGTTCTGCCGCCCGAGATTTTGGAAAGATTTTTGTCGATTGGCGATATGGCAGATACATCGACAAGCTATCGTGTGTCGATATGGATGGGAAGCGTTGATTTGTTAAGGGTTTTTTGGCCATCGGGTATCGGACAAGGCGTGGAAAATTTCAATTTTATATACAATCTTTTTGCACTGTCGGCGGCTTTTACGCAACACACACATATGCTGTATTTACAAATAATGGTATATTGGGGCATTGTGGGCATTGGGCTGTTTATATTGATAATGACAGGCTTCTTTAAAGGATTAATGCAAGCCGTGGCAAATGCCGATAATTCAATAAAAACCATTGCCGCCGCATTAATCGCCGCAATGGTGGGGTATATGGTTAAAGGCTTTACAGATAATGTTTGGTATAATTTTAGGATATTTGCATTTTTTTGGATAATAATTGCATTAGGTGCGGCTTTGGCGAGCATAGCAAAAGAAAAGAGGAGTGTGTAAAATGGCTGAGAAGAAAGCAAAATTTAACTTTATAGATGCTTTAGTGGTGATTGCTATAATCGTTGCAATTGCTTTTGCGTCGTGGTATTTCTTATTGAGGGGTGAGAGTACCGAACAGCGTGAAATCCTGTTTACAGTGGAAATTAGGGAGCAATTTGCAGGGCAACACGAAAATTTTACAATAGGTGCTGACGTAGTCGAATCTGTGTTAAACTTTCCATTAGGTATTGTTGATAGTGTGCGGGTTGTTCCATCGCAATTGCTTGTTTTTGACTATGAAAATATGCAGCATAATCTAGCAGAAATCCCCGAAAGATATGATATTTATGTTACTGTACGTGGTATGGCGGCTGTTAATGATTCGCATATTATGGTCGAAGATTTGCAGTTGCGTGTTGGCAGACAGATGTTTTTGCGTGGACGTGGCTTTGCAGGATATGGCTTTATGACGGAACTTTCGGTGATAGGAGATTAGGTGATATATATGGATAAAAATGGAAAACTATTTGGAAAGATTAGTATAATAGATTTGCTTGTGATAATAATTATTTTGGCAGTTGCGGCGGCGGCGGTCTATCGCTTTGCATCACCAAATGCGGCGATTAGCAGAGGCGAGCAAACTATCACATTTACTGTTTATGTAGAGAGTGTACGTGACTTTACATTGACCAACCATCAGACGGGTTTACGGATTTACGAGCATATTAGCAATCAATTTTTAGGGTATTTGGTAGATGTTGAATATGCGCCAGCTACTTTAGAGGTAGAGCTATTAAATGGTGAAATAGGGCGTTTTGAAGCACCTGAGCGTATATCGCTTTTACTGACTATCGAAAGTCAGGGCAGGGTAACGGATAACGCAATTTTTGCGGAAGGTACTTACGAGCTTACGGCAGGTAGTTGGATAAATATTGCTAATCGTTATGTGCAAGTTTTTGGCAGAATTGTTGAAATTTCGTATTAAAATCGTGCTTGCCTAGTTTAGGCAATCGTGATATAATTTAACTATTAACACGAGAGGAGTGTTTTTATGATATTTACATTTACTGGAAAAAATTTAGCAGTATCGCAGGATATGAAAGACCACGCCGAGAAAAAAATCGGTCGGCTTTCTAGGCTTTTTCCTGCTAATACCGAGGTTAGCGTTACTTTTTCGGTGGTTAAACAAGAGAACAAGGTCGAGGTTAGCGTACCATTTAACAAACGCATATTGCGTGCAGAGGTTATATCGACAGACATGGATTCTGCAATCGACAAGGCTGTAGACATTTTGGATAAACAACGTGCGAAATACAAGCACCGTGTTCGTGATAAATCCCGTCGCGACCATTCTTTTGTAAACGAATTTGCAATGATTAGCCTTGTTGACGAGGACGATTTGTCTCACGAGCAAGATTTTGAACAAGGCGATATTATCGAAATCGAGCGTATGAAGCAATTTCCGCTAAAGCCAATGGATCCCGAAGAAGCTGTAATTGAAATGGAAATGCTTGGACATAATTTTTTTGTTTTCCGTCATAGCGGTACCTTTGAAACTAATGTAGTTTATAAGCGCAGAAATGGGGCGTATGGTTTAATTTGTCCGACCGACCCTGCGGATTGCGAGTAAAAAATGATGCAAAGACTGATTATAGCTACCAAAAACGAATGTAAGATTAATGAAATAAAACGATTTTTTGAAGAGGTCGCCATCAATGGTGAGCGACCTCTTTTTAACATTTTATCGCTTGGTGATGTTGGTGTAGATTTGGATTTAGAAGCCGTCGAAGATGGCGCAACTTTTGAAGAAAATGCAACAAAAAAAGCAATTGCTGTATGGAAGGCATTGGATGATGAAAATTGCATTGTATTGGCGGACGATAGCGGGTTAGAGATTGATGCATTAGGTGGAGAACCAGGTGTAGATTCTGCAAATTTTATGGGGCGAGAAACGCCATATCAATTGCGCTTTGATAAAATTTTAGATGATATGCGCAATGTGCCATACGACAAACGCAATGCAAGATTTGTTTGCGTTATGGCGGTTGTCATAAAAAGTGAAGTTAGCACCTTTAAAGCAACTATTGAAGGTAAAATTGTAGATAAACCTACAGGATGCAGTGGTTTTGGATACGACCCCATCTTCTGCGTGCCAGAATTTAATTGTACATCTGCAGAGCTCAGTTTAACACAAAAAAACAAAATAAGCCATCGGGGAAAAGCCCTACAAATGGTGGTGGAGCATTTAAAATGAGATTTTTTGTATTTTCTGACAGCCACGGCGACAGTCGTTTAATGCGTAAAATTGCGGGCAACGCCGATAAAATTGACGGCATAATATTTTTAGGCGATTATTTGCGTGACATAGAGCATCTGCAAAAAGATTTTTCTAAACTTGCGTTCCACATTGTACCCGGTAATTGTGATTTTCTTTCGCCTAAACCTTTAGAGAAGCTAGTTGAAATTGGCGGGGAAAAAATCCTAATAACACACGGGCATAAATACGGCGTAAAAGCAGGGTACGAGCGCATTTTAACTGCTGCCTTGCAAATGGGCGCAAATGCCGCTTTTTTCGGACATAGCCATATACCGATTAAAAGCGAAAAAAACGGCGTAATCCTGCTAAACCCAGGTTCTATAACAGAACCACGTGGTAATGCGATACGCAGAAGTTACGCCATTATTGATATTGACGATGGCAAAATTACACCGCAGATTATCGAGGTTTAAATATCGGTATCATTTTCCGCTTGCGCTTGTAATAATGCAGAATTTATTGCATCTAGTAGTATGCGGCTGGTGTGTAATACCTCAACAGGTGCATCAAGCATTGTTGATTGTGAGTGTATCACACGCTCTGAAATCTGCTCCATTGTCGGGTTTATTAATGGATAAAACACCTCTACAATTTCCTCTAGCTCTGAAATTGCTATGCCTAATATAGATTCTTCATCCACAGTTACCGATACGGTTATCGGGCGATTGTGCAAAACTATATACGACGTATATGTACCTGGCACAAAGTTGCCAAATGTCATTGCGCCACCGTCATTTTCGGGTCGGCTGGGCATAATAAACCATATCAACGCTACCAATAGCGCGATGCCTATGATTATAAAAATCCCTGTGCGGATTATATCTTTCATTCGTAACACCACAAATCTTGATTTGACCATATCTTTCTTTGTCCTCCCATTTTCTCAAGATGTTTTCTACATTTTATTATAGCATATTCAAAAATATACACGCTATTTTAGTACAACGAGGTGATTTTTTGCGCCTGCAATTTATTCTAGGCAAACCCGGTAGCGGTAAAACAACATTGTGTCATAGACAAATTGCCGAAGCACAAGCAACAAACGGCGAAAACAGTCTAATTTTAATTGTTCCTGAACAATTTTCTTTTCAAAGCGAAAAGGCTTTAATTAAGACTTGCGGCGGGGCTATTAGTCGTGCGCAAGTGCTGTCTTTTGGGCGTTTATCATATTTTGTGCTGGGCAAAACGGGCGGCATTGGAAAGACAATTCTCGAAGATATTGGTAAGAATATGATATTGCGTAAAATTGTATCTAAATATGGAAAAGATTTTGAATATTTTAAATCAGGACAAGAAACAGCAGGGTTTTTAGAATCCCTTTCTACGGCCATTACCGAATTTTATCATTACAATATCACACCGGAAGATTTAAAAATAAACTACGAAAAAAGCTCATTAGGATTGAAATTGAACGATTTGCGTTTAATATATTCGGAATATAAGAAGTTTTTAGAGCAGGAATTTATTTCGAGCGATGAAATTTTAGACATTTTGGCTGAAAAAATACCTGCGGCTGATTTTTTAAGTAATGCCGAAATTTGGATTGATGGCTTTAAATCCTTTACACCGCAGGAAAAAAAGGTGTTGACGGCACTATTAAAAACGGTGAAAAGCGTGAAAATTGCGCTACCTGCGCCACGTGCAAGCTTTAAAGATATTACACCATACGATGTACACTTTGAGGTAGCCGATACCATCGAGCGTATCACAACATTAGCAATAGAAGCAGAAGCCACGGTGCTTGCGTCAATTGTACTAAATGATACTCATAGACATAAAGAAGCCGAAGATTTGGCGTTTTTATGCGATAATTATCTAGGATATTCGTTGTACAAGACTTATAGCGGCATTGCAGAAAACATAAACATATCTGCTTGTGAAAATATTTTTGACGAGATTGAAAATACGGCGAAAATCATTGCGATGCTAACACGTGATAGGGGTTATAAATACAGCGAAATAGGTATGATTGCGGCAGATTTATCGGTTTATTCACGATATGTTCCTGCACTTTTTGCCCGACACGGTATCCCAGTTTTTATTGATAACAAACGCAGTATTTTAAGCCATCCTGCGGCAGAGATGATTTTGGCAGCTTGTCAAATAATATCGTCAAATTGGTCGTACGAAGCGGTCTTTAGGCTTTTGCGCCTACCAATGTTTGAAAGTCAAAAAGATTTTGATTTGCTTGAAAATTATGTATTAGCAAAAAATGTTAAGTGGCAGAAAACTTGGGAACAAGAATTTGACGGCAACGATAACGAAGTGATAAACATTGCACGTTGTGGGGCTTTGGATATAATGCGACCGCTAATGCAAAAATTTACACCACGCAAAAAATATCCACTAAAAGATTTTGCACAAGGCATATATGAATTTTTAATGCATAACCAATTGCAAAGCACACTTGAAAAATGGATGGATACCGCAATGCTTGCAGGCAACAACGAAGCATTGCGTGAGCACGAGCAGATTTGGGATAAAATTGTACAAGTGCTTAATAAAATAGTGGAAATTTTACCAGACCAAATGGATAATATAGCAGGTTTTGCCAAAATATTAGAAGCAGGTATAACTGATTTAGGGCTTGCTCCGCCATCGTTAGACCAGCTTGTATTAGGTGATTTGCGCCGTTCGCGTTTTGGAGAAATTAAGGCACTGCTAATCCTTGGCGCAAAAGACGGCGCAATGCCATCACGTGGCGATAGTGGTTCGCTACTTTCCGACGAAGATAAAATGATACTATCTACACAGATGACGATTTCAAAAAATTCTACCGCAAAAATGTACGAAGAGGATTTTTTGATATATTCCAATTTATCCAAACCTTCGGACTTTTTGGGCATTAGCTATCCTGTTGGCGATTTAAGCGGTAAAGGCGCAAACCCCGCCCGTGCTGTGCAAAGAATGATTGAACTTTTTCCCAATATGCAAAAACACAATGTGAAATATTCTTGCCCTGAAGCAGTTTTTGCCGACTTGACATTGGCGTTGGGTCAGTCGGCAACGCATAGCGTACCAATTGAGGACGGCTTGTGGGACAGTTATAGCTACTTTTCGCAAAACATTAATTTTTCACAGCGTTTAGCGCAAATGCGGGCAGGTATTGAATTTTCACAAAGTCCTCAAAGGTTGTCAAAAACTTCAATCAATGCACTTTATTCACCAAACGTACGTACTTCTGTATCAAAATTGCAGCGATATATAGCTTGCCCGTTTTCATATTTTGCCGAATATAATCTAGCGGCGAAAAAGCGCGAAATTTACGAAGTTGCGGCGGTTGATATGGGTAATATTTATCACGATATTTTGGCAAAATTTGGCGATATTTTACAAGAGCTAGGCAATGCTGGCGCAAAAAACGAAGCGCCATTAATACAAAAAGTAGATGAAATTATTGACGAGGTATTAGAAAACCCCACAAATTGGCAATTAAAATCCAGCGGACGATATATGCATTTTGCGCAAAAAATGCGAGATATATCACGGGTTTCAGCTCTTGCAATTGCAAACCATTTTTCGTCAGGCGAATTTGCTCTTAGTTTTAACGAGGTAGGCTTTGGTGTGGGCGATGATGACGGCAACTTAACGCTTGACGCAATTGAAATTGAATTGTCAGACAATGCAAAAATGTTACTGCAAGGGCGTATTGACCGTGTAGATATAGGGGAAATAAGCGGTGCAGATTATATAAAAATAATAGATTATAAATCGGGACGCAAGCAATTTTCACTTGATGAAGTATATTATGGTTTAGATATGCAATTATTGATATACCTTGGAGCTTTTGTGCAAAAGATGGCGCATTTGCGTGGTGAAAAGACGGCGGCAAAAATCCTGCCTGCGGCGGCGTTTTACTTTAACCTATTAAACCCATTGTTGGACTATGATGCAACATTAAATGACCCAGAAGTTTATAAAAAAAAGCTACTTGAAAAGTTCCGTATGAGCGGACTTGTCGTTGATGATGAGGATATTTTGTCGTCATTAGATGATGGTGGCGGTAGCTTTAAAAAAGACTCTGCGGCGGTGTCTGCCGAAGATTTTGCGGTACTAATGCAACACGTGATGGATGTTGCGAAAAAAACAGGCGAAGATATAATAACGGGCAATATCGACATAATGCCTTACAAACACGGCAAAAACACGCCCTGCGGCTTTTGCAATTACCGAAGTATTTGCAAGTTTGATGCGGCAGACGCAGGAAGCTACCGCAATCTTAAAGAAATGAAAAAAGATGAAGTATTAAGTAATACCAAGTTGCAATCTAAATAAGCTAATAAACTTGCCTTTTTGCTCGAAGCATTGAAACAAAAATCCTGCGTTTCTTACGCTTATTTAGAATGCAACTTGGTATAAAATTAAGGAGTGAGAAAATGCCAACATTTAATTTCGAGCTGATTTTACTGGGCTTGCCAGGCATAATAATAGCCATCGGCGCACACGAATGGGCAAAAGCAGTAACGATTTACAAAATGGGCGACACTAGCGTAAAAGCCGCAGGGAGGCTTACGTTAAACCCTTTCAAACATATTGATATGCTGGGCTTTTTCTTCTTTGCCTTGCTTGGCTACGGCTGGGCAAAACCAGTGCCAATAAAACCCTTCGCCTTCGCCGACCGCCGCAAGGCTTTAATCGCAATTTTTGCCGTGCCATTTTTGGTCAGTATGGTTTTAGGGGTTGTTTTTGCGGTTGCAAGCTCGGTATGGTATTCGCATATTTGGCAAACTCAGGCATTAACAGAATTTAACGTACGCATTTTGCTTATGCTCGAGCTTGTCGCAATGGCAAATGTAACATTCGCTCTTTTAAACTTCATTCCCATTTATCCGCTTGACGGCTCATTTTTACTTGCGGCAATCGCTCCCAAGGCAAGCCTTAAATTAGCGCAGGTTGAAAAAATTCTGCAAATCGTATTGGCTTTTGCAATAATTTTTGGTGCTGTCAACTGGATTGTCAGACCGCTTGCAAACGGCTTTTTGGGGGTGTTATTTAGATAATGAAAGAAGATTTTTACATCATCTATAACTCATATGCAAAACGTGGAAACTCGAAGCACTATTTAAATGCCATTACATCTATTTTAAACACAACAGAAGAAAAATATTGTTTAAAACCAACTGAGCATCGAGGGCACGCAGCAGATTTAATGCGTCAAATTATCGCCAAAGGCGGCAAACAAATAATTATAATAGGCGGCGATGGCACGATACACGAAGCGGCAAACGGCACTACACCTAACGATGATGTGGTTCTAGGCATTATCCCCGCAGGCACAGGCAATGACGTTGCCACAATGTTAGGTCTGCCTTTTGGTGTAGAAAATGTGTCGGTTTGTATGCAAAATATTTTAGCAAGAAGTATTAAATCAATCGACATTATGACAGAACAAAACAGCGGAAGACGCTCGGTACTATTTTTCTCATACGGCATTGCGGCTAATATGGTAATGACAATGGAAAAGTATACTAAAAAATCTAAATTGTCCTACTATCGAGCGTTGATAAAACATATGTTTGGATATAAGGCGGCTACATACCAAATTGTAATAAACGAAAACGACAAACGCACGGTTACTGCCGATTTTTTGGGTCTGCACAACTGCATACACGCTGGCGGCGGTATGCGTCTAGTACATAATGCAATAATAGACGATGGGCTTGCAGAGGTCTTTATCGTGCATTATAAGGGGCTTTTGCGCCGCATAGCAAACCTTATTGCAATAGCAAGCGGCAATGCGCATAAGCAGCCAAATATAGAGATTATTAAAGCGACAACATTAACAATAAATTCGCCAAACAACAACCTTTGTTGCTCTGACGGCGAAATAATTTTAACAAACCAATTAGACATAAAACTTACCCATAAGGGAATTAAAATTTTTGGAGGAAAATGTGGAAAATAAAAGCCTAAAAGAACTACAAGCCATAGCAAAAGAGCTTGGCATAACATATATAACAAAATACAAAAAAGCGCAATTGATAGAGATGATTGCGCAAAATTCAACACCACAACCTACAGAGCCAACACCTGTTGCAGAGGTAGAAGTACAGCCTACAGATAACGAAACCGTTTCGCACAAACGTATAATCGTCCCAAAAGCCCATCAAAAAGCAGACTATATAACAAAATTAGATTCTGGCGAAAGCAACGAGGGGATTTTAGAAATTCATCCAGACGGCTACGGTTTTTTGCGTGTAGAGGACTATCTATCAAGCCCCAACGACGTATATGTATCAAACGCACAAATACGCCGTTTTGGCTTACGCACAGGCGACAGTGTCCGTGGTAATCTGCGCATACCAAAAGATAATGAAAAATTCCGTGCGCTTTTATATGTAACTGCCGTAAACGGCGATAACCCGCAAATGGCATACCGCCGCCCGCATTTTGAAAACCTAACGCCAATCTTTCCAGAACGCAGACTGTCTTTAGAATACGATAAAAAATCGCTGTCAACCCGCCTAATTGATTTGGTTGCGCCAATAGGTCTGGGACAGCGTGGTATGATAGTTTCGCCGCCAAAGGCAGGTAAAACAATGCTGTTAAAAAATGTAGCCAATGCCATTTTGCGAAACCACGACGACGTGCATTTGATAGTGCTGTTAATTGACGAACGCCCCGAAGAAGTAACGGATATGCAAAGAAGCATAGGCGGCGAGCGTGCAGACGTTGTATATTCGACCTTTGACGAACACCCCGAAAATCACAAAAAAATGGCAGAAATTGTATTAGAAAGGGCAAAACGTATGGTAGAGCAAGGCAAAAACCTTGTCATACTGCTAGATTCTATCACACGCCTTGCCCGTGCATACAACCTAACATTGCCACCCGGCGGCAGAACCCTTTCCGGCGGGCTTGACCCTGCGGCGTTATTTATGCCAAAAAAATTCTTCGGTGCGGCTCGTAATATAGAAAACGGCGGCTCGCTAACAATCTTAGCAACCGCATTAGTCGATACAGGCTCAAAAATGGACGACGTTATCTTTGAGGAGTTTAAAGGCACAGGTAATATGGAACTTGTGCTAGACCGCAGATTAAGCGAACGCCGCATCTTCCCCGCAATAGACATTAACAAAAGCGGTACAAGACGTGAAGAAATGTTGCTAACGCCAAAAGAACTTCAAGCCCTTATTGGGTTGCGCCGCAAAATAGGCGGCAACAAACACGCAAACGATTTTAACGAGCAACTGACAGATATGCTGATAAAAACCGCCAATAATGACGAGTTTGTGGATTTGATAAATTCGTTATAACATATGCAAATAAAATGGACTATCATTAGGGTACTGTGCATTGCACAGTACCCTAATGATAGTCCAATAAAAACCGTTATTGTATTACGCTTGCCTTAAAATCAGCATACTATCATCTACATAATAAATAGAAATCCTGTCGGCTTCTTTCCAATCCATATACTCTACAAGCTCATTTGGCAATATAATCCTGCCTAGCTCGTCAACTATCGTAACATCTCCGCCTTCATAAGAATTTGCTCTTTGTAAGATGACGACATTGCCCATCGGCATTAGCCTTATGTCGGCGCATATCCCTAATTGCAATTTATCTCTTAATTCTTTGTGCAAAACTATCCTGTTTCGCTTGTCAATGGTTTTTGCACTATATCTCTCCATTGAAAAATACCACCTCTCTAGGTTTGTATTTGTCAAGTTTTTTTAAAGATTTGCTTGACAAATAGACCTAAAGTGTGATAGTCTACACTTAGGTCTCTTTTGGACCTGCGTGGCTTGTTGGGTGGAGCAATCCTGGAATGAGAGTCCACCCAACAAGTTTTTAGCTTACACGCAGTCCTTTGAAACACTCCCTATAATAATTGTATAATATTGGACGGCTCTTGTCAAGAGCTTTTTTTATTATACCACACTCCGTCATTGCGAAGGCTGCCACCACCATAAACCAATACCCATTAACGGGGTTATTATTTATACGGCAGAAATAAAAAAATCCCCTTGATAATTTTAATCATCTGTGGTAAAATTTCGATATGGACAATTATTTAACTAGGGCAACCGCCATTGTTGATTTAGGGCGGATTAAATCAAATATTGCGGCATCACGCCGGCTTATTTCACCCACCACACGCATTATGGCGGTGGTTAAAGCCAATGCCTATGGACACGGCATAACAGAAATTGGTCGTGCGGCGGTGGATGCAGGTTGCGAATGGCTTTCTGTCGCCACGGTAATGGAGGGCATTGTGCTTCGTAAAAGCGGCATTGACGTACCTATTTTGGTAATGGGTGCAACCTTTGATGGCGAGTTTCAAACGGTAATTGACTATAACCTAGTAAGCACTATTTTTGATACAACCACCGCACAAAAACTGTCAACCACAGCACAGATGATGAACAAGACGGCACAAGTCCACATTAAAATTGACACAGGGATGAACAGGTTAGGCTTTAAAGATAACGCCATTGCGGATATAATAAGCATTGCAAGCCTACCAAATATCAATATTAACGGCATATACTCGCACTTCACATCATCCGAAGCTGACGAAGAATTTACAGCGGCACAGTTTGCGATGTTTGCAACAATTGTAAGCGAGTTGGAAATTAACAATGGGCTTGAAATTCCGATAAAACACATATCCAACAGCGGGGCAGTTTTGCAGTATCCCGAATATAACCTTGATATGGTGCGGCTTGGCGTACTTGTTTACGGGCTTGCGCCTTGCTCTACACCAAAAGGTGCAGAAGGGCTTGCAAAAAAAGGCATTTTTCCCGCATTAACATTTAAAAGCCGCATTGGACATCTTAAAACAATTAAAAGCGGCGAAAGCGTGGGTTATGGACGTAGTTTTTTTGCTACTGATGATATGCAAATTGCAACCATTCCGTTAGGGTATGGTGATGGTGTATCTAGGCAATTAAGCAATGCGGGTTATGTGCTAGTTGGCGGCAAGTTATGCCCTATTGTCGGCACGGTTTGTATGGACCAAATGATGGTTGACGCAACAGATGCAGACTGTAAAACAGGCGACGAAGCCGTTATTATAGGCAATCAAGGCAACACAATAATCAACGCCGAAACCATATCCATATGGCAACACACCATCAACTACGAAATAACCACGCAAATATCACAAAGGGTACAACGGATTTACATATAATAAATATTGGAGGTCTTTTAAATGAAAGTAGGAACGGTTAAAGAAATCAAGCGTTACGAGTTTCGTGTAGGCATGACACCTATGAACGCAAAGGACTATGTTGCACACGGACACGAGGTTTTTGTACAGAAGGGCGCAGGTGAAGGCTCTAGCTTTGCCGATGAAGATTATATTGCGGCTGGTGCTACTATCTTGCCGACGGCAGAAGAAATTTGGGCTACTTGCGATATGGTTGTTAAGGTTAAAGAACCGCTTGCAGAAGAATATCCGCTAATGCGTGAAGACCAAATTTTGTACACATACCTGCATTTGGCGGCAGATAAACCCCTTACTGATGCAATGCTTCAGCGTAAGGTTAAAGGTGTTGCTTACGAAACCATACGTGATAACAGAGGTGGTTTGCCGCTATTAAAGCCAATGAGCGAGGTTGCGGGCAAATTATCTGTACAGGCTGGCGCAAAAGCTCTTGAAAAACCGCAAGGCGGTCGTGGCGTGCTTTTGGGCGGCGTACCAGGCACCAAAAAAGCTAATGTTGTTGTTATTGGCGGCGGTGTTGTGGGCAAATCTGCAATGAAAATGGCAATTGGTTTGGGCGCAAATGTAACTGTTTTTGACAATAATTTGGACACATTAACGTATTTGGATGATGTTTGGGGTCACGAAATTCAAACCCTATATTCTACACCGTCCGCTATCGAAGCGGCTTTGATGGATGCCGACCTTGTTATTGGTGCGGTGCTTATCCCTGGCGGTGCGGCTCCAAAGCTAATTAAGCGTGATTATCTAAAGAAAATGAAAGCAGGCAGCGTTATTGTTGACGTTGCGGTTGACCAAGGCGGCTGTGCCGAAACCACAAAAGCCACATACCACGACGACCCAACATTTGTTGTTGACGGTGTTGTGCATTATTGTGTGGCAAATATGCCGGGTGCGGTTAGTATGACATCCACATACGCCCTAACAAACGCAACACTTGCCTATGGCTTAAAAATTGCCGATATGGGATTGGAAGCCGCCATTAAAGGCGACAAAAACTTGTTGCCAGGTGTTAATACATACAAAGGACATCTAACAGAAGAAGCCGTTGCCAAAGATTTTGGTATGGAATACACGGATATTAATACATTGTTGTAGAATTGCATAACAAAAAGATACCGAAAGGTGTCTTTTTGTTATTGGTGAATGTGAACTGTCGCCTTGGCTTTAGAAGCGGCAATTGCATATTTAGAAGGCATAAATGGACAAAACAGTTAATTAATTATTTAATAAAGAAAAATAAAAAAGAGGTGTATTATGAATTTTAAAACAATCGACCCAAAAGACCTGCATCTTAACCCAATAACCACTCTGTCAGAAGAATGGCCGCTGATTACCGCAGGTAATGAGGAAAACGGGTACAACACTATGACCATATCTTGGGGGCATATTGGCTCGCTTTGGGGCATAGGCGGCGGCAGACCAACATTTGTAGCCTATGTGCGCCCGCAACGGCACACATTTGGGTTTATGAACGCAAACGATATGTTCACAATATCCGTCTTGCCTTCAGACTTTAAAGAAGCCAAAGCGTATATTGGCAGAACATCAGGGCGTGATGAAGATAAGGTTGCAAAGGCAGGCTTGACACCAATATTTGACCAAAACACCACCTATTTTGCAGAAGCAAAGATGGTGTTTGTATGCCGCAAGCTATACCAAGCCCCAATTTTGGAAGAAGGCTTTGTAGACAAAGATTTAATGGCGAAGGTCTATCCCGATAAAGATTATCACACTATGTATGTTGGGGAGATTGTTGGGATTTTGGCTAAGGAGTAATTGCTATACTATCTAATAACATAAAAATGGATACTTCTGATGAAGTATCCATTTTTATGTTATTAGATAAATATTAAATTTGATGAATACAAATATATGAAGATGCAACTGGGCTATAGTTTATTATTCCGGCTGTATTTGCGCCATATATAATAACACCTATTTGTGTACCTGCGACAAATCTATCCACCGTTTCGCCCTCGTATATCCCAGTTAATACACTTGGCTCAAAACTTGTTATGGGGATAATAACACCGTTTCTTACAACGGCAGTTTTCACAACGACATCGGTTTGTATCATCATCCTATATTTTATTCGGTAATATGAATCTCGTGGGATAGTATATGTGTAATCTGGGTAATTTCCGCCTTCAATGCCATTGTGGCGTGTAATGTTAAATGCGGCAGGTATTGTTGTATTGGCGGGTATGCTAAGTGTAATATCAGAACCACCTCGCGCTTCAACGTATAGCTTAAATTCGTTTTGCAGTATTCGTGCCTTTATCTGCATATTTATATCGTATTGTGTTAGACCTTCGCTGGGTACGAGGGCTTCTTGGCTGGCGTTGTATACGGGCATTTCTTGCGTATTTTTTCCAGATGCTTTAACTCCTGTATCTTCATAATCTATCCACCAATTTCCGTTTATCCCTATATATGGAGTTGAACCATCCTTGCCCCTGTCGCCCCTAGCCAAAATTCCAGTATCAACATCCCCAATAAACCAATTGTCGTTTGCACCAATATGCGGGGTAATGCCGTCTTTGCCATCGATACCATTAGTACCATTAATACCGTTAATACCATTAATGCCATCAGTGCCGTTAATACCATTGGCTCCGTCTTTACCCTTTGCGGTAATGCCTGTGTCAATTTTGCCAATCCACCAGTTGCCGTTTATGCCTATATGCGGGGTTGTTCCATCTTTCCCGTCTTTTCCATTCAGTCCATCCTTGCCATCTTTTCCGTTTCTACCTGGTGAACCAGGTCTGAGCCATGCAAAAAAGGGACACTCTTGGCACTTTTTGTCGCATATTCGCTTCAAGTATTCATCTTTTTGCGGTGGGTTAAATATACTCATAGGATATGCAATTTTATCAAATTTCTCGCAGTATCCACGTGAGTCGTTTCTATCAACTTCGCTACTAGGCGATAATATTTTTTCCATTATATTTCCTCCGTTCTTAAGCTAGTCTTTTTTGTTATAGTATATGTTATAAGATATGGACTGGTTACTGGGGAAATATAAGTGTAAAAAATCAAAGACACAAATCTGCAATTTTAATGTGGTCAACTATAAATAATATGAAACTCAATACCAAACCCCACTCCACAGCATAGTATGTATTAAAACCACAAGGGGGATATGCTATGTCAGCAAAACTAAAAGCACATTGGGTTGAGCAAATTATTGCCGGACTTCAAGAATCAATGGATGATTTGGTCTTATGCGACCCTGATAATATAGCAACCTGCGGAGCCAATGCCGCACATATTTTAGTAGATTTTACTAATCCACCATCCAGCAAAGTCAGTTCACCGCCTAGCAAACCCAGTCAAAAATGCGTGACTTGTCCATCGCTTAACAAACCCAACCCGCCCAATGTATCCAACCCACGTCCACACATTAATAAACTGCTCGGCAACGGCAAGTCTTTGATTTTGTTAAATGTACAAGACCCAAAGCCCTTGTCTGACCTTATTGGTTTTGGCATTACAGGGCAGGTTGTTATTATTAGACCATATGAAGGCTATATGTCCATAGATGTGCTGTGTGGCGAGCCAGAAGGCATAAATATACGTGGAGTGGGTCAAGTACAACATAATCTCGACGGGGGCTTTTGTTTTACTCCTTTGGAAACAGACACAGCAGGCTGTCACAGTGGAAATCCAGTGTCTTTCGATGGATTGTGTGTACCCGACCAAATCAGAATTATCGTAAATACCCTAGCAACTGATTTTGTGCGACCTGCACCCGAGCCTTGCTGTGTCTTGGCAGAAGGTAGCGGTCCAGGTGTTTTGCCTAGGCATCAAGCCAGTATTGTATATGTAAATCTAAACAGCACTTGGTCTATAAGTCCTCAGCAACTTATCTCGAATAGCGTTGTCTATGAGGTGAGTCTTATAGCTTCTTACAATCCTGCTTACAAATATCTGCGTGTACGGACTTTGGGTGCGGGCTTTAATCCTACCAATGGAGCACCTCTAACCCCCAACTCTACTTATGACAGAGGTTATGTACAAACAGGGATAAACATACACCTAGACCCAGAAAGCACTAGGCTGACTATGCTATCAACTGACCCAAAAAATATTAATGGAAAAACCACCTACACCTCTGGTAGCAGTTTTACTGTGGGGGTAAATATATCTGAAAACCCCGGATTTAATCCCAGTTACACTATTTCAGAGTCTGAAACACGAGAGATTTCAGATTTTAATATTTACAACAACACCGCTGGAATAAAAGCTGACTGGGACTATAAAATGTCTATGATTGAAAAGGATATTTGGGAAGCCTTTCGTCAACCCTTTATGAAAAAAGGGCAGGTTAAAGAAATGCCTACCTTGGCTACCCGAAACCTACAAACAGTTACTGACTCGGTTTGGTATGCCCCCAACAGCTTTCGGGACACAATCAATTTCAAACCAAGCTGGAAAGCTGAATATCACCATTTCTGGGTTACGGGTAACTGGACAGGATACACTATGTATTATTCCCGCTTCGAGATGCACAGCCCTGCTTATCAGTTGTCTATTAATTTTGATGCGGTTTATGCGTAGGTGGTGTTGGGTGAGGGTTAAATCAAAATACAGCACGATGACTAAGGAATGTTATTAATGGGTTGATTACAAAACGAAAATAGGACTAAACTTGCGAAACCCTTGATTTGTTAGGGTTTGCTTGATTAGTCCTATTATAACAGATTCGTATCTATATGAAGTATTGTGATGGTACGGTGGGCGACTACAGGTTGCCCCTACGCCTGCAATGCCGCAATAATGTCATTAATCGCATTATCTGCATCATCATACGGCACTTGACAAGTGCCAACCTGCGGATGACCGCCGCCGCCGTGTTTTAACATTAAAGAACCAATATTAACGGTGCAACTGCGGTTAAGGATAGAATAGCCCGTTGCGATAGACACATTTTGTTTTGCACGCCCGTCCACAATCCACATAGACACATTTTGTTCGGGGTACATACTGTATATCATAAAACGGTTGCCTGTGTATATTGTTTCTACGCCACGCAGGTCGGTAACAATTACATTTTTATGTACTGTGGTATGTTTTTCTATCATTTTTTTAAATAGTGCGGTTTGTTCGTTATACAAAGCCACTCTTTCTGCAATATCGGGGTCTGCCAAAATTTCGTCGGCAGTGTGGCGAATGCAGTCGTCAATCAGTTTCGCCATCAGGTCGTAATTGCTTATTCTAAAATCGCGGAATCTTCCAAGGCCTGTTCTTGGGTCCATTAAAAAACCCAGCAAAACCCAGCCCGTTGGGTTTTGTATGTCTTCTATAGATAATTTTCCTGCGTCCACTTTATCAACAGCGGCTACAAAATCCTCTGCTTCGGGTAAAATTTCCGTACCATTGTAGTAATCGTAAATAACACGTGCGGCAGAATCTGTTTTGTAGCTTCTTCCTTCAAAGGTAATGTCCCAACCCACACGCTCTTCCTCGCTTGTGTGGTGGTCAAACCACATACCGCAACCCTCTACATAAGGCACATTTGCCAATACATCGTTTGACGTAACCTCTACCAAACCATCCTGCATATCTTTTGGGTGTACAAACTGCCAGCTATCAATAATACCAAAAGCCTTTAACAGCGCACCGCAAGCCAAGCCGTCAAAATCCGAACGTGTAAGCAATCTCATACTCATAATATCATCCCCTAATTTTACGTTTATTTTATTTGGATATATTATACTCTTATATAATTATGATGTCAAGTGATTATAAACAAGTTACAACGGATTTTGTCCTGCTATATTATGGCATAAGGGTTTTTTGGGAGGCTTATTATGGAATGGTTTGGACATAGAAATATGCCCGTAGGTATCGCAATTTTAGATACGGGCGTTGCACAAGTGGATGACTTGCAAGGGCGCATCGTGGCGGCTGTAGATTTTGTAAATGGGCGAAATTATCCCTATGACAACAACGCACATGGCACACAGGTGCGGTCTCGATAATCTTACTCATTTTTGTTAATGGTTTTGTAGATTTGGTCGTTTTGAAGGAAATGTGTTTTGAATGGCAATTTCTTATGTTGTTTAATTAAAACAGCCATCCGATTCTTATGATTTGCTCTTTTGTGTCAGGGTCTCTCTCGCTGATGTGGATTGTGTCAATAAAGTCGTTGATAATTTCGTGAGTTAGAACATCTATCTGCTTGTACTTTTCCAGTAGAACACCAATGTTGCCAAAGGTCTTTTTTTGAATCTGTATTGCTACTAGCTCGCTTTCGAGATGTCCTTTTCGGTTTGCAAGTCCAATCCGATCTTGCTCAAAGATTGCTCTAAAGCTAACGAAATCCTCTTCAGAAATAATGTCATTTAGTTTATCCGCATATGCTCTTGCTATATTAACACGAATTGCTTCAATTTTTATTTCTAAATCAAAGATTTGCTTTTCGATTTTAGCACTGTTATCACCTTCTTTTTTTATGCGAGCTAAAGAAGTCTTAATTATGTCGTCAGCACAATCGCCACTAGTAACTTCACCTATCAATCCTCTAATTCTTTGGATGATAGCGGCTTCTACTTTGTCTTGGCTTATACAATGCGGTGTACAGTCGCGTCTTTTTGATTTTGCCGAAAGCCTGCACCTTAGATAATGTGTTTTGCCATCACGTGATAATCCGCTACGTTGCATTGTAGAGCCACAGTCCGCACACAAAACTTTGCCTGCTAGAATATGCGGTTTTGCTTTTTCAGGTTTGCTCCCAGTTTCTATTTTATAGCCTGTTCGCTTGCGGGTAATGAGGGTCTGCACCTTATAGAAGTCGCTTTCTTGAATGATAGGCTGATGATTGTTTTTAACAATTACCCAATCACTTTCAGGAGCAATAACCACTTTCTTGCTTTTGTAGCTGACCTTTCGCTCTCTACCTTGAATAAGCGTCCCTATGTAGGCTTCATTTCGCAGGATTCTATTGATGCTATTAGATGACCAAGTGCCATATTTTTGAATATAGACTCCTGCCTGAGGATTTTCATATTTTAATCCCTGTTGCTTTTTGTGCTGAGTTGGGGTTGGCACGCCCTTATGAGTCAGAATATGTGCAATTGCGTGAGTGCCGTTGCCTTGTAGATATAGAGAGTAAATCTCCTTAACAACTTCGGCAGCATCTTCATCTACAACCAGCTTGTGCCTGTCTTGTGGACATTTTTTGTACCCATAACAAGCAAAACCGCCAAGATGTTGTCCTGCTTCCATTTTTCTACGAAAAACAGCTCGTATATTCTCCGAAAGGTCTTCACTATACCATTCGTTAATTAACCCATAAATTTGGCGAGCTTTTTTATTGCCCTTGATATTTGTGTCAACATTATCCGTTACGCCAATAAAGCGTACACCCCATTCAACAAAAAGTCCGTGGATATACTTCTCTACTAGTTCCATATCCCTAGTGAATCTTGACTGGCTTTTGCAGACAATGATGTTAAACTGACCCTCTGCCGCATCCATTATCATTTGCTTGAAGTTTGGTCTATCGGAAAAACCACTTAAATCCTCGTCTACATAAACCTTATACACTAGAAAATCGTTTTTGGTTGCAAAATCGAGCAAAAGAAGTTTTTGATTTTGTATGCTTTCGCTCTCATCGCCTGCATTTACTTTATCCACATCCTCCTTTGACAGCCTGCAATATATTGCTGCAATTTGTTGTTTTTGCATTTGGGTCTATACCTCCTTTACAATGAAAAAAGGTAGCCGACCACTGACTAAATTCATTATACCATAGTCGACGACCCCTTGTACAGTTTCAAAATTGTTTCACTTTCTAGGTTTCTCTATACCGACTTTTATATTATTCGGGTTTTGAAGGGCATTGTTGTCGAATTGATTTGGCATCATAAGGCTGTCCTTAACCAGATATCTGATAATAATTTCTTTAGTTATTCTTTGTATATCTTTAACATTATCTGATATAAAAGAATCTACAATAATAAGTCTAGCCCCTTTCAAATAATCACCCCGTCTAAAGACCTTCAAAGTCTTACAAAATTTATGTTACTATTTATATTCTAATATGGCTTGTTTGCATACGTTATTAAATGCCGCTGTCTTTCAGTATGGTATCATTTAATTTTCAAGGAACGGGTGTATGGTTTGTAAATATGCAAAACAGCAAAACAAGCATCCCCTTGACAAGCTCCTAAAACTTGTCAATACAAACTCTTTCAAGTAAAATGAGTATTTAAGACAATATTGGTTTCTGTTGGAGGTGCTACTGAAAACTAATATTTTCAATAATGCGTGATAAATTATGTCATCACGCAAAAATGTTCAGAAGCTCAGAATAGCAATAAGAAAAATAGTGCACAGCAAATGGTGTAAAATCTAAAAACAATAAGAGTTAGGAGAGGATTTTGTGCCATACCCGCTTCAATAAACAATAAATCCACCCAAAACGACAGTAAACCACAAAATTACGCCGCCTTACTCCTCGTAGCCCCTGAATCCTTATGTTGGTAGGATTGATTGATAGATTT
>WRBJ01000019.1 GCA_009784615.1 Defluviitaleaceae bacterium | reverse complement strand
CGTCCCTCGCAATGACGTAGCGTGTTGGTGTTGGTCAACCCTTGCCAAGATGAACCGTCATTGCGAGGGCTACTAAATACCTAAGCCAATGCACATCAAGCCCGAAGCAATCCAGTCGGGGGTCATCCATCAAAGAACATCTACAAAAGGCAAAATAATACGGGGCAATATTCCGTGCATATGGCTTATGGCTATGCCGTAATTTGTCATTGGCACGTCATAATCTGCCGCTTTATTTTTGCGGTACTGCATTTCACGGGTGTTTTGCATACACGCACCGCAATGGATTATAAGGCGGTAATCGTCAAGGTTATCAGGAAAATCTCCACCTGATGTAAATTCGTAAATAGGTTTTTGGCTCGTGTGTTTTTCTATCCACGTTGGTATTTTAACCGTGCCTATGTCGTCGCATTGGCGGTGATGTGTGCAACCTTCGGCTATAAGGATTTTATTGCCGTTTTTAATGTTGTCTATATGATATGCACCCTCAATTGCTTCTTTTAATACACCTTTTAAACGTGCCATAAGTATAGAAAATGCCGTTAGCGGAATTTCTTTCGGAACAATGCCCGACACCATTCCAAAGACTTGGCTGTCTGCAATAACCAACTTTGGCGGGTTGGCTAGATTTTGCAGGGTTTGCGCCAATTGTTCTGGCTGGCAGATTATGCTAACTGCGCCAGCGTCAATAATATCACGCACGGTCTGCTGTTGTGGTAAAATAAGCCTGCCTTTTGGTGCAGAGCTGTCAATCGGCACAACAAGCACCACAACATCTCCTTCGTCAAGCAAATCTGCTACCAGCTTTGGTTCTTCGTCCATTTTGCCTATTTCGGCAATCTTTTCTTTTAGTTCGTGGATGTTTTCGCCTGTTATGGACGATACGTGGATTTCATTGTTAGCTACTGCGTGCAAACCACGGTGCAGGTCGGTTTTGGTGTACACTACTATATGTTTTATATTTTTTTCGTTAAAGATTGCTATTAGCTCTGTGTCATAATCGCTTATGCCTTCGGCACTGTCAACAACAAGCAATGCAAGGTCTGTGCGGCGCAATATCTTGTTGGTGCGCTGTATGCGTTTTTCGCCTAGCTCGCTTGTGTCGTCAATGCCGGGCGTGTCTATCAGAACACAGGGACCAATGGGAAGGATTTCCATAGGTTTAAAAACGGGGTCGGTTGTTGTGCCTTTAATTTCCGAAACAACGGCGGTATCTTGCCCCGTGATGGCGTTTAGCAAGCTGGATTTGCCAGCAGACTGCCGCCCAAAAATCCCTATGTGTAGCCTATGGCTTGTCGGTGTTTTGTTCATACGTAAAAATCCCTCTCTCCATTATTTATTTTGTTAAGATATTCTGCTACAGTGGCACGTAATTGCTCGTTAGGAATCTTCGGAAGCTCCCTTTCTATAACCTCATTGGCGGCTTGTATTGCTTCACGGCTTGCGGCATAATCGAGCAAATATTCTTTCATAGTCATAAGTGCGTTTGGATGGCAACTGTTTTGAATTTGTCCTGATTTGCAAATCTCCATAAAGCGGTCGCCCGTTCTGCCTAAACGGTAGCAAGCTGTGCAAAAGCTGGGGATGTAGCCATTTGCAACAAGCCATTCCACAATCTCGCCTAGCGTGCGGTTGTCGTAAAGCTCGAATTGGTCAGTGTTTTCGTACTCTTCATCACCTTCGTTATAACCGCCTACCGTGGTTTTGGAACCGCCAGAAATCTGTGAAACGCCCAATTGCAAGCCACGCAGGCGGTTTGCTTCGGTTTCACGTGTGGACACAATAATGCCTGTATACGGCATTGTAACACGCACAGTAGCAACAATACGTGCAAACATTTCATCATCAATGGCGTGCGGGAAGTCATCAATACTAACTTCGTCGTGGGCGTTTCGTATGCGTGGTACGCTTACCGTATGCGGTCCAACGCCGTATGTGTTTTCAAGATGTTCGGCATGCATCATTAATGCGCAAAATTCATAACGATAATCGTACAGCCCAAACAACACACCAATGCCTACATCATCAATACCCGCTTGCATTGCACGGTCGTGTGCCGTTGTATGCCAGTCGTAATCAGCCTTTGGTCCCGATGGGTGCAATGCTTCATAGGTTTGTTTGTGATAGGTTTCTTGAAACAATATGTATGTGCCAATTTCTGCGGCTTTTAGCTTGCGGTATTCATCCACCGTTGTGGCAGCGATATTTACATTAACACGGCGTATTGAGCCGTTTTTATATTTGGTGTTTTGAATGGTTTTTATGGATTGCACGATATAATCCATACTGTTTTCTGTCGGATGTTCGCCTGCTTCAATAACAATGCGCTTATGCCCCATATCTTGCAGGGCGACAACCTCTTTTGCAATTTCTTCTTGGTTTAGCTTGCGGCGTGGCATTTCTTTATTTTCCAGCTTATAAGGGCAATAAACACAGCCGTTTACGCAATAATTAGAAAGATAAAGCGGAGCAAACAATACAACACGGTTGCCGTAAAAATCACGTTTAACCTTTTGGGCAAGGGCAAAAAGTTCGTCTTTTTTATCGCTGATAAGCAAAAGCGAAGCCTCACGATGATTTAACCCTTTATTAGTCGCCGCTTTCGTCAAAATCTCATCAATCAAGGTGTGATTATCCACATTTTCGTCCG
Source organism: Defluviitaleaceae bacterium (assembly GCA_009784615.1). Classification (GTDB taxonomy): domain Bacteria; phylum Bacillota; class Clostridia; order Lachnospirales; family WRAX01; genus WRBJ01. The sequence continues at coordinate 29,576 of WRBJ01000019.1, read as the reverse complement.
CCCACTTCAATGTATCCAAAATCTCTTGATGGTTAATAAAATTTGCAGTAATTTTATCCATTTATGTAATCCCCTCTATTTACGGCTATCTCACAGCCTATTTTTTTCATTCTTTCTGCCATTTTTATACCGCTGTCTGTTGCGTTGTCTGTCGTCCCAATTTTGCCATCATATAACTGATATTTCTTACGCCCTTCTGTTGGCGAAATATTGGGCATAACCACATTTGCACCGCACATAATGCCTTGTTCACGCCCATCATCTTCTAATGTACCAAGTGCCGTTGTCGCTGGTAAGTTTAAATTCGGTTTCATCAAACGCAATATAGCAAGCACATTAAGGGTTATTTCTTTGTTGCCCGCTGACTCTTTGCCAAAAGGCGTGTCGCTGTGCGGCAAAAACGGACCGCAACCAACCATTTCGGGGTCAAGCTCTTTAATAAAATTCAAATCTTCCACAATGTGGTCAAGGGTTTGGTGCGGCGAGCCAATCATCATACCGCAACCCACCTGAAAACCAATTTCTTTTAAATCATACAAACACTGTTTGCGGTTTGCTAATGTCATTGCTTTTGGGTGTAGCTTTGCATAATGCTCGTCATTAGCCGTTTCGTGCCGAAGCAAAAACCTATCCGCACCCGCATTATATAAGGCTTTGTAGCTATCATAACTGCGTTCGCCTATAGATAGGGTTATCGCACAATCGGGAAACTGCACACGTATAGACTTTACAAGCTGTAAAAGCGGTTCATCACTGTTATAATGCGGGTCTTCGCCGCCTTGCAACACAAATGTGCGATACCCCAAGGCATAACCTTCGGCGCAGCTTTCTAAAATCTCATCAACACTTAAACGATACCTATTGCAATTTTTGTTGCTAAAACGTAAGCCGCAATAATAACAATCGTTTTTACAATAATTAGTAAATTCAATCAACCCACGAGCAAATATTTTATTACCAAAAACCTGTTTACGAACCTCATTTGCCTTCTGTCGCAGATATGGGTCTGTCGTTACAAGCAATTGCTTGTATTCGTCAGGCAAGAGATGTCTGCACTCTATTAACTTATCAACTAAATGTTTCAAAATATCTACCTCCTTTTTGTATGTAGCGCATTAAAAAATGCGCCCAAAAAGGCGCATTAAAACTCAAATCACAAGTCATTTGCACCTTTTTCCTTGCGCCCATTACGGGGGCTTGGTGTCAGGAACTATTCCTATATATTTACTTGGTATTATCATAACATAGTAAAAATCATTTGTCAAGCACTTTTTTATTCTAAATTTTGGTTATAGGTAGTACAATAATAAAAAAAGACAAGAAGGGGATATTTAATGAAAAAAATCTTTGAAAAGATTAGACGAGAACAAGTTATTGGTGTGATAATGGGGGTCGTAATTGCGTACGCTATAACTGCGATTTCCTTTATAGGCGCGGCTATTGCAATAACGTATACAAATTTGCAAGAAACGGCACTGCCGGCTATTGTGATGATAAGCGTTGTTTTATCTGTGTTGGTTGCGGGGTTTGACTCTGCTAGAAAAGCCGACAACAAAGGGTGGCTTTGGGGTATGGTAGCGGGTCTTTTATATGCCATAGTTTTCATAGGCATTATAGTTTGGGTGGCAGATGGATTTATTCCAGATATGCGCCAGCTTACGCTACTTGCTCTATCGCTGGTAGGCGGCGGTGTTGGCGGTGCAATAGGCATTAACTTTAAAAAATAATTAGTAATATTTTGCAAAAAAATGTTTGACAATATGTTAATTGTGTGCTAAGATGTTGTTGTGTTAGTAACCTCCAATTGCGCATTGCGCCAGCCAAATCTTATGAGGTGATGTTATGGAAAACAAAGTTGCTGTTGTGTCTATTATGGTTAAAGACACAGAAAAAGCTACAGAAATTAATCAAGTGCTACATACTTTTTCTGACAAAATAATTGCACGTTTGGGTTTGCCTTGCGGCAACCAGTGCAGCATAGTTAGAAAAACCATTATCAGTGTAATAGTGGAAGCAACAAAAGAAGACATCCAAACACTATCCGCAAAACTAGAAGCTATCGAAAGCGTCAGTGTAAAAAAAGTATGTTGGGAAGACTAATTATAAAACAGCACAAAAAAAGGCGATTATTTCGCCTTTTTATTATTGCTCTTATTTTCCTCTTCGGGGTCTTTGCTCTTTTTTTCTACCTCAATTATAATACAATGCCTTGGAGCAAATAAGTAGGGGATAACACAAAGGATTATTAACCCACCCACTCTATAAATATTGCTTGCAACAGAACGTCCTTCAAAGTCGCCCGCACCATATGTTTGGCGCATAAAACCAACAGACGTACTTCTGCTTTCTATAAAGTTGCCCTCTGCGTCATAGAAATCTTCAATAAACACATCATAGTCGTTAATGCTGAGTCTTATTGCTCTGCTATGCGGAACATTGAAATCGATTAAGGCGAGTCTTACATATGTAGCCGCACCGCCAGCAAAAGAAACAATTGCAATTAAAAATATCAACATAGCTGTGATTTCTTTGTTTCTTTGAGCTCTATTTTCTGGTTTATATTTTTTAAAAAACGCTTGGGCAAAATGTATGCCAAAAAAGCGTACATTGCCAGTTGCCATAGAGTTATTTAATTCCATATGGTAAACTTTTCTAAAAAATCCAAGCGCAGCACCAGCCGAAAAACCTAAAGCAAGAAACGAATAAACGGGATAACCGTTATATTTTAGAAAAATAGGATAAATGACTATAGGCAAAATGAAAAATGTCCAATTCCAATAAAACTGAGAGGGTCTTTCTTTAAATAGATTCTGAGTAAAAAGAGCAAATATAGCACCAATTACAAAACCGCCAAACAGACCTAAATATTGAATAAATAACGGCCAGTCGCCAGATGCAATTGTTATACCAAGCCAAATAACATTACCAGTTTGGGGTGTAATCATAGTACCCAAATCAAGCGTATTAATAGCAAGAGCATTTACATAGCCCATTATAAATATTGACATCATTGTCAAAAAAGCGATTCTAAAAGTATTGCCTTTATCTTCAACGTGAGCTGTCAGCATATTTTTACATCACCCTTAAATTAGTTTTAATTGAAACGTAGGTCGAAAAGCTAAACTACCCCTCGACCTACGTAACAAGCCCGTATCATAAAATCACAAATTAAAACCTAAGCATAATTTTAGTGCCAAAGGATTTTGCCTGAAGCAACATCATATTCGCAACCATAAACAGGCACATTAATACCAGGTGCATTTTTGATAGCTTCTACTTGGGCTTTAACATTCATACCAACGCCGTCTTTTTCCCAATCAGCGGCATCTTTAACGATAGGATAAAGGTCGTCCAAAATACCTTGAAGCTCAGGAAGCGAGCTAACATCTGTTTTAGCGTGAGCATTTTTAACAGCACCGCATTGGGTATGACCAACAACAATAATAATTTGAGAACCCAAAACATTAGCCGCAAATTGGAAAGAGCCAATTGCTTCTCTGTCGGCAAAGTTACCTGCATTGCGTACAACAAACAAGTTACCGATGCCTTGGTCGAAATAAATTTCAGGAGCACAACGGCTGTCTGCACACGTCAAAATGGATGCAAATGGGCTTTGTTGAGTAGCGGTTTTTTCCAAATGCAATGGATGGTCAGCAGAAAAATGACCATTAGCTACGAATCTTTCATTACCTTCTTTAAGAAGTTTTAAAGCCTCGTCAGGACAAGTTACCTTTACAGCAGGGTCTTGATGTTTCATAATAATTCCTCCTTATAATAAATAAGTATTTTACCATTAATTCATATGGGCAATTTGCCCAACAAATTAAGTATAAACTAATCTATACCACTTGTCAAGAAAAATTTTTGGCTATAAAACGCCGAAAATAGGCATTTTATAGCCATCGAAAAAAAATTTAATTTTTTTGAAAAAAAGTGTTGACAAGAAAGACCATATGTTGTATACTAGCAAAGTCGGGTTCAGAAAAGCCCGTTTGGCCCAGTAGTTCAGTTGGTTAGAACGCCAGCCTGTCACGCTGGAGGTCGTGGGTTCGAGTCCCTTCTGGGTCGTTAAGTAAATCTTTTTTCGAGCAAAACTCGAAAAAATCATTCGCAAAACACGCCATTGATACCTGTCGTGTTTTGCACATTGAACGGGAGCTTAGCTCAGCTGGGAGAGCATCCGCCTTACAAGCGGAGGGTCACTGGTTCAAGTCCAGTAGTTCCCATTAAATAAAAAACGAACACTTCACCAACCCATATAGGTTGCGAATGGTTCGTTTTTTATTTGTTTTCTTGTTTTAGATATTGCACAATATTACAAAAAATGATATAATTGAAAACATCACTTGATATTTTAGAAGGAGATTTTTGGCTATGAAAAAATCCGAAAGTAACGTAACTGTCGAAATAACTAACGAACTTAAAAAGACTAAACTAGAATATAGACTTGAACGGGATGAAGGCGTAAACACCGCCTTAACAGCATCTTTTAAGAAAAACCCTTCCAAACAAGGCGGAGCAGGCGGCGGCATACCCGATACCCATTTCACACTTCGCCACAATGGCGAAGTGTGGTTTGGCATTGTGGAAAATAAAGCAAAATTTGCAGATATGGAAAAGCTAAAGGACGGTCTTATGGACAACAGCGGCAAAAGCAACATAAACAAATTTGCTGTAAACGGTGCGCTGTATTATGCAAAAAACTGTTTTCGTGATACAGAATACAAAAATTACCTCGTTATCGGTGCTTGTGGTGAAGAAAATTCATTTGGAAAATATGAATTACAAGTAAAGTGCTACGTGCTAAGCAACGAAACAGGCGGCGAAGCTATTCATTACATAACTACTAATAATCTTTCTTTTTTGTATGCCGAAAATTTAGATGGCACAATGCAGGCAATAAAAACTCTGCATATACCCGAAGAACAAAAAGAAAAAATACGCCTGCAAAACGAAAACCAAGTAAAAGCCGCACTTTCCTCTCTTAATGAAAAAATGTGGAGCGAGTATAAAATAGATGCAAAATGGCGTATAAGCATTTTTGTTGGTATGGTGCTTGCCGGTCTTGGAGATGCCGATGGACCCCTTAAAATCGAAGACCTTAAAGGCTCGCATATGACAGACAACACAGATGCCGACATTATTTTGCGAAAGGTGCGTTCCGTTTTGCAAAGCCGCAATCTACCAGCCGACAAACTAAATCACATTATGCACGGCTTAACTGGCACATTAAAACACGACACTACAATAAACACAAAAACTACAGCCACAGAAACCGTCTTAAAATCTATTTATAGTGAAGTTAAAGAAAACATTATGCAATTTGTAGAATATAAAATGATAGACTTTGCAGGGGCTGTGTATAACGAAGTTACAACGTGGATGTCGTTAGCAGATGATGAAGCAAACGACGTTGTGCTTACCCCTCGCTATATTATAGATTTAATGGTAAAACTTGCTAAAGTTAATAAAGATAGCTATGTATGGGACTTTGCCCTAGGTAGCGGCGGCTTTCTTATCTCTGCACTTAACGAAGCAATACACGACGCACAAAACATCACCAACGAAAGTGAACGTAAAACAAAAATTAAACATATTAAAGAAAACCAACTACTAGGTATAGAAATTCGCCCAGATATACAAATGTTGGCTATTCTTAATATGTTCTTGGTCGGTGACGGCTCATCAAGAATTTTGCAAGCAAACTCTCTAACACAATTTGAAAATGAAGGCGATTTCCCAGCCGATGTGTTTTTGCTAAACCCGCCGTATTCTGCCGATGGTAATGGTATGATATTTGTTAAAAAAGCCCTTTCTATGATGAAAAAAGGGCGTGCCGTTATAATAGTTCAAGATAGTGCAGGTAGCGGAAAAGCAACAGAAATAAACAAAAACATACTTCAAAATAACACTCTCGTGGCAAGCATAAAAATGCCTGTTGATGTTTTTATTGGCAAAAGCAGCGTGCAAACTTCAGTTTATGTTTTTGATGCTGCAAAACCGCACGAAGCAAAACAGCCTGTGCGTTTTATCGACTTTCGCAACGACGGATACAAACGTAGCAATCGCAAAACAAAAGACAAGTCTATAAACCTGCGTGATGTAGACAACGCCAAAGCCCGCTATGCAGAGCTTGTAGACCTTGTGCTTTATGGCGAAAAATATCTTAACATATTTACAAAAGAGGAATATGTAGAGGATATAATAAAATTAGAAGGCAGAGAACACGGCAACGATTGGAACTTTGAAAAACACAAAATAATTGACACACGCCCAACCGAAGCGGATTTTAGAAAAACCGTGGCAGACTATATGGCGTGGGAGGTTGACCAGCTGTTAAAAACAGACTGGACACCCGATAAAGAGGGCGACCTGGGAAAATAACAGCCCCATTTGACCCAACCATCTTGCAAAAAGAGGTTGAATGGGGCGAATTTAGGATTGGTGATTTGTTTGAAATAAGCCCAACCAAAAGTTACGGCTTAACTAATTGGGACTTATTTTCGACCGAAGGCAAAACCCCTGTCGTCAGTAACAGTTCAAGAAACAATGGAATTGCAAATTTTGTTTCTTTGTCACCCACCGAAAATGGCAATATGGTAACTTTTTCTGACACCACAACAGACGAAGCGATTTTTTATCAACCCAATCCTTTCGTGGGTTACTCACACGTACAAGGGATGTATCCCATAAATTATTTTGATTTTTGGAATTCGCAAACATACTTGTTCTTTGTTGCATCATTTCGACGAGCAGTTAAAGGACTATATAATTATGGAACAAAATTCAATCGACAAAATGCAAGAAATACAATTATAAAACTCCCAATACACAAAAAAAGTGAGCCTAATTGGGATTATATGACAGCCTATATCCGCAAACTAGAGCTGGAAAGACTGGCAGAAATTAAGCGTGAAGCCAAAGCCCGCCTTGCGGCAATGGGGCATACGGCAGATATTGACAACCACGAGCTAACCCCCGAGGACCAAGCCGCACTAAGCCACCAACCCGAATGGGGCAAGTTTCAGATTGGTAAACTTTTTGATAAAATTGAACAAGGCGCTAGGCTTAAAAAAGACGACCATAAAACAGGCAATTTGCCATTTGTTATGTCAGGCGTAACCAATACTGGAATTGTGAGCTATATTAACAATGAAGAAGCAAAGAAATTTCCAAAAAACTCTATAACTATAGATATTTTTGGTAATGCGTTTTACCGCAGTTACAACTTTGCTGCAGGAGATGATACAGGTGTTTATTGGAATGAATTTAGCCCGCTTCCAAAGGAAGTAATGCTATATTTATGCGGCTCAATAAATATAGCATTAAAGGGGAGGTTTAGCTACGGATACAAGTTGCGTTCTTCCAAGAGCCACGACCTATTAATCCAATTACCTCTCTCAACCACACACACACACACACACACACACATCGCCAGATTTCCAATATATGCAACGCTACATCCAAGCAATCGAAAAAACCAACCTTATCAAATTGCTTAAATACGCAAACAGGTAATCCTTGCTCACCCCTGCAAGAACCAATGCCTGATTATGGCTATATGGCGGCATATATCAAAGCCCAGCAAAAACTTGTCATAGCAGACGAAAAAGCTCGCTTTGAAAAAATTATATCCGCAATGTACAAAATTATATTTGCTTAAAATTATCCCCATCAGCATAACGCTGATGGGGATTTTATTTGGAATTTTTAATCCATAATTATGGAGGAAATACTCCAGTTGGTTCGCATCTCTCAAAAAATGTCGTGGCATATAATACGCTTTGCGATAGCTTGATATTTTTACTTAATGCTTCCATCACAACGCCGTTGTTTGCAAATGCGCTATGAATTATTGTATCGTGCTCTGCCAGCATTGCAATATGGCGTGGAAAGTATAGCAAATCGCCTTTTTTTGCGGTTTCGGGTGGTATTTTTATTAGCGGATAGCCATCCTTATAATGCGCATCGCGCCATATCGTTATGCCATTAAAACGGTATGACATAAATGTAAGACCGCTACAATCTATACCCAATGGGCTTTTGCCGCCCCAGCGGTATTGTGTGCCTAGATAAATTTTTGCGCAGTCAACCAGATTTTTGCGCAAAGTTTTTTCGTCAGAATTTATTGTATTGTTTTGATGTATTGTGTTGTTGCGCACATAGGCTGTTGTGCCGTTTGCAAGCGTTATTGCGGTATGGTTAGCAAATTTTTCGTGTGTTAGCACAAAGCCGCCACGTGGAAGGGTCGCTATTATGCTTGCCCTAACATCTGGCTCGGTCGTAACATCGGCAAAATTTGATATTATGGTTTGCAATTTGCTGGGCGTTGCAAAATAAGCGAGATTTGCGTCAAAAGCTAAAAAATCGCCCTCTACAAATCCTTTATAGCCATAATCTGTTGTAATGTTAAAAAAAACGCCGATGGTGTCGTTTATTGTAACTTGCCAACCGTGCAATATCTCGTCAACACGCTCTGACTGCGCATTTGGTTCGCTGTGCAATGGCGCAATCGGCATTTTTACAACCGCCTTCACGTAAGCACCTCAAATAAATCCGTTGCGGAATCTAACCTAGCTTTTGCACCCATTGGCAGGCTTGCCGTGGGATATGTATGTCCGCAAGCAAAATTATATAGTATAGGAATATCCAGCCGCAAATTTTTGATGATTTGTGGGATGGTAAGGCTTTGCTTATCAGAAGGCTCGCAGTCGGTAAATGCACCGAAAATCATCCCTTCAAGCTCGTCAAATTTGCCTGCAAGGCGTAATTGGTTCAACATACGGTCAATTTTATAAGGTTCTTCGCCAATTTCTTCTATGAAAAGGATTTTGCCAGATGTTTGAATTTCAAATTCTGTACCAATACCCGCCGAAATAACCGATAAATTGCCGCCGCAAAGTTGCCCCGCCGCAAAGCCTGTAGACAAAAATTCCCATTTTTGTCTTGTTGGATTTCTGTATACATTTGGTGTTGCCTTAAAAATTTGATGATGAAAACTGCGCAAGGTATATTCGCCCGCCTTTGCAAAATCGTGCGTTGCAAGCATTGGTGTGTGATATGTTACAAAACCTGCTATTTGGTTAATAGCGGTATGCAATGCGGTAATATCGCTATAACCACAAAAAAATTTAGGGTTTTTGCGTATAATGTCAAAATCCAGCTTATCCAAAATACGTTGTGTGCCATAGCCGCCGCGTAAACAAAAAACGCCAGCAATATCACCATTGCTAAAAGCCCAATTAACATCTTCGGCACGTAAACTATCATCACCTGCCAAATATCCATATTGCTCTTTGCAATTTTTGCCTAAGACAGGTATTAGACCTATAGATTTTATGTAAGATACCGCAAAATCTATCAAATGTGTTGAAGCAGGGGGTGATGATGGTGCTATCAAAGCCACCTTTTGCCCCAACGTAAGCATTTTTGGACGAAATAATCCATACATAAAAATCCCTCTTTACAAATCGACATTATTGTAGTATTATATATATTGCCAGGGAACATTATACCTTAGAGGAGGATTTTTATGGAAACATTAAAGGTTTCAGCAAACTCTGTGCCAAAATCTGTAGCAGGCGCAATCGCCGCCGTTGTGCGTACTGGAGAATCTGTAGAGGTGGTAACAATCGGTGCCGCCGCTGTCAACCAAGCAGTTAAATCTATTGCTATTGCCCGTGGCTATGTTGCACCAAATGGTATAGACCTTATCAGCATCCCTGCGTTTGCTCAAATTGACATTGACGGAGAGTCTAAAACCTCCATCAAATTTGTGGTGGAAAGACGGTAAAAGGAGTTGGAGACTTGAAAAAATTTACGATAATAATGGTAGCTATTGCGGTACTCTTGTTAATTGCGGCGGCTTTAATACACTTTCTTGTTTTGGCACCGTCAGAAGAAGGAAGTTCTGCAACAGCAATAGAAACTAACATTTTAGCATCGTAATAACAAAAATTTAATACAAAACCCCGCAAGGCATATTGCTTTGTGGGGTTTTGTGCTATTGCCAATTGACAACGAAACAAGCCTGTGATACGATATAAAAACGGAGGGATTAATATGGATGATATTATACAGATTTTAGCCAAGGAATTTGGTATAAAAGAAAATTATTTAAAAGCGACAATTGCGCTGATTGACGAAGGCAATACAATACCGTTTATTGCAAGGTATCGTAAAGAAGCAACGGGTTCGCTTGATGACCAAGTGCTAAGGGAGCTTGCCGATAGACTGGCGTATTTGCGCAAACTGGAAGAAACACGTGAAAATTACCGTAATTTGATAGAAGAAATGGGCGAAATGACACCAGAAATAGCCGCAGATTTAGACAAAGCAATGACCCTTACTGTATTAGAAGATATTTATAGACCATTTAGACCAAAACGTCGCACAAGAGCAACAATCGCAAAGGAAAAAGGCTTAGAGCCGCTCGCATTATTAATTTTTGCACAAGATTTAATGCAACCCGTAGAAAACTTTGCGCAAGAGTATATAGACGAAGAAAAAGGTGTCGAAACGATAGATGAAGCCATTGCAGGTGCATTGGACATTATTGCCGAGATAATTTCAGATGACGCAGGGCATAGAGCCGTAGTGCGGCGCATTTTCACAAACAACGCTATGCTCACAAGCGTTGCAACAGACAAAGAAGCAGAATCTGTATACGAAATGTATTACGAATACAGTGAACCCATTAAAAAAGTAGCAGGTCATAGGGTACTTGCCCTTAACCGTGGCGAAAAAGAAGGATTTTTGCGGGTTTCGGTTGATGTTAATGAAGAAGAAATTATTGCTGTCTTGGATAAGAATATAAATTTAAAAAATACACATACCAATGAACTTATAGCCAAAACCATAGAGGACGCATATAAACGCCTTATCGAGCCAAGCATAGAACGTGAAATCCGCAATGATTTAAGCGAAGTAAGTGAAGAAGGCTCAATAAAAGTGTTTGGGCAAAACTTGCGTCAACTGCTTCTAGCCGCACCGATAAAGGATAAAGTTGTGCTTGCTCTGGACCCTGGCTATCGCACAGGCTGCAAGGTTGCAATTATAGATGGCATAGGAAATGTGCTATACACAGGCGTTGTATACCCTACAACAGGCAAAACCGAAGAAGCAAAAAAGATACTAATCCCACAAATTATTAACAATAATGTGGATATTATCGCCATCGGAAACGGCACGGCTTCACGTGAAACAGAAGCGTTTGTGGCAGAAATGTTGCGTGAAATAGACCGCAAAGTGTACTATACTATTGTAAACGAAAGCGGTGCATCAATCTATTCCGCTTCTAAACTGGCGGCGGAAGAATTTCCAGACTTTGATGTGGCGTTGCGCTCCGCCGTATCCATCGGCCGCAGATTGCAAGACCCGCTTGCAGAGCTTGTTAAAATCGACCCAAAAAGCATTGGCGTTGGGCAATATCAGCACGATATGAACCAAAAGCGTCTTGCAGAAACTTTAGGAGGCGTTGTAGAAGATTGTGTAAATAGCGTTGGCGTTGACCTTAATACAGCTTCTGCTTCGCTTTTGTCATATATTGCAGGTATTTCTGGCACTGTTAGCAAAAATATTTTAACACATCGTGCTTTAAACGGTAAATTTAAAAACCGCAAACAGTTACTAAAAGTAAAAGGGCTGGGACCAAAGGCTTTCGAGCAATGCGCAGGGTTTTTGCGCATAACAGACGGCGAAAACCCGTTGGATAACACGGCAGTACATCCCGAAAGTTATGACGTAGCACAAAAATTAATAGGGCAAATAGGCGTAAAACCCGATGTTAAAAAGCTGGACACTAGAGCCTTGGCGGCAATGCTAGAGGTCGGCGAACCAACCCTAAAAGACATTATTGCAGAGCTAGAAAAACCCGGTCGTGACCCACGTGAAGATGCCGAAAAACCAATGCTACGCAGTGATGTGCTAACTATGGAAGACCTACAAGAAGGTATGACCTTAAAAGGTGTGGTGCGTAATATAATGGATTTTGGTGCATTTGTTGACATTGGCGTACATCAAGATGGGCTTGTTCATATATCCCAATTAGCCGACAAATTCATCAAACATCCCTTTGAAGTAGTAGCCGTCGGTGATGTGGTTGACGTTACTGTGCTTTCGGTGGATGTAGCAAAAAAACGTATTAGTTTGTCAATGCGAAAATAAATTACTATAACTGCAAAATATGATAAGTAAAAACTTGCATATGCAATAAAAAAATGACGACAATTTAATTTGCCGTCATTTTTATTTTAATTGATTTTGCTTAACCAATCTTTTAAGTGAAAATTAAATGCATTTGGATTTTCTATTTGCATTAAAGGACCAACGCCTTCTAGTGTTACAAAAGTAAGACGTGGAAGATGTTTTAAAAGATTAAAAGAATCTTCATAACCCGCACTGTCATCATAACGCCCCGTTAATACGGTAATGGGTTTTGCAAAATCCAAACCCTTTAGTTTAGAATGAAACGAAAGAGCATAACCGCTTGCACGGTACTTTTCACAAAATCCCATATCGGTTAGAGAATATGCGGGCAAAATCTCTTTTTTATATCGCTCCCAATTTATTTTTGTAACAACAATCGCCTCATCAAAAAAGCGGTCAGAGCCCTCGATATTCTCGCCTTCAACAAATTCCTCAATACCATCTTCTTCAAAGGTGTCTTCATCATCAGGCAGGTTACGCTCGTCATAATTTGGCACTGTGCAAGGGTTAAACAAAAACATGCCATCAATATTAATATCAGCATCATACGCCATACCAAGCGACATATATGCGCCATAAGACGCACCGACTAACAAAAAACCTTCATCACCAATTATTTGCGAAACAAATTTTTTTAGTGTATCCAGCATAATATCAGCATTTGTAATCCAATCTGCCGACGGTGTTTTGCCCATACCTGGCATATCTAGGTAAATTCTGCGGTAACCGTCAAGGTTTTTAAAAATAGGCTCAAGGCAACCCTTCATCAACCCGTGGTCTTCTGTAAACCTGTGTATGCATAAGACGGGCTTGCCCTTGCCGTATTCTTCATAATAGATTGGTAGATTATTTATAATACATTCCATATTAATTCTCCCCTTTGTTTTACTATAACGTATCATATTTAAGGCGTAAAGTCAACCCCTTTTTGTTCATAATAGAAAAGTCGTGCAAAAATGCTTGACAAACCAAACGGCTTATATTATAATGACTTTTGCGTTTGGAGTTGTACTCAAGTGGCTTAAGAGGCTCGCCTGGAAAGCGGGTAGGTCGTGAAAGCGGCGCGGGAGTTCAAATCTCCCCAACTCCGATTCAAGAAAAGTCCGTAAATTCAACATTTATGGGCTTTTTCATATTCAAAAATACATAATTACCCTTTAATTTACCCTTTACAGGATTTATGCTGTCTATAAATGCGCCGTATTGTGCCTTAGATTCTCTTGAGCTGTTTTTACAGCATTTCCTGCACGTAAAGCCGCTACAACATAAATATTTACGTGGCATATTCGGCTATGATGTGAAGTATGGCGGTATCAATTACGAACTTGCTTATCGCATTTATGAGAAATTGAAGCGGTTGGTAAAGTAGGCACAGCCCCAACGATAACAAAAAGACGGTTACTTCATACGAGGTATCCGCCTTTTACATATGGAGATATTATCGCTATGCCTTACTTTTGTTCAAACGCCACTCCCAAAGGTATTTTACAGAGAAAAGCATCGCTACGGAAACAGCCATCCATATAGGTATAACCCATTCGCTCTCGGCAGGAATTATCCATATTCGTGTTGACCAATTAAGCAGAGTATGTACAACGATGGTAGCAAAAACCGATGAGTATCTTTTGAAAAGTGAATAAAACGTCAAGTGCATAAAGAACCAGCCAAATGTCTGAAAAATGGTGGATACATCAAAGAAATAACCGCCTATAATCCTTGTGGGGTAATGGAGAATTACGAACAATGCACCACCTATAAATATTGCTACATTTTTGTTTATAAAAAATCCCGATAATCTTGTCTGAAAAAATCCAACAAACAAAATATCTTCGCTTGCGGCAAAAAAAGCTACTGGCAATAATGCAAACAACATATTTTGAGGGGTGTTAAACTCCCACCCATTTACAATTCCTAGCACCAACATTGAACCAACTGGTATAAAGGCAAAGGCAAACCCCAATCTTAAAGAACGAAATAGGTTTTTTGAGTGAATACCAATGGAAGCAAGACTTTTGTCTTTGCGTAAAATCACGGTAAAAATTACAGCGAAGGCAACAATCCAAATACCTTTAGCTACTATAGGTCTGCCATCTTGTGGTATATCAAATCCCACATCAAATGTCGGCACAATAAAATATGCCACTAAAACGAAAAGGAAAACACACAAGACAACTACAATATCTTTCTTGGTGTATTTTGCAACATTCTCTTTGTGTAGAAGTTGGTTTTTGCCGTCCATAAAACAATCCTCCGATGTTAATTTTTAACAGCATACACACAAAAAAACGGTGTAAGTATAAATTTTAGTATATCACAACCAACCCACCAACACAAGAAAAAATTTTTGGTTTCGAGCAAAACCGATAGGTGTCCCTATACGATGACGAGCCAGCCATCACCTACAACTGGAAGGATGTCACAAAAACTGTGACATTAGTGGAATTGGAAGCCGCTTCCGAAAATAAGTCGAGCGGAGTAAGCCCTAGATTAGGGCATCCTTGGGGGTTCGTATTTTATTTGGAATTAGACAAGATATATATACGTACACATTATGGGGGTGTGCGTTATGACAGACGGCAAACAAGATAAACAAGCTACCGAACACAAGATTGGTAAAATTACATATATAGTAGAAGCGGGCTTTAGCGAAACCGCAAAAGATGGGCTAAAGAAAAAAATAGAAAATTTAATTATTAAAGATTTAAAGCAAAATTTTGTTGATTTGTTTGATTGTCAAAAGGAGGTTGTATGAAACAATCAGAAAAGATTACTGCATTATATTGCCGTCTAAGCCGAGAGGACGAGCGTGGCGGCGAATCTGTTTCCATCGAAAACCAAAAAATGATATTAAAAAAGTATGCCAAAGAAAACAACTTTATTAATATTCGGTTTTTTGAGGATGATGGATATTCGGGCACCAGTTTCAACCGTCCTGGGCTAAATGCAATGTTAAAAGAGATTAGGGCTGGCAAGGTAGCGACGGTTATCATCAAAGACCAAAGCCGAATTGGACGTGATGTGTTGGAAGTGGGGCTGTTAAAACGAACTTTTGACGAACATAAGGTTAGGTTGATAGCCGCAGGAGATAATTTGGATACCGCAAATGGATATGATATTATGAGCATATTTAGAGATGTTTTTAACGAATATCAGGTAGCGGAAAACTCTAAAAAAATACGAAATGTTAAAAAAACACAAGCGCAAATGGGAAAACGCACTAATGGCAGTGTGCCATACGGATATATATCCAGCCCCGATGATAGAAACCTGCTAATTCCCGATACCGAAACATCCCACGTTGTGCAAAAGATTTTTTCGATGTACGCCAAGGGTGCCAGAATTAATGAAATTGTACAATGGTTAGAAGATAACAAAATTTCTACCCCAACAGAGCTAGACTATAGACGCAAAGGAAAATCAAGAAACAAACGCCCTAAACCCAATATGATTTATACTTGGGCAAACAAGACCATTTACTGTATTTTAGAGCGTGAAGAATATTTAGGACATACCTATACAAACAAAAGCTCTCGCCAATCATACAAATCAAAAAAGACCGTCAAACACCCGAAAGATAAACAGTTTTTCTTCCCCAACACCCATAAACCTTTAATTGATGAAGAGACCTTTGAAATCGCACGAAAACGAGCTACCGAAAAACATAGGAATACTAAATTAGATAAAATAGACATTTTTTCAGGAAAATTGTATTGCGCCGATTGTGGAAACAAAATGCATACACAACAAAGCAGAACCATCGCCAAAAAAGAACATTCGTATAACTGTGGTACATATAGAAACGGGCACAAGGGCAGACGTAATTGTACAATGCACTATATACGCAAAGCTGTTTTGACAGAGCTTGTCCTTGCAGACTTTAAACGAAATATGCATTTTGTTAATGAAAACCAGCGACATTTTATTAATCTAGCTATGGATTATGGATTTGCCGAAGCAAAAAAATCGCTGGCGCAACATCAAAAAGAGCTTGACAAAATAGCGCATAGAATTTTTGAAATCGATGCGGTTTTTTGTAAAATATACGAAGATAAAGCACTAAACCGCATAACAGAGCAACAATTTGTTATGCTAACTTCAGGTTGCGACAAAGAAAAACAAATATTATCAAACAAGACAAAAGTATTAGAACAACAAATGACACAGACATTAAATTGCAAAACAGATGCGACAAAATATATTGAAATGGTTAAAAAATATACAAATATAACCGAATTAACTTATGAAAATATCCACAATTTTATAGATAAAATAATGATATGCGAAACTGATGCACAAACCAATACCCGCAAAATTAAAATTCAATATAATTTTACAAGTTAGGTTGACAGTCGGTATTAAATAGTATCGTTATATGCGCCTAGATGGTGGTATGCCGCAGATGGTTTTAGAGTATGTTCTATATTTGCACGGCATTGTACCGGGAATTGATGTGGAAATCATCACAAATCTGGCATTTACCACTACAGCAGGAGCATTTGTCGGTGGCATCGGCGATTTTACGGCAGAATTTGACCCAGCGGCATTAGAAATTGAGCATAGTGGACACGGCACGGTTGTAACGGGGCTTGCTAATTATACGGGGGCTATTCCATATACCGTGTTTATGGCTAATAAATCATTTATAGAAGCCAATCCCGAACTTGTTCAGTCGTTTACAAATGCAATGCGCCGTGGTATGGAATGGACCGCTAACAACACACCTGCCGAAATTGCGGCGGTTATTGCGCCGTTTTTCCCACATTCTTCGCTTGAAGATTTAACATTTATTGTCAATCGCTATCAAAGCCAAGACACGTGGAAAATAGACCCTATTGTAGACCACGCAGGCTTTTATCTATTACAAGATATAATGCAGCACGGCGGCGAACTGTCCAATCGTGTGCCGTTTGATACATTGGTTGATAATGGCTTTGCAGAAAATTCAAGATAATTGAAAATCCCTTTCCATACTATTGCGGAGAGGGATTTTTTGTGTTATAATATCCTTAGTAATGTTACCGAGGAGGTGATGGGTTGTTAGATTATGTAAATATTGGATTAAAACAGCATATTGGCGTTGGTGCTACGCCGATTGTATCGGTTGGTGATAACGTTAAAAAAGGGCAGTTAATTGCTGTTTGTGATGGTTTGGGTGCTAATATTCATTCCAGCGTGTATGGTGTTGTTTATGAAGCTGACGGGGGCTTTGTAAAGATAGTTGCCGACGAACACCAGCCTGATGAATTTGTAAAGATAAAAGATACAACAACACATCTTGAAGCCATTAAAGAAGCAGGCGTTGTGGGTGCTGGCGGGGCTGGTTTTCCTACTCACGTTAAATTTGATGTGGATTTGGACGGCGGCGTTTTTATACTTAATGCCGCAGAATGTGAGCCTATTTTAGGGCATAATTTACGTGTTTTAAGCGAACAACCTGATTTAATTGTGCGTGGAATTAAATATGCAATGGATATTGTTAATGCAAAAGTAGGATATATTGCGATAAAACCTAAGCATTTGAAAGAAATGATAGCTATTGCTAGGGCTTGTAAAAATGAGCCTAATATCGAAATAAAATATTTGCCAGATGTATACCCCATTGGCGATGAAAGGGCTATTGTACGGGAGGTTTTGGGCATTACGCTTGCGCCTGGTCAACTTCCATCTTTTGTAAACGCTATTGTTTCTAATGTGGAAACCATTAAGCGGGTTGTAGAAGCCATAGAGCTACGCAAGCCTGTCATCACAAAAGATTTTACCGTGGCTGGTCGAATAAATTCTGACGTGCGGATTTATTTGGACGAGCCTATTGGTATGCCTGTTAAAAAATATATTGATGATTGCGGCGGATACATAAAACCGCACGGTGAGATATTGCTCGGTGGCCCTTTTACAGGAATTAGCGGAGATGAACAATCCGTTATTACCAAAACATTAGTCGGTATTTTTGTGGCTATGCCATATCCAAATAATGATAATAAATTCGGCGTTTTAGCCTGCGAATGTGGTGCAGGTGAAGATAGATTAAATGAGATAGTTGCCGGTATGGGCGGCGAGGTTGTAGCCTACGCAAAATGCAAGCGTATGACGAAAGTAAATGAAAGATACAGATGCGAAGAACCAGGCAATTGCCCTGGGCAAGCTGAAAAAATTCTTGCGTTAAAAAATGCAGGAGCGCAGGCGGTTGTCGTTGGCACTTGCGAGGACTGAACGAATACCGTTATGGACATAGCCCCTAGGTTAGGGGTTTCGGTGTATCATTCTACAGACCACGTTTTACGTGCAACAAATCATAGATTATATAGACGACTAGGGAGGTAAATTATGGCTATTAGTGCAGAAAGTGTAAAAGAATATGCAAGCTCGCCAGCGGTAAGCTGTTGCAGGTTTGAAGCGGGTACCATTATCGACCATTCTAATTTAGAAGACCCCGCTTTGTTTGTAGATTTAGAGGACAGTGGGCTTTTATCTATTCCCAAAAACTGCTTAACAATAGGACAAGTTATGGGTGCAAAAATCATTAAAACAATTAACGCCCTAACACCTATAACATCGGAATATGCGGAAATTATCGGTGGCGGCGAAAACATTAATATTGATGCGCAAACTTATACTCAAACGACTTCTAAATCTACTGTAAACACTGGAGATATTAGGGTTTTTATCGGCGAAGGCAAAAATATAGAATTTACAATACCTATGGGGTATATGCCGCAGGTGCAATCTTCGCAGGTGGAACAGGCTGTCACCCCTGCAGCAAAGGTGTTGCGCAGTCTAAAGCGACGGTATTTTAAAATTGATAATGTTATTTTTGGCGAAA
Source organism: Defluviitaleaceae bacterium (assembly GCA_009784615.1). Taxonomy (GTDB): domain Bacteria; phylum Bacillota; class Clostridia; order Lachnospirales; family WRAX01; genus WRBJ01. The sequence goes on along the minus strand of WRBJ01000019.1, from coordinate 10,549 downwards.
AAACAAAGATTGATGGCACCACGCTTGTTTTGCGCAATATGGGCGAACTATGCAAAGACGCTATTGCTTCTGTAAATCTTGTTGAGGATATTAAGCTCGAAATTATTACTCCGGCAGAATACGGACGCTATTCCGAAACCATTATGGATGTTTTGCCTATCGCTTGCAAAGAAGATGGCGAGCTAGGTTCGGGTATTACAAGGGTCATCGACGGTGTGGTTTTCGTTATAACCGGCACAGATGCAGATGGTGTGCAGATTGGCGAATTTGGTTCGTCCGAAGGCGAAATGGACAAAAATATTATGTGGGGCAGACCCGGCGCACCTGATAAAGGTGAGATTTTCATTAAAACACAGGTAACAATAAAATCAGGAGCAAATATGGAAAGACCAGGGCCGCTTGCGGCACATTTAGCATCTGACTATATTATGGACGAAATCCGCAAAGCATTAAAAAACGCCGAAAACTCTTTATGTGTTCGTGAAGAAAATTTTGCACAAACCCGTCGTGCTGGCAAACCCAAAATGGTTATTGTTAAAGAAGTAATGGGGCAGGGCGCAATGCACGATAATTTAATACTGCCATACGAACCTGCGGGAACGCTAGGTGCTGTGCCTAATGTGGACTTGGGCAATTTGCCCGTCGTACTTTCGCCGTTAGAGGTGTTAGATGGAGCAATACACGCCCTAACCTGCATTGGACCTGCTTCCAAAGAAAACACAAGGCATTATTTTAGAGAGCCTTTGGTTATGGAAGCTATGGCGGATGAGGATGTAGATTTGTCAGGCATTATCTTCATAGGCTCTCCACAGGCTAATAGTGATAAATTCTATGTTTCCAAACGTCTAGGGATGATGATAGAAGCTATGGATATTGATGGCGCAATCGTTACTACAGAAGGCTTCGGCAACAATCATATAGATTTTGCTTCGCATATAGAGCAAATTGGCGAACGCGGCGTTAAGGTTGTCGGCGTTACTTATTCTGCAAAACAAGGTGCTTTGGTTGTGGGCAACAAACATATGAAATATATGGTAGATTTAAATAAAAGCACACAAGGTATTGAAAATGAGATACTTTGCAACAACACCCTAACAAAAGAGGACGCTATACGTGCAATGTATATGATGAAATCAGCTATTGCAGGCGAAGAAATTAAACCTGCCGAAAAGAAATGGACACCGCAGGTAAAGGCAAACAACATAACCGCCATTGAAGCCGCCACAGGTAAAAAAATAGAGCTTACAGATAACGAACAAACCTTGCCGAAAAGCAAAAAGCGTGCAGAAATTTACGAGGTGGAATAAATGGCGCAATACGAAGGTGTTATTGTGGAGGTAACGGGCGGTTCTGTAACAATCGACATCAACGGGCGACTGGGGCAAATGAAACTGCCATTGCGGATGATAATAAACCACCATCCGCTTGCAGTTGGGCAAACCGTGCGGTTTATGTTAAGCTACCCCGAAGTGGTTGACACAAGAGGATGATTTGGTATGGACACAATATATTGTGTCCATACCAAAGAGGAATAAAGCGAAAAGGAGAATAGGTTATGATAAAAGGATTACAATCAGAGATATTTGTGCCAATAACACCACCGCCCGTTTGGACGGCGGTTACTAAGGAATTAAAGGATATGACAGTGGCTTTGGCTACTGCCGCAGGTGTTCATTTAAAAAGCGACACAAGGTTTAATTTGGCGGGTGACACTGGTTACCGCGTTGTGCCAAACAGTGCCAGCGTGGACGAAATGATGGTATCCCACGGCGGGTACGACAATGCAGATGTCAACAAAGACATCAACTGTATGTTTCCAGTAGATAGGCTTAACGAGCTTGTAGCGGAAGGCTTTATCAAGGCTGCCGCACCCCTTCATTACGGCTTTATGGGCGGTGGCGGCGACCAAGAGGCTTTTGCAAAACAAACAGGTCCAGAGATTGCAAAATGCTTGATTGAAAATGGCGTAGACGCTGTTGTGCTAACGGGCGGCTGAGGAACATGCCACCGCACGGCGGTCGTCGTGCAAAGAGCTATAGAGCAAGCGGGCATACCCACGATTATAATTTCGGCTTTGCCGCCTGTTACAAGACAAAATGGTGCACCAAGGGCTGTTGCACCCCTTGTGCCAATGGGGGCAAATGCAGGTGCGCCTAATGATAAGGAAATGCAAACGGCTATTTTAAAGGATAGTTTGAAACATTTGGTAGATATTAGTGTAGCGGGTACACATATTGCTTTGCCATACCAATACACGGCGCAAATTTAGGAGATAAAGCTATGATTGAGCTAAGGAAAGTAACCCACGATAATTTTGATGACATTTTGAAGCTAAAATTGCCTAAAGAGCAAGAAAGGTTTGTTGCGCCTAATATTTTTACTTTGGCAGAAGCGTATAAAGATTTGATAAACAACGACAAGCCACCGATGGTTTTTGCTATTAATAAAGACGACGAGGTTATTGGTCTGTGTGCGATGGAATTTAACGATATAGATGACGACGAAATTTTGTATGAAAAATTTGGTGATACAACCACATACAATTTCTTTCGTTTTATGATTGACGAAAAACACCAACGCAAAGGATATGGCAAGCAAGCATTAGAAAAAATTATAGACTTTTTAAAGACACAACCACAAGGCAAAGCCTGCTCTATAACAGTATGTTATGAGCCTGATAACGAAGTTGCTAAAAAGATGTATTTTGCATTGGGTTTTGAAGAAACAGAATGTGAAGAAAATGGAGAAATGATTGCACGTTTGGCTCTATAGAACGAAAAATTTATATATTGTGGAGGAATTTTTATGGACAGAACCGTCGCAGAAATTTTGGATTATTTAGAAAGACCTGAAAATGAGGGTAAAATACAACATCTTGCTCATCTTAAAAATCTTGAGCATATTGATGCAATTAGAAATAAAGGTGGCATTGGCGGCGTTATTGCAAGATTGGTTTTGAGGTTTACTGACGGACATATGGATGCTTTTATAGCTTTGGCAGAATGTAAAAATTCCGCCGATATTAAGGCGTTTAAACAAACGAGATTTTTTGAGCGTATACAAAATGTTACGGTAGGCGACGGATGGGAAAATTTGGAACAACTAAAAGAATTAGATAAATTAAAAGAGCTAGAAAATCAATTTGGCGACGGTGACAAATTATGAAATTCTCGAAGATGATAAGCACGATAGATACGCACACAATGGGCGAGCCGACACGTATTGTTACGGGCGTGCCTAGCTTAAAGGGCAATTCTATGGTGGAAAAGAAGCAGTATTTGGTGGATAATATGGATTATATCCGCACTTTGCTAATGCACGAACCACGCGGGCACAAGGATATGTTTGGGGCGATAATTGCACAGCCTTGTGCAGAGGGTGCCGACCTTGGCGTTATTTTTATGGATGGCGGTGGTTATCTTAATATGTGTGGACATGGTACGATTGGCACGGTAACCGCTGCTATTGAAACAGGTATGATAGATGTTGTTGAGCCTATAACGGAGGTTGTGTTGGATACGCCTGCGGGGTTGGTTAAGGCAAGGGCGACGGTTAGTGACGGGTTGGTTGGCGAGGTTTCTTTTGTAAATGTGCCATCGTTTTTATACAAAGGCGATGTGGAGATTGATGTGCCAAAAGTTGGTAAACTGACTGTGGACATTGCCTTTGGCGGGTCGTTTTTTGCTCTTGTGCGTGCGAAAGATTTGAATGTGGAAATTGTGCCTGAAAATGCGTCGCAATTGGTAAGACTTGGGCTAAAAATACGCAAAGCTGTTAATGAGCAAATTGATATGCAACACCCTATACTAAGCCGCATAAAGACTTGTGATTTGGTAGAATTTTATGATGAGTCTGTCAGCAAAGAAGCGGATGCACGCAATGTGGTTATTTTTGGAGATGGACAGATTGACCGTTCGCCTTGTGGGACGGGGACTTGTGCCAAACTTGCGACTCTTTATGCCAAGGGCGAGATAAAAGAGGGTGAAACCTTTGTATATGAGAGCATATTGGGTACAAAGTTTAAAGGTAAAATTATTGATACAATGAGCTTGGATGACTATAATGCGATTATACCAGAGATAACGGGGTCGGCTTATATTACGGGGTTTAATAAAATTGTTATTGACGAACGCGACCCTGTTAAACACGGGTTTATCTTATAGTTAGCTGTTCATAACAATATGTGAACTTCACAGAATTTTATATATAGTGAATTAACTTCATAACAATACAAGGCAAAGCCTTGAGCTGTTATGAAGTTATATGAACGCAAACAGCATTTGGGCTTTGCACAAATGCTGTTTGTAGGTTGCTCTAATGTGAGAGGTGCTGTGATGAGCATAGATTTGAATTTTTGGAAATATAAAGAGAATGTTTATCTTGACAATCAAGCTGTGTACGAAAAACTAAGTGCTGGTTATAGCGTCGATGGATTGGAAGAGCTTCCTATCTCGCAAATTTTAAAAGATATTGAGATAGCTTTTAAAGGTTGGGAAAAATTATCAAAGTGTGATTTTGAAAAAGAGAATACTGCATTTCGGATTTTTATAACCGAACAATTTGTGAGATTTGACTGCTACAGCGTATCACAAGAGGATATAAATAAAATCATTGATATTCTATTTGAGTATGATTGCCCTTTATATGACTCTCAAATTTCAGAGCGTTTTGATGGGCAATCGCAATAAGCATAATGAACTCCGCAAAACCTGCAATGACGAAGTTTAATCTTTTAAAAGATGAGATTGTTTGTTAGTCTTATGTGTGGTATAATGGTAGTGTGCAAAAGTCGGTATTTTGTTTGATTGAAATAAATTCTAAGGAGAAAAAAGATATGGCAAAATTTAGACCAGAGAGAATTGATGGTGAAGAACAGCCGCATATTAAGGCGGGGTTGTTTAAGATACGCATACCGTTTTATCATTGGCGGTGGTCGTGGCCTGAAGGGATACAGGGTTTTGTTTTGGTGGCTGTGGCTTTGGCGGCGGTTGGATTTATTCAAGATGGGATTGGTGCATCGCCTGATGTTGCGGTTTTGATGGTTTTTATGTTTAGTATGCTATATATGCTACATCCGACGTTGGGGGATAGTGTTTTTCCTGGGTGGATAACGGCGGGCATACCTTTGACATTGGGTTTTTTAGGTAATTTTGAGATGGGGGCAGACCGTATTTATGCGCTTGTCGCTTTGCAGTTGCTCGTTGCATTTTTATTTATATTTTTAGGTGCAAGTGGTCTTGCGAAAAAAATAACATCCTTTGTTCCCGCTTCGGTAAGGGGCGGCGTTATTTTAGCCGCTGCAATAACTGCGGTTTTTAATGTGGTAAACCCAGATACATCACGCCTTATAGGTATAGAAGTTAGTGGAATTATCGGGATGGTTGTTTGTATCGTTATCTTATACTCGCTAAAATTTGCTCCTTTTAAGAATAGAAATTGGTTTTTTAGGCTTATTAGCAAATCGGGTATGTTGGCTGGTTTGATAGTGGCTATGGTTGTTGGTGTTGCTATTGGCGAATTACCTATGCCTGTTGTTGAATGGGGTATTTCTCCGCTACCTTTTGGCGAACTTTTTGCCAATTTTACTGTGTTTGGTCTAGGTTTTCCTAGCTTGCAGTTTTTTATTGATGCGGCACCGTGGGCTATTTTGCTTTATTTAATTGCGTTTGGTGAAATTGTTGTTACCCAAACAGTTATAAAAGAGGCTGGCGAGGTTCGCAAAGATGAAATTGTGGATTATAATGTAAACCGCACTAATGTGATAATAGGTATACGCAACGCTATTTTGGCATTAATTGCACCTTATCCGCCTATGGCTGGGCCGAATTGGGTCGGCGGTACGGTTTCGACAGTAGAGAGGTATAAGCAGGGCAAGAAGGGGATGAACTCTTTACACGATGGGTTGAGTTCGTTTATTTTTGCAATGGCTGTTGCCGCCCTTGCTCGTCCGCTTGTAACATTGTTGCAGCCGGTTTTTCCCGTTGCTATGCTTATTACATTGATTTTGACGGGTTTTGCTTGTGCATATGTGGCGATTGGTATGCTTAAAAATCGTGAAGACCAAGGCATTGCCGCAATAATGAGCATTATAATTTTTACAAGAGGTGCGGCAGAAGGTTTGATAACCGGTGTTGTGCTACATATTTTGGTTAGTGCTTATAAAAAATACCGTAAAAATGGTATAAATGAGGAATAAGATGGATACGCTTGATAAATTGGCGATTTTAACAGATGCGGCAAAATATGATGTGGCTTGTACGTCCAGCGGTATTGACCGTAAGGGCGAGGCGGGTTCTGTTGGCAATGCTGTTGCCAGTGGTATTTGCCATAGCTTTTCGGCTGATGGCAGATGTGTTGCGCTTTTGAAAGTGTTGCTTAGCAATGCTTGTGTTTATGATTGCAATTATTGCGTTAATAGGAGAACTAATGAAGTGCGGCGGGCGACGTTTACACCACGAGAACTTGCGGAGCTTATGATGGGGTTTTATCGGCGCAATTATATTGAAGGGTTGTTTTTGAGCTCTGCTGTGGTGCGTAGCCCTGATTATACCTGCGAGCAGATGATTGAGGCTTTGTCGCTTATACGCAATGAATATCGTTTTCGTGGGTATATTCACGTTAAAGCTATACCGGGGGCGGATGATAAGCTATTGACAGCTTTGGGTATGCTGGCAGATAGGATGAGTATTAATTTAGAATTGCCGTCTAATGATAGCTTGAAATTATTGGCACCTGACAAAAGCCGTGAAAGCATACTTGAACCTATGGGGATGATAAAGACGGGCATAAAAGAAAACCGCACGGATATAGTAAAATATAGAGGTGCACCTAAGTTTGTGCCAGCGGGACAAAGTACGCAGATTATTATAGGGGCAACGCCAGAAACGGATTATCAGATAATTAACCTTACGTCGGCTTTATATAAAAAATATGAGTTAAAAAGGGTATTTTATTCGGCGTATATGCCTGTTTTGGATGGCAGTAATTTGCCAGCTATTGACACCAAGCCGCAATTGTTGCGGGAGCATAGGCTGTATCAGGCGGATTGGTTGCTAAGGTTTTATAAATTTGAAGCACAGGAGCTCTTAGATGAAGGCAACCCCAATTTTAATTTGCTTATAGACCCGAAATGCAATTGGGCTTTGAATAATTATGGTATGTTTCCTGTCGAGATTAATACTGTGCCATACGAGATATTGTTGCGTGTGCCAGGGATTGGTGTACGAAGTGCGCAAAAGATTATACAGGCACGGAGGGTTGGTAGGTTAGATTTTGTGGATTTAAAGAAGATGAATGTTGTTTTGAAAAGGGCGCAGTATTTTATTAAATGTAATGGCAGGACGATGACGGGGATTGCTGCAAGTCCAGAGTCGGTTTTGTGGGGGCTTTTGTCGGAGCGCAGTGTGTCTTTGATACAATCTTCTGAACAATTGTCGTTGTTTGATAATGGTGTAACGGGTGTTGAAAGCACAAGGGAGGATTTGGTAAAATGCCTTACCGGACAGATATAGCATATTTGTATGACGGTTCTTTTTATGGGCTTTTGTGCTGTGTTTATGAAAGTTATTATGCACGGGAAATGCCTTTTGCGATTTTTAATTATGATGAGGAGCAGGAAACACTTTTTGTGGTGAAGGAGATTTTTACTGACGAAGTTAAGGCTGAGAAGGTTGAAAAATCTATTGCCGAAAAGATTTCTAGTGATGCGTTGAAGTTGGTGCATATGTGCTATTTGTCTAGGATTGATGAGCGTGAGCTTGCTATATTGCGGTTTTTGCGTATGGGCTATAAAATTGGTGCGGATGTTATGGATATGCTTGCTAATGATGTGGTGCGTGTTGTTGTTAATGCGGCAAAAAATGTTGCGGGCGAAAGCCATCTTTTTACAGGGTTTTTGCGGTTTGGCGAATATAATGGGGCTTTGGCGGCTGTTATTGAGCCTAAGAATTTTATATTGCCTGTGATTGCGCCACATTTTTGTGATAGATTGCCTAGCGAGCAGTTTTTGATATACGATAAAACGCATAAGTATGTATTTGTTTATGAAAAAGGCGAGCATAATTTGATGCCGTTGGATAATTTTGAATTGCCCGAGGCTGGGGAAGATGAGGAAATGTATCGTCGGCTTTGGAAGCGGTTTTATACTACCATTGCGATAAAGGGCAGAATTAATCCTAAATTGCAAAGGGGCAATTTGCCGAAGCGGTATCGCAAGCATATGACGGAGTTTGTCGATTGAATTAAGGTTGTTATTTATTGAATTTTGTGCTATAATTACTTTAATTAATATTTTTGGAGGATAATAAAATGTTGTTTACTGAGTATTTGGATTCTGTTGAGAATACGGAGCAAGAAACCCGCTTGCTTGAGGAGATTGCAAAGATTGAGGGCGACCTTGCACAGGCTGCCCGCATACCTGTAGTTGGTAAAGGAATTACCGCTTTGTTGGCTTTGGGTGAGTTGGGTATTGAGGAGTTTAAACAATCGGGACATTATGATAATATCAAGGGTTTGGATATTGCTATTGACCTTGATAAGGGTGTTTTTGCTATTTATCCGGGTGCTGTTATGCGTAGAAAGATTTTTACGGTTGCTGGTATTGTTGCGGCTGTTTTGTTTGGGCTGTGGCTATGGCGTAGAAGTCGTAGATGATTGATGGCTGTGGGTATGTTCTTGTTTGCCGGACACCCAAACGAGCGAGCATTGCTCGCTCGTTTGGGTAAGTGAGGCGTTTTTCTGCTTCGTTATTGAAAGTTTTGTAGGTATCGGAAAAAGGTAGAGCGTCCGATTTTTGCTTGTTTTAGGGCTTCGTTAAGGGTTAGGTTTTTTCGTCGCCATTTTTCTACTATTATGTGGAAGTCTTTTGGTACTTGGCATTTTGGTCTGCCAAATTTTATGCCTTTTTTGCGGGCGGCGGAAATGCCTTCTGCTTGGCGTTGGCGCAGGAAATTGCGTTCGGTTTCTGCGACATAGCTTAAAATTTGCAATACCAAATCGGCAACAAATGTTCCTGTTAGGTCGTTGTCTTTTTTGCGGGTGTCAAGCAGTGGCATATCCAGCACCACAATATCTGCTGCAATTTCTTTGGTAATGTGCCTCCATTCGCTTAAAATCTCTTCGTAATCTCGTCCTAGGCGGTCGATACTTTTAATTACAAGCACGTCGCCTATATGTAATTTTGTTATCAGTCCTTGATATAATGGTCGGTTAAAATTTGCGCCAGAAATTTTTTCCGTAATAATATTTTCGGTTTCTATGCCGAAATCAAGCATTGCTAATACTTGCCTGTCTGTATTTTGTTCTTTTGTTGAAGTGCGTACATATCCATAAACCACGCAAAATCCCTCCTAGTTTGTACGTTATAAAATTTATCGGCAAAATTTGCAAAAAGGGCTTGCGCTTTTGGTTGAGCTATGGTAGAATTATTTTTTGTATAAGGGATATTCCGCTGGCGCATTGTCGTGAATGAATGTCTATCATAACTAGGAGGAAACAAAATGAACCAGAACATCATCAAAGAGCTTGAAAAAGAGCAACTAAAGGCAGAGGTGCCGCAGTTTAGCGTGGGCGATACTATTCGCATACACAATAAAATTGTAGAGGGCAACCGTGAACGTATCCAAATTTTTGAAGGCTATGTTATTAAACGTCAGCAGGGTGGGGTTCGTGAAACTGTTACTGTGCGCCGTTTTTCATCTGGTGTTGGCGTAGAGAAAACTTGGCCGATACATTCGCCTCGTGTAGAAAAAATTGAGGTTGTGCGTAAAGGTATTGTACGCCGTGCTAAACTTTTCTATCTTCGTGATAGAGTGGGCAAAAAAGCCAAAATTAAAGAGGATATTAGAAGAAGAGCTAAGTAATTTTTATAGAGGTGTTGTAAAATTGTTAAAAAAAATTAACAACCCTATCCTTAAAAATATACTTGAATGGGCTTTGGCGGTTGTCATAGCCCTTTTCGTATTTTGGATGTTGATAGGTTTTGTGGCAAGACCAGCAAGGGTTTTTGGTACATCGATGGAGTCTACATATTTTGATGGCGACCGTGTTATTGTTAATCGTCTTACATTTCGTTTTCGAGAGCCTGTTTTTGGGGATATTGTTGCTTTTCCTTCTGTTGATAACCCATCTCAGAACTATATAAAGCGTGTTGTGGGCTTGCCTGGCGATACAATTGATATTAGACGTGGGCGAATTACCATTAATGGAGAAGTGTTGGACGATATACGTTTTAGGGATGTACACAATGTTTTTGCTGGTAATGTACATTTTCCTATGACGCTTGGTGATGATTATTATTTTGTACTGGGTGATAATTTGCCGATAAGCGAAGATAGTAGGCTTAATACTGTTGGAAATGTTCATATTGATAATATAATTGGGCGTGTTAATTTTCGCTTTTTTCCATTTAATAGATTTGGATTTGTAGAATAGACCTGTTCTGAAACTGCCTTACACAATTTCTTTTGGCGCAGCACTGCAGTTTTCCTACGGAAAACCGACGCTATGCGTCGCTTTCGCACAGCGAAAGTGCAAGGTCTCGAGCTTTTTG
>WRBJ01000018.1 GCA_009784615.1 Defluviitaleaceae bacterium | reverse complement strand
GCTCAAGTGGTGTTATTTTTGTACTCTTTTTGCCCTGTCTTTTCTGTTAAATCACTTGCAAACACTTGTGAAATTACTTATTTTCCAAATGTGGGTTTGATTTTGAAGTTTCGCAATTGTCTAAATTTATATTAAAATTATACCGCAATTTAGCCATATTGTCAAACTAAATAAATTATGTTATAATTTTGACAGGTGATAATTATAACTGTAAAATTATCAGAAGTTCCCATTAGGGAACCAGCGTTGCAAAGGTTGACTTTAAGCGCAAAGCCGTGAGGTGTTAGGTTGATTGAAAATATAATAGAAAATTTTTCGCAAATAATATCTGCTGGCGTTGACCCTTTGGCGACGCTGGCTTTGCTTGTTTTTTCGGGCGATTTAAACAATTGGATAACAGTCGTGCTGGTATGTTTGGTGGCGGCAAAAATACTGCTTAATTTGTTCCGCACAACAAAGGTAGTTTGCGATGCTACATTGGGTAAGATAGAGTACATTTTGGGTATAGCAACGGTATTGTGGATAACACTTTTTCACCTGCTGTATCAAACATACGAGCAAACTGACACGGCATTTAATGTGACGGTGCTTGCCGCAAACGGCTTGCCTGCCGTGTTTGGCACAGTGAGCTTTGCCGCAGTACGTACGCTAATGAAGGGCGTAGAGGCTTCCAGCTTTATATTTGCGCTAATCCCTGGAACCTTTGCCATTGGGCAAATTGGTAAATACATAATGACGATTGGCTATGTAATTTTAGCCTTTGTTTTTCCTGTTGTTGCCGCTATTATTGGTGTTTTTATACTTGTTGCTGCGGTTGTGCTATTTTTCCCTGCTCGTAGGCTTGGGGTTTATTTTAGAAGAATATATATTTCGTCGCTATTGCGCAGTATTTTTGCACGCAACAAGCCTTTTTTGCCTGTGATGTTAAAAATACCGAAGTATATACGCAAAAACTACCAAAACATTACATTTTGTCAAGAGGCATTTGTAATGCGTGGTGTGGAAAAACTACCAAAACGCCAGCGTATTTATATAATTTGTAATGACGGCGGCGCATCTATAGCATATCGCAAGTTTATAAAATGGCATAAAGCACCTTTTGACGCAACCAACCTTAATGCCGAGAAAAAACTACTGCACCTGTGCATTAGCAACCGCAACCCGTTACTAAAAAAGTCAAAACCCACCACAGAGATTATCGTTCGGCGTGAGTTAGGCAGGCTTAATTTATGCGATTTCTTTATTAATAAAAACGCTTAAAAAAGTTCTAATATAAAATGAAAAATATGCCGATAATAATTTACAAGGAAAAATTATGGAAAGGAAGTGGGCAAATGAAAATAACTGGCGTTAGTGCTTTAACAGCTTTAAATCGTCCCACGGATGTGCGCAAAACAGAGCGCAATAATGATACCAAGCGTGGTACGGATGTTTTTGAAGCGTCTGACAAAGCGATGGAATATAGCGTGGCTCGTAAAGGGGTATCTGCTTCTGACGGCGACGTACGTGCAGATAAGGTCGCGGCTTTGCAAAAGCGTATTGCAAACGGGGATTATAATGTTTCTGCTTATGACGTGGCTTCACGTTTGGTAGATACACGTATTTAAAGAGTGGATTGCGGGTTGTAACCCGCAATAACATTTTGTTAAAATTTAATATTTGAGGAAAATTTATGGCAGGATTGGTAAGTAATTTAATACAAACACTAAGAGGGCAAACGGACTTGTTTAACGAGGTGGTTGCCCTTTCTGCGCATAAAAAAGAACATATCATTAAAAATGATGTGGAAAAATTGCGTGAAGTGGTAAAACAAGAAAATATTATTGTGCCAAAGGCACTGTCTTTGGACAAAGAGCGGGAAAAGATAATGGCAAATATAGCTATTGTTCTTAACAAAAAGCAGGAAGATTTGACATTATCACTTCTTTCAGAGCTGACACAAGGTCAGCCAGAACACGCCGAATTTGTGGCGGTTGTGGATGATTTTAAACTAGCCTTGGAGGCTATGAAAACGGCAAACGACCACAACAAGGCATTAATTGAGGATGCTCTTGATTTTGTTGAATTTAATATGAATATTATACATTCGAGCTTGGACGCAGCACCTGCGGGATATGGGTCGCTAGAGGACGGACACGAGCCGGGTAGTTTTATAGACACACGCTCGTAAGTATAGGACAGTTAGGGGGATATAAATGGCTTTTCAAGGTTTGCATACTTCTGTTAGCGGTATGTTAGCTTCGCAAGCGGGGCTTTATGTAACGGGTCATAATATGGCCAACCATTCGACAAGGGGTTTTACCCGTCAAATTGTTACGCAAGCGCATTTTACACATAGAACCATAGGTACAAATGCCAGCGGTATAATGCAAGTTGGTTTGGGTACGCAAATGACAGGTATACGCCAAATTCGTGACCACTTTTTGGATGTGCGTTTTAGAGAAACCGCACCACGTTTGGCTTATTGGGAAACTAGAGCGGCAACGCATTTAGAGCTTGATTCTATTTTTGGCGAGCTTGAAGGGCATTACCGCCTACAATTATCGCTTACAAATTTAAATGCGGCTTTAAATGAACTAAACAACGACCCTTCTTCTATCGAAACAAGGGGTAATTTTATTTCGCAAGCCGTAACATTTTTAGATAGGGCAAATGCGGCACAACGTAGTATGTTTGAATATCAAATGCAGTTAAACAATGATATTATCGGCACGGTACAAAGGGTTAATCAACTTATTACTGAAATTAACGACCTTAACAGCCGTATTGTAATGGAGCGCAACCAAGGTCTTAACCCTAACGACTTTTTAGACTGGCGCAATAACGCCTTAGACGAGCTTTCTAATTTAATTGATATACAGATTATAGAAGTACCTGGCGGTAGTTTGAATATTTTAACAGCCAATGGCGGACATCAATTGTTGGTTAATGGACAGGCGCATACGTTAGGGTTGCGCCATAGCTATCCTGGTTGGCCTTTTGTTGAGCCTGTTTTTACCAGCGAAGATAGAATTTTGCGTTTTGATGAAATAGATGCGCCTGCGCTTTTTAACTGGAACAGGCTTGGGCAAAACTGCATTGTATCAAATGGCGGCGAGCGTGGTCATCTGTTGTCTTTGCTAACAAGCCGTGGCTTAGGTCCTACAAATTACCAATCGCATCCTATTGCAGAATTTGAAGATGTTATGGATAATTTTATGGATTGGCTTGTTGCAAATGGTGTTACCTTGCCTGATGCTGGCGTAGATGCTTTTATGACGCAATTTGAAACAGAGCTTCGTTTGACACAACAACAAAGAGGCAGTATGTCAGACTTTTTAACACCTGCACGTATTGGACTATTGACAACCGCTGGATTAAATGCCGCAGGTCAAGCTGGTCTTTTGGCACAAACAGAGCAAACAGAGCTTGATATAGATTTAATAGCGCGCCGACGCTTTGATATGAACGTGTCTACAATACCACAGGTTATGGCGCAGTTAGACACGCTTGTTAATGGTATGGTGCTAATGTTTAACAATGCTTTTACATCAGATTTTATTTTACCAGACGGCACAAACCTTGGCAGACCGCAAAACCAGCACGGCTTGCGTGACGGCGAAGGCAACCCGCCTTTTGATGGTCGTTTGTTTATACGCCAGCGTGACGGTGATAGTTATACATTGGGCAATTTGGAGATTAATCCAATATTGCTGGGGCAAGGCGGGGCTAGCTTTTTAGCATTGACTTTTGATGGCGAAAGTGATAACCGATTGACGCTTAGTTTGATGAACCATTGGAACAGCGATTTTATCAGTTTTAATGGCAATGATGCATTGGGTATTAACACCTTCTACCGCAGTATTATCACAGGTATGGCAAATGGCGGGCGTGAAGCAATTAATGCTGTTCGGGCAACACAAGAGGAACTCGAAATGGTGCAAATGCGTCGTCAAAGCATATCGGCAGTATCTCTTGAAGAAGAAATGTCGAATATGATACGCTATCAACACGCTTTTAACGCATCATCACGGATGATAAATACGATAGATTCTATGATTGATAGACTTGTGAACGGATTGGGAGCAGGCAGAGGATAAGTGGTTTATTAGCTACAATTTTAACCAGTTTTAACCAATGTTTTATTTAGACAACGAGGTGAAAATATGAGGTCAGCATTTTTTGGATTACACGTTACGACTTCGGCATTAAATGTGGCGAGGGCTAATTTGCATACTATTGCTCATAATATAGCTAATGCCGAAACACAGGGTTTTTCTCGGCAGGTGGCATTGCAACAGGCGCATCAGCCTTTGCGTGGCAGTGCTGGTCGTGGAATGGTTGGTACAGGCGCACATATTACCAGCGTTATTCAGGTACGCAATCAGTTTTTAGACCAAAAATTTTGGTCGCAACATTCTGTATCAGGGCAGTATCAAACCAAATTTGATATTATGACGCTCGTACAAGGTATTATGCGTGAAGGCGAAGGTGGTGCGGGAATATCATCCAGCATTGACGATATGTTTGCACGTCTTAGATATTTAACAACAAATGCGCAAGACCTTACTTTCCGTCGTAATTTTATGGCAAGCATAGAATCGCTTGCGACCACTTTAAATTCAACATATTCCCAATTGCGCCAGCAAAAGGCAGATTTAAACCAAGAAATCAGCGTTACCGTAGGCGTTGTTAATAGTTTAGGACGGCAAATTTCTGCGCTTAACCGCCAAATTACTGTTTTAGAATTAGATGGAAGCAACGCCAACGATTTGCGTGACCAAAGAGCTGTTTTGATTGACGAATTATCCCGATATGTTAATATAGATGTACGTGAGATTGAAACAAACGCTGATTTTGCCGCAGGACGCACAACCGACCCACGCAAAAGCCAGCGACAACTTGTTATTTTGATAGACGGCGTGCAGTTTGTTAATCATTTCGACCTTAATCAAATCGAGGTAAGACAACGCACTACATCGGACGGCACAGGCATTGCACGCAACCCTGAAGAACAAGGTGCGATGTATGATATTTGGTGGTCTAGCGGTATGCCTTTTAGAATGTATTCGCCGACACTTCGTGGCGAACTTGCAGGTTTGATACATCTGCGTGATGGCAATGGCGGTAATTTTGCTAATTTTGGCACTGCCGTACCTGTTCCTGCGCCTGCTCCATCACCTGCTAACCCATTTCCTTTAGGTTTCGTAGCCGCCACTGCTACAACACCTGCAACGGTTACTATGGAATTTAATGCCAATTCCCGTGTAGATTTAGGACCAACAGGTATTATTAGTGTGCTAAATGCAAATGGTAGCGGACGTGATTTGCGATATACCGATTATATTTTGCATTTTGACGAAGACCCAACATCAGCTACTTTCGGTATGCCAACCCACGCAACATTTGTGCTTTATGAAGGCGATAATCCAGCAAATACAGATTTTGCACCGGTAGGCACTACAGTCACCGATATAAGCGTCGGACGTACCACAAGCTATATGGGTATACCATATTTTATGGCAAGGCTCAACGAACTTACACGCACGCTTGCCGCCGCTTTTAACGAAGGGCGTTATCTTGATGGCAATCAAATACCTGGTGTTACAGGGCATTTTAACGGTTATGACCTTAACGGCAATCTTGGCGGTATGTTCTTATCACACTCCACTCCTAACGACCCTTGGACAAATTGGAATGGTGTAGGTGTTTTTAATTATTTTAACATAACCGCCTCCAATTTTAGAATCAATCCAGAACTATTGGCAAACCCCGACCGTTTGGCTATTGCTAATGGTCCTGCAACAGGCGAATCTAATGCAGATTTGGCACACTCTTGGGTGCTTATCAGTACCGACCGTGGTATGTTTAGAGAAGGTCGTGTGGGCGACTTTGTGTCAGCTATGACAGGCGATTTAGGTATAACCGGCAGACAAGCTGAAAATTTTGCAATGAGCTATAGCGAACTTATGATGGTTATCGACAACCAACGCCGTGCAATATCGGGCGTTAGCCTTGATGAAGAGGTGGCGATGATGATACAACATCAATTGGTTTTCCAGGCTGCAGCTAGATTGTTTACTACTATTGATAATATTTATGATACTATGATAAACCGTATGGGTAATTGGTAGATTTTAGATTAGGGGGATAAAAATGAGAATAACAAACTCAATGACATCAAATAGACTATTGCTTAACACAAACCGTACTGCGCACGCTTTAGATAGGCTTTGGATGCAATTATCCAGCGGTAAGATTATTTCTAACCCTTCGGATAATCCTATTATCGCCAGCCGTGCCTTGCGTTTTCGCACAAATGTAACAGAAATAGAACAATTTAGCCGCAACACCAATCAAGCCATCAGCTGGATGGAGGTTTCCGAAGAACATCTTAACAACCAAAGCCAAATATTGTCCCGCGCCAGAAGTGAGCTTTTGGTGCAGGGCGCAAGCTCTACATACACTTGGCAAAACCGCCAAACCATTACACGTGTTATCGAGCTAATGTTTGACCAAATGCACACAGAAATGAACGGCACTTTTGCAGGTCGTTATGTTTTTAGCGGTTTTAGAACAGACCAACCACCAATTATAACAAACAACAACCTTACAACCGCTGTGCCTCCTAATACAGTTGATTATGATATTCATAAAATGATTAACCGCAGGGATATTAACCAAACAGGTTCTTTATATTGGCAACATCCCGGCGACCCTTCTGCTATACCGCCAGTAGACCCGCATTTGGTTAAGGTAGCAAGTCAACCTTGGCTTGATAGACCAGACCGTGATACCGCAAATTGGGAAGCTGGTGCAGGTGTAGAGATTGTGCCTGCCGACATTAATATTGTGAAATTACCTTACCATCAAGCCGATAACAGAAATATGACAACACCTGATATACCGGGCTTTAGTGTTGTACGTATGAACCTTGCGGGTCAAACACTTGACCCTGCTGGTACAGGCGTAACCAACCCATATACCGCTGCCGTACCAGGTACTATTATTTTTATAGAAGACACGGGCGAGCTTATTATAGATTCTGCCGACCTTGATAGATTTGGCACTGGAGCACCTGCCGTTGCCGCAAGGGCTGAATTTATTAATTTACCTGCGATGGGGCATCCCGGCGGCGCAACTATAGTCGTTAATGGTGCGCAATTTACTATGCCTCCATTTGCCACCCCCAATGGTCTTGCGTCTTCACTACATGGCGTGTCAATTGCAGGTTCAAATCCACCCGCTTCGTTTGTGGATATTGGCGGCAGTCTCTTTATTGTAGCCGACACAGCAGGGTCTAGCGCAATTAATTTCACTTCGGATGAATTTGACGTATTTGCGATACCAGGAAGCCCTGCTAGGGTTGGTGTGCCTGTACAATATCGAATAGACGGCACTTTCGCTGGCGAGCTTAACCCACGCATATTCTTCCACACTGCGGATAGAACAGCAGGTCTTACATTTAGCCAAGAAAATCAAGAGATACAGTTCGAGCTTGGCACAAATGTACATTTAACAATAAATACACAGGCAAGACACGCTTATCCTTGGCAGATGTTTGCGGATATGCAGGCGTTTTTGGGCTGGGTTAATAGTGTTAGTATTACAGAAGGCTTGACGGCAGAAGAACAAGCTATGGAACAGGCGTTTTTCGGCGAGATGCTGTATACAAAGTTTACAAATTTGATGTCGCATATGGATGTGCATATTCAAACAACCACAACAGAGTTTACGGCTTTGGGTGCAAGAATGGAGCGTATGGAGATGATTAGCGAGCGTTTGCTTGAAAACCGTGATACTTTCCGTGCGCTTAGAGACCAAAACGAAAATGTGGATTATTTGGAGGTTATGATGCGCCTTAATGCTATGGAAGCAGTGTTTCAAGCGGCTTTGCAGGCAGGTGCTAGAATTTCGCAATTGTCTTTGGCTAATTTTATATAGGTAATATTGAGCGATTGTAGAGACACAATAGAGGAGGTTAAAAAAATGAAACTAACAACACAAGGTTTTGGCGAGATAGAAATTAATACAGAGGATATTATCAGTTTTGGTGATGGTTTGCCAGGCTTTGCAGATGACAAGCGTTTTGTTATTTTGTTGCAAGAAGATGACGGCGGCATTAGCCCTATACGTTTTTTGCAAAGCGTGGATAATGGCGATTTGTCTTTTGTTTTGGTGGATATGACGGCATTTTTGCCAGAATATCGTCCGTTGGTGCTTGTTGAGCTTGCAAAAGAACAAGGCGATAATTTTGACCCCGACAATACTATGATTTATAATATTGCTACTATATATGAGGAACTGATGGATTCTACTGTAAACCTTAAAGCCCCTATTGTTGTTAATTTAGAGCAAAAAATCGGGCGGCAGTTTTTGTGCGGAGATGATTTTCCCATACGTGCAAGGCTTTTTGACCAATCTGCAACAAAAGGTTGCGGATGTGGTTGCGGTTGCGGGGGTGACGGAAAATGTTAGCTCTTACCAGAAAAAAAGGTGAAAGCATTATTATAGGCGACGAAATAACCATTACGGTTTTGTCAGTTTCGGGCGAGTCTGTAAAGATTGGCATTGACGCACCACGTCATATACCTGTTAATCGTGAGGAGATTTTTGTGCAGATTAAAGAACAAAACGAAGAAGCGGCAAAAATGCCTGTTACAACGGCAGATGCAGTTAGCTTGGCAAAGTTGATGATAAATCAAAAATAGTACATAAAAGGCGACTAATAGTCGCCTTTTATTATAGAAAGAAGGGTTATTTTTTACCAATCCAAAGCCCGTGTATACTGCTTGCTAAAATAGATGGCTGTTCGCAAGTTTTAAGGTGGTATTGCATATATTGTGCAAATTCTTCAGGTGTCATAGCATTTATGTTTTGCATTAGCGGGTATAATATGCCGTCAACGCCTGCGTCTGTAATTTTTGTGATGTTAAAGCCACCAATCAAATCATCAACTTCGCCAAAATCCATACAGTAAAATACGCCATATTTGCCTGTTTTTGTCATCTCTATCGCATTAACAACGCTGTTTTCCGCACTGTATATATTATTGATAAATATTGCATTGCGGTTTACATAGGCAAAGGCAAAAATTCCGCTGGGTTTTAGCACCCGCAAACATTCTGTAATACATTTTTCTCTATCTTTGCGTTCCATAAGATGATACAATGCGCCCATACACAACACGGCATCGAAGCTATTGTCAGCAAATTGCGACATATCTAACACAGAGTCTTGATAGACTTCTTCTATCAGTTTATCAGTATTTTGTGCGTTAATTTCGTCTACGTGTTTTTGCACTAAGTCGCCCGCCGTAACTTTATAGCCAGCTTTTGCAAGCGGAAAGGCATAAACACCTGTACCTGCACAACAATCCAGCACCTTTACGCCTTTTGGAATGTGCATTAGAAAAAGGTGCATTGTTGTTTCAAACTCGATATTATATGCTTGTCCACGGGTTAGACGTAGTTTTTCGTTATAGTCTTGATAATATTTAATTACGCTGTTTGGTTCGCTTATTTTATTCACTCCCATACTGGTTGCCAAGTTATACCATATTTATCTGTTATCCATGCGCATTTGCGAATATGACCCACAGACTCTGGCCCCATCATAACAACGCCGCCTTGCGATAATGCGTTGAAAATAGCGTCAAATTCTGCTTCATCATCGCATTTTATATATAACGATGTTGACCAACTAAAACTTGGTACAGCGTGAGCCGAACCCATATCTTGAAACATAATTTCGTATCCCGCAATTGATAGCGAGCCAAACAACACCAGGTTCTCTTCACCCTCTTTGGCATAAGGATGATTTTTTCCAAAAAGCACAAGCTCTTTAATTTCTGCGTTAGGAAGAGCGGAAGTGTAAAACTTCATAGCCTCTTCTGCCTTGCCGCAAAATGTTAAAAATGGTGCAAGTTTTGGTGCTTCCATAGCTGTAACCTCCTTTAATTTTTAACAGAATTTTTAACATCTATCCTTGGGAAAATAGCGTCCCCTTTGGTTGTTGCTATTTCTTTTGGTGTTAAGCCAAATTTATGCGACGCTTCCCACGATTTATGCCCATCATTGGTGATATTTAACTGCGCATAGACCTTTGCGGGAACAGACGGCATAGAAGGCTCTATAAGTATGGCGACAACACGCAACACCTCGCAAAGTACATAAAGGCTTCCCGCAAGCACGTCTTGTTTTTCTTCTTCTTTAAACAGCTTCCAGGGCTCAACTTGGTCAATATATTTATTGGCACGGCTAATAAGCATCCAAATTTCAGCAAGTCCTATATCAAATTCCAAATTATCAAAGTGGCTTTCGGCTTTTTTCGCAACTTTTGTAGCCTGTGAAATAATTTCGTTGTCAAAATCGGTTGCGGCTTGTGCGGCGGGCAATTTGCCGCCAAAATATTTATCAATCATCCCAACGGTGCGGGATAAAAGATTGCCCAAATCGTTTGCAAGGTCGGCGTTAATGCGGGCGATTAGGTTTTCTGGCGTAAAATTGCCATCTTGCCCATAAGGCATTTCACGCAACAAATAATAGCGTATTGCGTCGGTACCATAGGCTTCTACAAGCTCGTTAGGGTCTATGGAATTGCCCAAAGATTTACCTATTTTTTTGCCGTCAAAATTAAGCCAGCCATGACCAAAAACCTGTTGCGGCATAGGTTCGTCCAAAGCCATCAAAATGGCAGGCCATATTATGGTGTGAAAACGCATAATGTCCTTGCCGACAATATGCACATTTGCTGGCCAATATTTTTTATAAAGGCTGTCGTCATCACCCATAAAACCCAATGCTGTGATGTAGTTAGAAAGTGCATCAACCCAAACATAAACAACGTGGCTTGGGTCAAATTCTACAGGTATGCCCCATTTAAACGACGTTCGGCTAACGCACAAATCATCTAACCCCGCACGCAAAAAGCTATTTAACATTTCTGTCGCACGCCATTTTGGTGCGATAAAATCTGTATTTTCGATAAGGTCTATAATTCTATCTTGATATTTGCTTAATTTAAAAAAATATGCTTCTTCGCTTATAAAGCCCACTTCTTTACCACAAACACCGCATTTGCCTTCGTTAAGTTGAGATTTTGTATAGAAAGTTTCGCAAGGCGTACAATACAATCCTTCGTAAGAACCTTTGTAAATGTCGCCCTGTTCATACAATTTTTTAAAAATCTTAATGACGGCGGCATAATGCGCCTTATCTGTGGTACGAAAAAACACATCATAATCTATAGACAAATTACGCATAACGTCCTTTGTCCATTGGGCAATATAATCCACATGTTCCTGCGGCGTACGTTCCAAAGCAATCGCCGATTGTTCTATCTTTTGCCCGTGTTCGTCCATACCTGTCATAAACCGCACGTCAAACCCACGCAAACGCTTATAGCGTGCCATAGCGTCCGCCAAAACAGCCTCATAAAAATTGCCTATATGCGAATAGCTGTTGGCGTAAAATATTGATGTAGTGATATAATAATTTTTACTCATCTTTTGTCAATCCTCCGCTATTTTTGGATTATATTTTTGTATACAATCTATGCTTGCATTTTCAATTTCTCTGCTTGGTCGGTTGTTATTAGGGTTTCGGTCATTTCTTCCAAATCACCATCAAGAAAAGCCTCTAGGCGGTGTATGGTTTTGTTTATACGGTGGTCTGTTACACGGCTTTGCGGAAAGTTATATGTGCGTATTTTTTCGCTTCTATCACCTGTACCAACTTGGCTTTTGCGTGCGTCCCTTTGTTCTTTTTCCAGACGCTCTTGTTCCATATCATATAGTCTTGCACGTAGTATTTTAAAGGCTTTTTCTTTGTTTTTAAGCTGTGATTTTTCGTCTTGCATACTTACAACAATGCCTGACGGCACGTGTGTTAAACGCACAGCAGAATCCGTTGTGTTTACAGACTGCCCACCGTTGCCGCCAGAACGAAAAACGTCAACACGCACATCATTCATATTAATCACCACGTCTACTTCTTCCGCTTCTGGCAAAACCGCCACCGTTACTGTTGATGTATGAATACGCCCTTGACTTTCTGTAGCAGGTACACGTTGCACACGATGTACGCCGCTTTCGTATTTTAGACGGCTATATGCCCCTTGCCCCGTTATCATAAAAGAAATTTCTTTTATACCGCCAAGGTCGTTTTCGTTTACGGATAAAACCTCGGTTTTCCAACGGTTGCGCTCGGCAAAACGGCTATACATACGATGCAAATCCGCCGCAAACAAAGCTGCTTCATCACCGCCAGCACCACCACGTATTTCAACAATAACGTTTTTGTCATCATTGGGGTCTTTTGGCAAAAGCAGTATTTTAAGCTCTTCAGCGCAATTTTCCATATCATCTTGCGCTTCTTTTAATTCTTCACGCACCAAAACTCTCATTTCGTCATCAAGGTTTTCGTTTAACATTTCTTTGCTTTCGGCAATGGTTTCCTCCGCTTTTTTATACTCACGGTATTTTTCGACAATAGGCGTAAGTGATGCGTGTTCTTTCATCAGCTTTTGCCAGCGCGACTGGTCAGCAATAACATCGGGGTTGTTAATATCTTCCCCAACACTGTTAAACCTATCTTCAATTTCCTTTAATTTTTCAAACATTTATATCGCCCTCCATTTGAGCATAAACGACCCTGTCGTGTCCTGCTGTATCTTTTAATATATTTATATCAAAAAAACCGACGTTTTGCAATATATTCTTTACATCTTGCGCTTGGTTATAGCCTATTTCAAAATAAATCCGCCCGTTTGGTTTTAAATAATCCTTTGCGCCTATGGCTATTTTGCGGTAAAAATCCAAACCGTCATCTCCGCCGTGCAGGGCTTTGTGTGGCTCGTAATCCTTAACGCTTTTATCCAATATTTGCATATCTTCCCCAGAAATATAAGGTGGATTTGACACAATAAAATCAAATTTATCTTCTTTATAAACATTCTCAAAAAGGTCACTTAGCACAAACATAGGGGCAGTCACCGTCGGTCGTCCATTACAATGCTGTCTAGCATTGCGCTCTGCCACCACCAAAGCCTTATGACAAACATCAACACCCACCATATCCATCCCACCAAAAACCGCAAGCGAAACAGAAATACACCCGCTACCAACCCCAATTTCAAGCCCTTTTGCACCACTTGGCTCATTTTCCAAAACCAAGCGTACCAAAACCTCGGTATCTTCACGAGGAATAAGCACATCGGGTGAAACTTCAAATTCCAAGCCCATAAATTCCCAAACACCTAAAACATATTGTAGCGGCATATTCTCTATACGCAATTTAACAGCATTTTTAAAGACTTCTGCAACATCTTGTGCCACGGTCAAATCACCTTTTGTCAATAAAACAGTTTTATCAACTTTTGCGAAATGCATTAACAAAATATCGGCATCGTTTGTTTGTTGTTTGCCCCATTTGCGCAATTCATTCAGTGTCATTTTCAACAACCTTGACATTTTCTGCCGCTAAAACGCCGTTTAGGGCGGCAATTGCCACTTCCATCTGTCTTTCGTCAGGTTCTGCCGTTGTTATTTTTTGCAGCATAAATCCCGGCCAGCTTAAAACCTTAACAATAGGCGATTTGCTAATGCCCGCCCAACGTATAACCTCAAAGGATATGCCTGCAATAAACGGCACAAATAGTATGCGTGAAGCCACACGAAGCCAAACTGTATCAGTATTTACAAACAAGAAAAATATCATAGATATAAGCATAACAAATAACAAAAAGCTAGTGCCGCAACGCCTGTGCAGTCTTCCATACCTTTTAGCGCAATCGGGCGTTAATTCTTCACCTGCTTCATAGCAATTAATAACCTTATGCTCTGCTCCGTGGTATTGGAAAACCCGCCTAATATCTTTAATACGTGATATAATTATCAAATAAACCATAAAAATAGCAAGGCGTGTTAAACCCTCAATAATGCCCAAAGCCCACAGATGCTCGCCCAAAAGCGGTGTTGCAAAGCTGGATAACCAAGTAGGCAAAACCATAAAAAGTGCCACCGAAAA
Source organism: Defluviitaleaceae bacterium (assembly GCA_009784615.1). Lineage (GTDB taxonomy): Bacteria > Bacillota > Clostridia > Lachnospirales > WRAX01 > WRBJ01. Next base: position 20,168 of record WRBJ01000018.1, on the reverse strand, counting down.
ACCAAGCGACATTATAACAGCCAAAATAATAATAAAATTACCCAATTTATCGCCAAACTTACGCTCTAGCCATTTATCAAACTTCGACGCATTTTCAGCCGTGTCATCCAATCCCGAAATTTCGGCAGATGCCGTCATTACCTTCATACCAACCATCATAGAACTACCAAGGCGCACAATGCCCCGCAATATAGGTACCTTACCAACAACCGTCGTAAATTTTGACTGAACAACCTGCCCTGTGCGTGTTTCAATTCCACCGGCAGGGTTGCGTACTGCCACACAATAATGGTCTTTACCCCTCATCATAACCCCTTCAACAACGGCTTGCCCGCCGTATGTAGCGGGTATTTCTTTTTTCTTACGTCCCATATTCCCCTCCAAACAATTATAGCACAAATAGGGCAGAGTAACCTCCCCGCCCTAAAACGTCTACAATTTTAGCGAATTAATTACCCGCCTCTAAATTATATCTCTTTTTAAATTTGTCAACCTGACCACCGGCAGAAGTTACCAGTCTTTGGCTACCTGTGTAAAATGGATGGCATTTTGAGCAAAGCTCGACGTGGATGTTTTCTTTGGTAGACCCAACAGAAAACTCGACACCACAAGCGCATTTTACAGCCGCATCAAAATATTTTGGCTGGATATTTTTGTTCATTTTTCTCACCTCGTTGCCTTAACATTATCACGAAAAAACATTTTATCACACACTGCACCACTTGTCAAGACTTTTTTCGTTTTTTATAAAGTTAAGATTGTTTGCCGACCTAAACTATGGTATAATGACAACGAGGTGGATTATATGGACGAAAGGCAGTCTTTAAAGGTTTTGCCATATTTGGCGGCTTTGGGTACGGTTTTGTTTTGGGCTTCGGCATTTGCGGCGGTTAAATTTGCGCTTGACTATTTTTCTGCGGGGTCTTTGATGTTATTGCGGTTTTTGGTTGCAAGCGTGGTTTTGCTTATTGTTTGTATAATAAAACGTGCAGGCTTGCCAAAATTACGTGATTTGCCGCTTTTTTCCATATGCGGTGTTGTTGGCGTTTTTATGTATATGTGGTTTTTTAATATGGGAACAAATATGGTTGCGGCAGGCATTAGCGGGTTTATAATTGCGTCTGTGCCGCTTTTTACATTGGTTTTTTCGATTATATTTTTAAAAGAAAAAGCCAAGGCAACTATGTGGATTGGTGTTATAATCAGCTTTTTAGGCATTGTAATTATAGCTTTTACACAGATAACAGACTTACAACTAAATGCGGGGGTCTGGTTATTGCTTTTTGCGGCTAGCCTTGCAGGTGTGTTTATTATTACACAAAGATTATTGTTGCGTAAATACAGCGTTTTACAAGCCACGGCATATCCCATCGCCATTGCAACATTGTTTATGATGATATTTTTGCCCGATTTACTAAAAGAACTGCCGCAGGCTAGTTTAACAAGCATCGGTATTGTAGCATATCTTGGGGTTTTTCCTGCGGCATTGGCATATTTATTATGGGGGTATGCACTTGCCAAAGCCAAAAAGACAGTGCATATAACGAGCTTTTTATATCTATCACCATTTTTAGCTTCGCTTATTGCCTTTATTTGGCTAGGGGAACAAATGCCTGTTTTAGCTTTTGTCGGCGGCATTGTTGTGGTCGCTGGTATGGTCATTACTAATTTGTTTAAAAATAAAAAAAGACCTTGACAAAATTCGCTAAATGGTATATGATGATTATGCCAAACTGCTCCGTAAGGAACGGACGGGAATAAGAAATAGCTTGTCGTAGTGGTTCTCACCCACTAAGTCAGTTCCACCACGACAAGCACCATTCCCAGTCCGAAGACCTAAGTGTAGGATAACACACTTCAGGTCTATTTGTCAAGCACATTATTATCAGCTATCACAGGCTGATTTTTTATTTGTATTCATCGTATATCCTTGTTGCATCTACATCCCTTTGCTGGATTACTTCGGGCTTGATGTGTATTGCTTTATGTATTTGGTAGCCCTCGCAATGACGAGCGGGCGGGCTTCGTCATTGCGAGGGACGTTCCTACGACAAGATGGGAAGCGAACCCCGAAGCAATCCAGCTCGCTCGTCATCAATGACACTAACCAAAAAAGGACGGCAAAATACCCATCCTTTTTATATTTATTATTCATACTACATCTCTTGCGGTGCAGCAATCCCTATCAGCTTCAAAGCGGCGGCTATAACGGTTTTTGTACAATCTGTCAAATAAAGCCTAGCCTCCTGCAAATCTTCATCAGCTTTCAATATCGGGTTTTCGTGATAAAATTTATTAAAAGCCTGCGCACATTGCATTGCAAAGCGGGATATTATAAATGGCTCATACTTCTGCGCCGCTTCTTCAATTCTTTCTGGAAAGGTGCTTAATATCTTAATCAATGCAAATTCTTCATCACTTGTTAATAAGCTCAAATCGGCATCATCAAAACCAATTGTCGCTTTACCCAAAACCGAGCAACAGCGTGCGTGGGTATACTGCACATATGGCCCCGTTTCGCCTTCAAAACTAAGCATACGCTCCCAAGAAAATTCTACGTCTTTAATGCGGCTGTTGTATAGGTCGTTAAAAATTATTGCACCAATGCCAACCTGTTTTGCCACATTTTCTTTATCCGCAAGGTTGGGGTTTTTTTTGTCTATTATTTCTGTAATCTTTTCAAAAGTCTGCTCTAACAAATCCTCCATCAAAAGTACATTGCCCTTGCGTGTAGACATTTTGCCCTGTGGCAGGTTCATATAACCAAAAGGCACGTGCAAAAGCTGTGTAGCCGCCCAATCATAACCCATAAGCTCTACAACCTTAAAAAACTGCGCAAAATGCAGGCTTTGCTCGTGCGATGTAACATACAACGCCTTAACAAAATCATATTCACTTTTGCGATGCAGTGCCGACGTAATATCACGTGTGGCATAAAGCGTGCCGCCATCAGAGCGTAACACAAGGCAAGGCGGCATTTTAAATCTTTCCAAATCCACCAACCAAGCACCTTTGTCTTGCTTTAAAATACCGCTGTCTTTAAGCTCTTGCACAACGGGTTCCATTTTATCATTATAATAACTTTCTCCTTGATAGCTGTCAAAAGAAATGCCTAACAAATCATAAATTTTGGCGTATTCTTCCATACTAATGTCCTTTATCCATTGCCATAGGCGCATTGCATATTCGTCGCCAGCTTCCATTTTATTATGCCAAGCACGAGCTACATCATCAAGAGCTTTGTCGCCATTATCCACTTCTTCGTGAAATTTAACATAAAGACGGTTAAGCTCTCTAATGCCACCTTTTTTTACATCATCTTCATTGCCCCATTTTTCATATGCGGCTATAACTTTGCCAAACTGCGTACCCCAATCGCCTAAATAATTTATGGAAAAAGAACGATAGCCCAAAGCATTAAAGATATTGTAAAGAGCGTGACCAATTACCGTAGAACGCAAATGCCCAACGTGAAAAGGTTTTGCCATATTTGGATGCGAATAGTCTATAACAATTGTACCGCCTCCGCCAATGTCGCTACGCCCAAAATTTTTGCCTTCCAAATTAATCTTCGCCAAAACCGCTTTCGCATAGGCATCACGTTTAATAAAAAAGTTAAGGTATGCGCCGGTTTGCGCAATTCTTCGCACAAAGTCAAGGTCATTAATGCCATCCATAAGCTCTGCCGCAATAACAGGCGGTGCCTTTTTTAGGTTTTTTGCCAATTTAAAGCAAGGAAACGAAAAATCGCCCAAATCAGCGTCGGGCGGTATTTCTATAGCATCAAAAACCTCGTTTACATCAATATTAGCCGCTTTCGCTACGGCATTTGCAATTTCAAATTTAAAATCCATATTACACCTCATTTCATCTTACTCGTCCACACGTATAGAATTTTTGTTATCCCGCAATTCTTGCAAAAGCCCAACATAAAAATTTTCCATATCATTAATTCTGTCAAGTTGGGATTCCATCGCCTTATGCAAAAATTCGTCAAGGTCATCTAACACACCACGTACATAAACACCAGCAGATGTTTTAAATTCATCCACTTCTCTATTTGCTTCTTCTTGCATTTCCGCCGCCAATTTTCTTGCTTGCTGTGTAATTTCGTGTTCGTTTAACCGTCTATCAGCTTCGGTTTGCGCCGCTTTTATCATCATCTCGGCTTTAGAGCGTGCATCGCTTAAATGTGCATCTTTATCGCTTAAAACACGTCTGGCTTGGTTAATCTCAGACGGCAGTCCTTTTTTCATATCATAAATAACGCCCCTAATGTCGTCCATAACACCAAAAAGAGATTCTTTATCAACGCTTACTTTGGTCGAAAAAGGCACAGCACGCGAGGATTCTATCACCTCGTACATTCTTTCGAGCATATCTTCAATTTTGTCTATTTGGGAATTAATAAGTTCCATCTTTAGTCCCCCATAAATTTTTCATATTATATTATTGTATCACATACTGCCCATTTTTTGCAAGAGCTTAATATGTGCTGCTTTTGGCACCATCTGCGAAAAATCGCCGCCAAGCCTTGCAATTTCTTTAACCACCGATGACGAAATATAGGAATATTGTGCATTTGTAGATATAAAAAGCGTTTCGATATTATCATCCAACATACGGTTAGACAATGCCATTTGAAACTCGTATTCAAAATCTGTTACAGCACGAAGCCCTCTTATAATTGCGTTTGCGCCAATGCTTCGGGCATATTCGACCAAAAGACCGTCAAAAGCGGCAATTTCGACATTTCTAATGCCCAAGCAAACCTCGCGCAGGGTTTCTACACGCTCCTGCACATTAAACATAGGCGATTTTGACGAATTTTTTAAAACTGCCACAACCAGCTTGTTTGTAATTTTTGCCGCCCGACCAATTATATCAACATGCCCCAATGTAACAGGGTCAAAACTGCCAGGATATACCGCAATCATAACATCACCACACTTTTTACTTGTAAAAATATCAGCTTGCTTGCGCCGTATATTTTTTCCTTTATAACTTCCAAATTCGGTTGCGGGTTAAAATCTTCTTTGCTTGCAATTTCAAGCACAATAAACCCGTCTTTATCCAAAATATCTTGTTCGATTATAGCACACAAACATTTATCCGCCAAACCCTTAAAATACGGCGGGTCAAGAAATATTATATCAAACCTTTGCCCTGCCAGCTTTTTTATCACGGCAGGAATTTCGCCCTTAATAATAGTCGCATAATTTGCAAGCCTTGTTTTTTCAAGATTTTTGCGTAAAAGGTCAATAGATTTTTGCGAGCAATCCAAAAAAGTACAGCTTTTAGCACCACGACTTAAAGCCTCAATACCAATTGCGCCCGACCCTGCAAAAATATCCAAAAATTGGATACCCATAATATCATTTTGTATGATATTATACAGATTTTCCTTAACAAAATCCGTAGTAGGGCGAATATTTTTATCTTGCGGGGAAAACAATGTCGTCCCCCTAGCTTTGCCAGAAATAACTCTCATTTAAACATTATAGCAAATAAAACCCTTTATGTAAACTGTTACAATGAAATTTGTTCGATTTTTCCCAAAAGCTGTTCAACTTTTCTTTGCAACGGTGCGTGTTCATCGATTTGCAAGGTTTTTGCGGCAAGGTTTGCGGCGGCTAAAATTTCGGTATCTTTGTATAAATTTGCTAATTGCATACGTGGCAATCCGTGTTGTGCTGTGCCAAAAAACTCACCAGGTCCCCGCAATTCCAAATCAAGCTCGCTAAGAACAAAGCCGTCATTTGTTTTTGTCATAGCCTGCATACGTTTTTGCGTTACCTCGTTTTTAGCATCGGTTACCAGTATGCAATACGATTTTATACTGCTTCGTCCCACCCTACCACGCAATTGGTGCAATTGCGAAAGCCCAAAACGCTCGGCATTTTCAATCATAATAACCGTCGCATTAGGCACATTTATCCCAACCTCTACAACAGTTGTAGATACCAAAATTTGTATATCATTTTTCGCAAAGGCTTCCATAACCGCATTTTTTTCGGCAGGCTTCATTTTGCCGTGCAAAATCCCCACATTGTATGCAACAAAAACTCCATTCTTTAATTCTTGCGCAAAAGCTAATACCTGTGATATTTCGGCTTTTTTAGAGGTGGCTTCGCCTTCATCATCTTCAGACTTCTGTATCAACGGGCAAATTACATATGCCTGATGTCCTTTTTCAATCTCTTTTGCAATAAAAGCGAAAATGCGTTGATGATAAGATTTTGCAACACTATAAGTATCAATAATCTGCCGCCCTGGCGGCAACTGCCGTATAGCAGAAATATCCATATCCCCATATAAAACCATCGCAAGCGAGCGAGGAATAGGCGTTGCAGTCATAACAAGCGTATGCGGCACTACATCGCCTTTTTCAGTCAATGTAGCACGTTGCCGCACCCCAAAACGGTGCTGTTCATCCGTAATAACCAATCCTAGATTATAGAAATTAACATTCTCCTGCAATAATGCATGTGTACCAATAATTATATCAATCTCGCCCGCTTCAAGCCCAGCTTTTATCATCTTTTTATCGCTTGCCTTTAAAGAACCACTTAATAGCGCACAGCGCGTACCAAAAGGCTCAAAAATACTAACAAATGCGTGAAAATGTTGCACTGCAAGCGTTTCTGTCGGTGCCATAACAGCCGCCTGTGTACCATTTTTAACTGCCAAATAGCAAATTATCATAGCAACCGCCGTTTTCCCGCTACCAACATCACCCTGTAAAAGCCTGTTTAGGGCATAACCAGAATCTATATCCGACAATATCTCGCCCACAACCTTACCTTGGTCGTGCGTCAAATCAAAAGGCAACGCCGCAAGCAATGGCGTAATATCCATATTATTCCACATTCTTTCCTGTGGCATTTCGTAACGCAATTGCCCCTTAGCCATAACAAGCGCCGCTTGCATTAAAAACAATTCATCAAAAACAAGCCTTTTACGTGCGTCAAAATAATCTTTTGCACTATTTGGGAAATGTATATTACACACCGCAAAAGCCCGACTGCACAATCCTTGCTTGGTCATAATCTGCGGCGGCAAAAATTCTTCAATCTGCTCTATCGCTCCATCAATTGCCTGTTTTATTAGCGGGCGCAAAATCTTTTGCGACAAACTGCCCGTCAAGCGATAAACAGGCACAATGCGCCCTGCCGATAAATTTTCTTTACCGCCAGCCTTCTCCCATTCCACATTTTCCAAAGAAATTCCGTGTGCATCCCATACAACCCTGCCAGATATATAATACTTCTCGTCTATCTTAAAATTAGTCGCCATATAGGGCTGATTAAACCACGTTATTGCAATGCGCCCTGTGCCATCGCTAAAATGTATGCGTGTAATGGTCTTCGCACCCGCATTGCGTGTTTGCGCCTCGCCTTTTCGTGATACAAGCACTGTCGCCATCTGCCCGTGGTGCAACCCCGCAATCTTTTCAATCTGGCTGCGGTCAAGATAGTCCCGTGGAAAAAACTCCAAAAGGTCGCCTATGGTTTCAATGCCAAGGCGACCCAATTGTTCGGCACGTGCTTGTCCTATGTTTTTTAGTATAGATATATTATCCGTAAGCAACATTTTAACACCTATTCGGCAGAGAAAATATAATTATAAACAGCCTGCCCGCCAAAAGCCATCGTAACTTCACAATCAACATATTTTCGGGATATATAGCCTTCTATAGCGGTGGTTTGCTCATCTGTCGCTTCTGCACCTGTAAAAATCGTAATTATATCACAATGGCTTGTCATCATAATATCAATCAAACCTTTTGCAGTCATTTCCAAGGATGCATTTGTGCAAACAATCTTACCTTCCAATATGCCTATATAATGCCCTTGTGCTATACTTTGCCCGTCAAGCTCGCTATCACGCACGGCAATTGTAACCTGCCCCGTGGTAACATCACCTAACGCACCTTTCATATCTTCCAAATTATCGTCAAGACCTTCTTCAGGCAAATAATTCATCAAAACCGCAATACCCTGCGGCATAGTTTTTGTTGGTATAATCTGAACATTCTGCCCTTCGCAAAGATATACAGACTGCTCTGCGGCAAGCACAATATTTTTGTTATTAGGCAAAACAATAATATTGTCAGCATTAACACTTGCAATGCCCTTTGCAATATCTTCCGCAGACGGGTTCATTGTCTGCCCGCCTTCTATAATACAATCTGCCCCAAGTCCCAAAAACATCTCTTTAAAACCATCGCCAGAGCTAATCGCAACAACGCCTATATTCTTGCGTGGCTCGGCTGGCATCGACGGAGCAAAAGACGAAGCCTCGTGGTGCTGTATACGCATATTGTCAATTTTAATAGCAGACAGCATACCGTGGCTCATTGCATATTCCATTACCGTACCAGGATTATCCGTATGTACGTGGATTTTAACAATTTCGTCATCCGTAACAACCGCAACAGAATCCCCAATAGTTTCCAAATATACTTTAAATTCATCTTCAGCAGGTTCGCCGAAATTTTTTGTATGAATAAAAAACTCGGTGCAATATCCAAATGTTATATCTTCGGGATTAATAGCCGCTAATGCCGAATAATCCTCACCGCTTTTATTGTTCGCCGCACTTTCAGCATTAATCTGCGGGTCGACAGCATTAACACCTTCCATCGCACCACCCAAAAATACCATCAAACCATCGCCGCCGCTATCCACAACACCCGCTTGCTTTAACACCGGTAACATATCTGGCGTTTTTTTCAATATATCGTGACCTTGCGCAAGAATCTCACGGGCAAAAATCTGCACATCATCCGTGGCTTTTGCATATTTTTGCGCTATTTCCGCCATATGCCGCCCCACCGTTAAAATCGTACCTTCCTGCGGGCGCATAACGGCTTTATAAGCCGTCTTTGACGCTTGTTCCATAGCGGCGGCAATCTGCTTTGTACCAACCTCTGTCAACCCTTCTAATGCCTTAGAAAAACCACGGAACAACTGCGAAAATATAACACCGCTATTACCACGCCCGCCACGAAGCGCACCACTTGCCGCCGCCTTTGACACCGCAAATATATCTGCCGTGTCCATCTTCTCAACTTCACGAGCCGCCGCAATAGCCGTCAATGACATATTTGTTCCTGTATCACCATCAGGCACAGGAAACACGTTAAGCGAATTAATACGCTCTTTTTGCAAAACCAGTGCATTTGCCCCGCAAATTATCATTTTGCGAAACATAAGCCCATCAATCTTTGTAATCTTGGGGTTACTACTAGACATGAACCTTCAACCCCTCTACAAAAACATTAACCGAAGCTACATTAAGCCCTAATGTGTCCTCGACCCTATATTTTACCGAACTCATAAGCGTTTCGCAAATAGCCGTGATATTGGTACCATATTCCGCAATAACATGTACATCAATATTAAGCACATCGCCTTCCATAGAAAGCTCCACGCCCCTAGTAAGATTTTCCATTTGCAAAAGATGAACTATGCCGTCTTTTAAACTTCTTGTTGCCATACCAACAATACCATAACACTCCATAGCCGCAAGCCCCGCAATGCGTGCCACAATCTCGCTATCCACCGCAATAGTCCCATAATTATTTTGAATTTTTAAAGGCATAATCATCACTCCTTATATCCAGCAAAATTTTCTATCCATTATAACACCTTATGCAAAAAAAGACAAGATAATTTGCAAACATAAGATTTTTTCGCAAATAATAAAGGCAACCACCCCTTGGTCGCCTTTATTTATAGTGCGTCTATAATTCAAAACCGCTTACCATTCCAGAATAATTCATATTATCTGTATGAAACTCACCAACCTTGTTTCCATATGTATCGTATACATAAAATAAATTCGTGATGTGAGCAAATGGCTCATTAGCGGTATATTGCGGGGCTTGCATATACTCATAAAGTTCTAGCTTGCCCGCCCAACCTTGTCTAGCATCAAACCAAGTATTGCTAATACATACACGCCGTGGAATTTTTGTCATATAAATCTCTCCCTATAAAATGAAATTAATCGATAACAACAGAGCCTCTGTACTTAGAACATACAAGTCCGCCCCCCACATAATTGCAATACGAGCTATCATAGCAATTATAACAAGTTGCTCCATTTGCGGCTAGTGCTAATCGCTTTTTCATCCTATCGTTCTCGTATGAGTTATTTGAGTATGAACTATTTGATGAACTAATTCTACGCCTTTTCCGCCTTCTCTTTGCAACTTTAACGGATATAACAATTCCTATTGCTACAACAAATAAGAAAAACGACCATCCCAGAAAAAACATAAAACCACATCCTTTATTTTATTTTGACTAATGATAACATATTATTTACTATTAGTCAATAGTTTTTATTGCTGGTAAATTGGAACTTTTATTAAAATGCAATATTATTATCCTAGAGGTGATAATATGGCTAGATATGTTTTAGATTACGATTATTTGGCAAAGCGTATAAAAGATGCTCGCAAAAGCAAAGGTTGGACGCAAAGTGTTTTGGCAGAGAAGGCGGATGTGTCAAATAATACAATTGCAAAACTGGAGATTGGATATACAACAGTATCGCTTAAAACTATTTTAACAATTGCAAATGTATTGGATGTAGATATTAATTATCTATTAGGTGGTACGCCGAATATAAGCACAATCGCCGACGGTTCATTTATTGATGAATTAATGCGGGATTTTGATGAAAAAGATAAAGAGTTTTTGGTGCAAATTATAACGGCGTTGAGGGCTTATAGGCAATAAAGTTTTAATTATATTTTAGTCCCACAAAATTTTTTTGCATTTTTTGAAAAAAAGTCTTGACAGATGTTTCGTTATGGTTTATAATAGCTTTTGTTGCACAATAGATTGTAGGCAAGGCCCGTTGGTCAAGGGGTTAAGACACCGCCCTTTCACGGCGGTAACAAGGGTTCGAATCCCTTACGGGTCATTTAAAGGTTAGAGGTTAGAGGTTAAAAATCACTTCTAACATCTAACCTTTAACTTTTTTTCGGTGCCATAGCCAAGAGGTAAGGCAGTGGACTGCAACTCCATCACCCCCGGTTCAAATCCGGGTGGCACCTTTATATTATTAAAACACACAATCCTTTTTGGGTTGTGTGTTTTTGATTATGCAACAAGCCTCATCATTGCCAATAAAAAAGGAAGTGCAGTACACTTCCCACTTTTCCACTCTACCATTATACCACACTTCCAACTAACAAACAATCTCATCTTTTATATATTACATCGCCTCAACAAGCCGCACAAAATCCTCAAAATTTAATGCTTCGCCTCGCACATCTGCACGCAACCCTGCCTTCTCTAACAACCCTGCCGCCCGTTCTTTATCCAGTCCAAGTGTATCAGAATTAGCAAGGCAATTAACAAATGTCTTGCGCCTATTGGCAAAAGCCGCACGTATAAGCGGAAAAAACTTGCTTGCATCTACATCCGTTCGTGGTTCAACATCTATTTTAATTACAGCCGAATGTACGTCAGGACGTGGAAAAAAGCTGTGCGGCGGCACATTTGCCACCAATTCTGCTTTGCCATAGTACGCAAGCGAAAGCGAAGGCAAGCCATATGCTTTTGTACCAGGGCTTGCCAAAAATCTGTCCGCAACCTCTTTTTGCACCATTACAACAAAACTATCAATTGGCAAGCCTTTTTCAAGCATACCAAAAATTATAGGCGAAGTAATATAATAGGGTAAATTAGCAATGACTTTCGCCTTTTTGCCATTTTTAGCGGTCGAAAAAATACCATCCCAGTCAACCTTTAGTACATCTTCCCGTACAATTTCGACATTGTCTGCCATTGTTGTACGCAAAATATCTGCCATTTGGCGGTCAATTTCAACAGCGACCACTCTTTTGGCAGTTTTTGCAAGCTCTGTCGTCAAAACTCCAAGCCCAGGACCAATTTCAATAACAAAATCATCACCCGACAAATCAGCCGCCGCAACGATTTTTGACAGCACATGACTATCACATAAAAAATTCTGTCCAAAATGTTTTTTAGGAAAAAGCCCATTATCAGCCAACAATTGGCGTATATAATTTTTGCTCGTCAAATTGCTCATACGTCAATATTATCAATGCGCCATCCATCGTCTTTTAGCTCAAAAATCAACACATTGTCATTTTCTGCCCAAGTTACCATAAAGCCGTATTCGTCCCAAATTTCTATTTGCATACCGCCATCAATCGCCCATTGCCACATATCAGGAAAATCAGCGACAATGGCGTGCAATACGCCATTTACCTCAGTAAAAAACGGGATATTTGTGCTTAATATCATATTGTCAATAACTTCGTAAACAAATTCCTGCGTAAATATTGTTAAAAATTGATTGCGCACACCTTCAATGCTATTAATTTCAGGGAAATGCTCAAAAGCAACAGGTATAGGCATATTTGTGTTTTCTGCCGTAATTTCCATTAGGTAATTTGGATGAAACAGCGTCATTGCGTCCATAAATGGCTGGTGTATATCACGCACAATGTCCATTTTAGCCAATTCTTCGGTGGTTGGCATACGTGGCGGCAGATTTAAAAACGACTGCCCGATAGACCAAAAATCCATAGGTCCAAACGCTACAAAATTACCGTTAAATGGACTGCCATCTGCCGTGATGGTTACCCCTGCGGCATTATAAAGTACGCCCAAAGTATCTACAATCGCAAGCACGATACGTTCTTCCTGTGCTTCTTCCTGCGCAAAGTTTGTAATAGTCTGCACAAGCTCGTTAGAAATATCCACAACCAAATTTTGTGTATTTTGATTTAGAAAAACACTGTTTATAACAGCATTTGCCGCCAATTCACGCTCAAAAATCAACTGTGCGGCACGGCTTAGTATATTGTTAAAAACTTCCATCAAATCGTTATTTGTGGTAAAATGCGCCTCTGTTTGATAAAAGCCTGGATTTGCATTAGGGTCGGGGTAATGCAAGGTAATGACTTGCGACAGCCCACCGTGGCTAATGTCCACAAGCATAGATGTACGCACGACTTCCTCTGTGCTATGCCAATCCTCTGTGTTGGTTGAAATACCCTCGTGCTGCACGTCCTTTACAACACCAATGCCCTCTGCCCAATATGTGCGGCTATGGGGCGTCACAATAAAACTGTCGTCGTGTAGCAAATACGTCGTTACTTCAGTGGTCATAAAAGTGCCTGCCGGTGTTGTTACTTCAATATCAACACCCGTTATTTCACGCACAATCGTTTCTTCCTCAGACATTGGGTTGGCAGACCATCGTCTACCAAGCCATACATCTTCTGGCACAATTACTTGATAAGTATTAGGAGAGTGTGAAAGCATATTTACATAAGGTGAAAACCAAACCCCACTGAACGCATTAAGGCTTACTGTATTGACTAAAAATCCATCGACAACATCTAAAATTTCAATAAGTTGTGAACCGTCAGCCATTGTGAGCAAACGCTGTAATTTACTATCTTCGGTATAGGCATTAAAAATGGTGTATTCGATATTAGTTCTGCCTTCGCCCATATCAATATAATACGACAATAATAGATTATCTTCAAAAGATAAAAGCCCAAATTCTGGCTGTGCATCCTCTTTATCATTACAAGCCACAAAAATAACAAGTGCCGCCGACAAGACGGCTACAATACCTATAAATTTTTTCATTTGTATTCTCCTATTTTAACAGGTCGTCCATAGTGTACAAACCCGGTTTTTTATCCATCATAAAACGTACAGCTTTTAAAGCACCACGTGCAAAAATCTCACGTGAAGCGGCTTTGTGGGTTATTTCTATAACTTCGTCGGGACCAGCAAAGATAACGGTATGTTCGCCAACAATACTGCCGCCTCGTATGGCAGAAATGCCTATTTCGTCAGGGCAACGCTTTTGCATATACTGACTGCGGTCGTAAACAAATTTATATTTGCCGTCAGCACTGGCGTTAATGCTTTGTGCCAATAATAATGCCGTGCCGCTGGGTGCGTCCAATTTTTGATTATGATGTGTTTCTACAATTTCTATATCAAAATTTGCTCCGTCTAATGCCTTTGCGGCAGTTGCCGACAATTTTGATATTAAATTAACACCAAGAGACATATTAGACGATAGAAATATCGGCAAATTTTCTGCTGTTTTTTGTATTTGTGCCAAAGTTTCTTGCGACAAACCTGTGGTGCATATAACCAGCGGAATTTGTAATTTTTCGGCATCAATAAGCAATTGCGGCACAGCCTTTGCGTGAGAGCTATCAATAATAATATCTGCTTGTGGGCAATTTTCTAGTTTTTCAAATATTTCAAAACCCCTTGCGGCTTTTTTTTCGGAATCTACAGCGGCAACGACTTCCAAATCCTGCGCAATAGCTAACTGGGCAATAGCAAGACCCAAACGCCCAAGCCCGTTAATAATCAATTTCATCTAATCCCTCCCAAACATATTATAAATCCAAAAACACTACAAGTCAACCCCGCAATGAAAAAAGTAGAAATTTTTTCAAAAGTGCTTGACAACAAGTCCTGATTATGATAAATTAGTATTACTTATATAAGAATAACTAATATAAAGGGGATAATTATGATTATAATAACAAAGGACTATCTAAACCAAACATTTATAATGGACAACCATATTGGCAAACTTAATGAAGACCTAGAGTTTTTGCGTACTATGCAAACTGCAACAGGCGGAGGTTTTGGGCTTGGTGTTAAAAAATCACGTGATATAGACGTATCACAGGAATTATCCATTGATGCTATAGAGCTTGAAGAACAAATAGCCCTAGCAAAGCAAAAACTTTTAACCATAGAAACGCAAATTTATCAAGCCGCAAAGTTTTTACCAAGTGGGCAACGCAATATTATTATATACCGATATATAATCCGTCTGCCATGGCGGGACATTGCGAAAAAATTAAATATTTCTGAAATGCAAGCTAATAGGGAGCATAACGCCGCCTTACGGTTTTTGAAAGCGCAATGTCATTGTTGTGCCGACACCCAGCTCGCTTGAAGCATAAATGCGTCCGTTGTGGGCTTCCACAATTTCTTTTGCTATGGACAAACCTAAGCCTGTGCCGCCCAATTCGCGGCTTCTGGCTTTGTCTGCACGGTAAAAACGCTCGAAAATATTGCGCAAATCTTCTTTTGGTATACCAATGCCTGTATCGCTGATGTATACTAGATAGTGATGTTCACGCTCCTCGATGCTAATTTCTATTTTTGCTCCACTGTGACTATATCGTAAAGAATTTGATATAATATTGTTAAACACCTGATTAATACGGTCGGAATCCATCCGTATAACGGCCTGTTGTAAATCTGTTTTAAATACAATGGCTTTTTTCTGCTTCTTCGCCATAATTCGGTGGTTTATCACATTGTTTTTTGCAAGCGAAATTAAATCTGCCATTGCAAAATCAAAATCCGCACGGTTGTCATCAAAACGGGATAGTTCCAGCAAATCTTTAATAATTGTTGCCATACGGTCGCTTTCTGTGTTGATTATTTCTAAAAATTCGTTGCGTATGGCAGGGTCGTCTCCTGCGCCGTCTACAAGGGTTTCTGCGTAGCCTTTTATTGTGGTTAGCGGCGTGCGCAATTCGTGCGAAACATTTGCTACAAATTCTTTACGCATATTGTCAAGCCGCATATGTTTTGTTATGTCTTGCAAAACGATAACAAGCCCCTGCACATCGCCTGCTTCGTTTTTATGCGAGTTAAAGCTGGCGTTGACGAATTTTTCGCCACGTTTAATTATTATGTCCTCTATCTTGTCATAATCTGTATCGTGGGGTATATCAAGGTTTAGGGCGTTAAAAAGCTCTGACATAGACATAGTTCTAGCATCGGAAAGCCCTAAAAGCTCCTCACAGGCGTAGTTAGAATGTATTAACACGCCGTCTCCGTCGTAGGCAAGCACGCCGTCGCTCATATTATACATTATAATTTCCATCTTGTTTTTTTCGCCTGTTATTGCAATCATACTGTTGTTAAGCTCTTGGCTCATATTATTATAGCTTTCTGCAAGCTGACCAATCTCATCGTTGGCACCTGTTAAAGTAATTGGTTCGCCGCCGACTTTAAAGGATTTTATACTTTTGTTTAGCGAAAGCAAGTTTTGCGTAAGGGGTATAGAAAACACAATAATAAGCAAAATTGCCGCACCAAGCGCAATAATGCCGCCAACAAAAATGGTGCGGGTTATATCGTCTAAATTATTTAAAAAATCGTCAGCAGAATCACGCATATATATGATATATGTTGGTGTGTAGTCGTCTATAAGATAAACAGGACGAGCGTATTCAAACCATCTTTCTACATCACCTGTTATAGGGTTGGAGCGTGAACGAAACGCCAAAAAACTGGCATTACCAACCAATGCGGAAATAATAACATCGCTTGAAATGCGGTCAGAATATTCTGTTGGTTGCGTGCCTTCTGCGGTACGTCTGTATGATGCATTAATAATAAATGCGTCCATACCAATTGGCAGGCGATTGCTTGCTAATTCTCTAAAAGGCTCTCGAAAACTGTTTTCAAGGCGGTTAATATCATCTTCAGATGTTAGGTCTGCGTCATCATCCATCAACCGCAAAGAATGTCCTATAACGTGAAAAGCAATTTCGTCCGCCCAATCACGCATATCGCTATGCGAACCAGCCGCTGCATCACTACGCAAAGTAAAAATAATGATAGTGCCGGTAACAACCATCACCAAAAAAACCACCGACACACAGATAATAACAAACTTCCAGCGTATGCTCATATAAACCTCTAATTATTCGTTGTTAAAGAAATATCCAACACCACGGCGGGTTTGGATGTATTTTGGGCTTTCGGGGTTTTCTTCTATTTTCGCACGTAGGCGGCGTATGGTTACGTCTACGGTACGCACATCGCCAAAATATTCGTATCCCCAAACCTTTTCAAGCAATTGTTCTCGTGAAAATACCTGTGTGTTGTTGGTTGCTAAAAATTTTGTCAGCTCGTATTCACGATTTGTTAAATCCAAAGCTACGTCATTACGCCTTATTTCGTATCTGCCAAGGTCTATTGTTATACTACCAAATTTTAGAATATTGATGTCTGATACAGGCTCTGTTGGTTCTTTGCGGCGCAAGTTGGCTTTTACACGTGCTAAAAGTTCTCGCACGCCAAAAGGTTTTACCACATAATCATCTGCGCCCATTTCAAGCCCCAAAACCTTATCCAATTCTTCTGCACGAGCGGTAAGCATTATTATTGGTACCTGCGATTTTTCACGTATTTTGCGACAAGCCTCTAGCCCATCCATTTTTGGCATCATAATGTCTAAAAGAACCAAATCGGGGTTTTCTTTGCTAAATGCTTCAAGGCAAGCCTCGCCGTCCCTTGCTACAACAACATCATAACCTTCTTTGTGCAGGTTAAATGCAACAATATCTACAATATTTTTTTCATCATCTACAACTAAAATTTTTCTGCTCATAATACAACTCCTCTTTGCTAAAATTAGCTATTGATAATTTTTCTTTTAACATATATAATTAACGTAAGACAATTTCGTTTTGTTTCAATTATATTACAAAATGTTATTATTAGCAAGCAATATTTATAAGGATGTGAAAATATGAATCCAACAGACGGCTTGGTTACCGCTTTTGTTATTAATATGCATACAGGGATAATTACTTTTGCTAACGATAATTTCGCTAGGCAAATGCAAATGCCTTTGCAAGTACATTATACCGATTTTATCAAGCTGATACACGACGAGGAAAAAGCTAGTATCAGTAATGCTTTTGAAAATATTCAAAACGGCATTTGGAACGAAAGCGGCGTTGTTTCTTTTAGGTTGCCCGTGATAGAAGGCGAATACGAATGGCTGTCGCTGGGTGTTTTTTACGACGAAAACGGCGAAACCGCCACAGGCAATATTCAAGATTATACCCAACAAATGAATTTTATTAGACTAAGCGAAAAAGCCCATATTGGCGAGCTTTTAATAGAAGGTGCATCAAAATACATCTTTCTTTATGACTTTAAAAAAGACGACCTTACTTTTAACGAAACATTTATAAAAGATTTTAATTTAAACGCAAATGACCGAACAAAAAATATGCAATGGGTATATAACAGGCTAATTACAAGCGGCCATCAAGACGAATTAAACTATGCCATAAATAAATTACGAAGCGGCGAAAGCGATACAATAGAAATACGCTTGCGTGTTTTTGATGCTTTTGCCAATACATCAAAATGGATACAACTGCACGGCAAATGTTCGCGTGATATTCTTGGTGAACCCCGTGTGCTTGCTGGCTCTATCACCGACATAACAAACCAAGTGCATAATGAAGAACTTAAAAGCCTTATAATAGAAGGCTCTAGCGACTGTGTGTTTGTCTTTGACTTGCAAAAAGATGTTTTTGAATTTTCTTCAAAAATACACGAGCTAATACCAATAAAAAGCCGACGTGTGCAAAATGGGCTGGAAACTTGGCTTAGTTTTATCGTACCCAGCGACCAACCAATATTTGAAAAAGCTATGGAACAAATAACCAATGGCGAAACCGATATTTTTAGAGCAGAATTTCGTCTAAAAGGCAAAGATTCTCCAATTTGGGTGGTTTGTAGCGGAAAATCTACAATGGATGAAACAGGAGAGCCAACATTAATAGCAGGTTCGATTATTAACCTAGAAACAATGCGCACATTAGGACGCTTTGTAGACGAAGCCTCAAGCACCGATAAAAATTCGGGTTTGCCAAACCGCATTGCTTTTCATAAAGATATGGAAGCCATTGCGGACGAAAACAGTAGCATACCAACAGAACAAAACCATTTTCTTGTTAAAATTGACATCGACAATTTTGGTGATATAAATTCGCTACACGGTATGCCTACTGGTGATAAAATGTTAATGGAATACGGCGGGCTTTTGTCGCTATTAAGCCCCGCAAACAGCAAATTATACCATTTTACAAATAATTTATTTGTTTATTGTATTATTAATTCTACACAAGATGCAATATCGCATTTTGTTGACAGAATAAGAGCGTATTCTGACAGCGGGCTTTTGGTTGACGACAGGCATGTAAAAATGACGGTGTCTATTGGTGTTACACAATTTTGTTCCAGCGACAAGTTGGACGATATTGTTATGAACGCAGAGCTTGCTTTGTCTCGTGCAAAAAAGGTTAAAAATTCTGTATCGTTTTTCGACCCCAGCGATAAAGAAAGCTATTTGCAATACCTTAGCCTGCAAGAAACCTTGCGTGAATGTGTTGACGAAAATTTTGACGGTTTCGAGATTTTTTATCAACCATTTTATTCCGTTGCCCACAACAATTTTGCAGGAGCAGAAGCCCTTTTGCGCTGGCGCAACCGCAACGGAAAAATTATTTCGCCTGTGCTTGTAATCCCTGCCTTGCAACAAATAGGGGCTTTTCAAAAAGTAGAAACGTGGGTTTTTAAAACCGCCGCAAAACAATGTGCAGACTGGATAAAGCTAATGGGCAACACCAATTTTAGCATCAACGTAAATATGTCACCACAAAGGGCTACATCGGCAGATATTGTGGATGAAGTGCTGGGCGTAATAAAACAAAATGGGCTTGAAATGCACAATATGTTTTTAGAACTAACAGAGGAAAGCGTAGCGTCTGTAAAAAGCGGACTTGGTATGCTTTACGAGCTTAGGGACGCTGGCGTAAAAATATCGCTGGACGATTTTGGCACGGGCTATTCGTCCCTTGGGCATCTGCGCCATTTGCCCATTTGCGAGCTTAAAATAGACCGTAGCTTTATCACTGATATAGAAGAAAACGAAGCCAGTCGTGAGTTTTTGGGCGTGCTTATTAACCTTGCCCATATTATGAAATACCTAGTATGTATAGAAGGTGTAGAAACTTTGGAACAAGCCCGCATTGTATGCAACCTAAATGCAGATTTTATACAAGGCTACTACTTCTCTAAACCAATCCCTAAAGATGAAATGCAAGAATTTATTTTAACACAAAACACCCAAGAAGCTATCTACGCACGACACAAAGTTATTTGGGGATAATAATTGATTATAAAAACAGGCGGCTACCCAGCCGCCTGTTTCATTTCACTTGACCACCCCAACCACCCTTGCACCATCATACACCCCTTACTAGATTACTCCAGGCTTGCTATGCACTGCTTTATGTAGGTAGTAGC
>WRBJ01000017.1 GCA_009784615.1 Defluviitaleaceae bacterium | reverse complement strand
CGTAGTTATGATTTTCAAGCTCTTATAGGGCTTGTTTGCTATACTGTTTTGTCCATCCATTGTCTTGTTAAAAATTTTCTAAGAAAATTTATTTTGGGTATTGACAATTCTTAGCTGGACTTATTCATTGTCATTGTGGGTGTAACTTGCAATGACATCGCTTGATTTCCATATACACAACACCAAATTATCATCGCTTTTTGTAGCATATTTTTCACTAAACACTCCATCAACCATTGTAATAATTTCATCACTAACGGCTACAAAAACTGCTCTATCTCGCTCGTGGCGTGGTATTTTTTTATCAATAAAATAATCCTTCATTTTCTTCGTTCCACCAGAAAGTGTAATTTTGTCACCATTTAAGCGTGTTCTAACCATCACCTCATCAACAACATCACGTCTTATGCGCATTTCAAAACGTCCGTCAAAATCGACCTTTAGCTCATCTTTTCCTAAATAAAACCAAGTATCAATTTCCTCAGCATAAATTTTATGCCCAATAGGTAGGTGATAGCTTAATTTAAGAGGTTTGTCGGGTTTTGTAATTTCTATTTTTCCATATACATTACGAGCCACCAAGCCATCAGGAAGGTTGATTTGTCGCCCTGTTTCACCATCTTGCAAATCTAATATAGCCTCAATATGTTCAAAGGTAATATTTTCTAAATCTCCTTTTATATTCTCAATCTCATGTCTAATGCGCCGCCTTCGTAAGGGCAACTTGTGGTCATCTACATTTTGCGCCATTTCATCCAGTAAATTCTGCTCTGTACGTGATATTTCCGCCAGTTTTGCCAAAGTTTTAACAATTTGCGGATTAAAATCTTCGGATAATTTTGGCAAGTATTCTAGCCGTATTTTATTGCGTGCAAACTTACTTTCGGTGTTAGTTAAATCGACCCTAAATGGCAATAAATTGACATTGCAGTATTCCTCGATTTGTTTACGGCTGACATCCAACAATGGTCTAATTATGCCGTTATTGACAGGCAAAATACCCTTGATTGACCCAGTGCCACGCAACACTTGCAATAACACGGTTTCTGCCACATCATTTTGATGATGACCAACCGCAATGCCTTGCAAGCCCTTTCTATCAGCTATTTTGCGGAAAGTATCGTAGCGAATTTTACGTCCCGTCGCTTCTATTGATATTTTACCTTTTTTTGACAAATCTGCAACATCGGCATAAACAATTTCATATTCAACATCTAATTTTTGGCATAATTCTGCACAAAATTCGGCATCTGCATCGGCTTCATTGCCACGCAAGCCGTGATGAATATGCACTGCAAAAAGCCGCAAATTCAACTTTTCACGCAAAATTGTTAAAAAATGTAAAAGACATACAGAATCCGCACCGCCAGAAAAACCTATCAAAATACCATCGTTGGCTTGTAACATCCTATATTTTTCAATTGCTTGCATTACCATTTTTTCCATTGATTAACCCCCAAAAATCAACAAATAATATTGTTGAGGTGAAAATATGAAAAGATTATTTTTAACACTATTTATACTGTTTTGTATTGCAAAACCTGTTGTTGCTTCGCCGCTTGAAACTTTATATGGTGCGGTTTCGGGAGATTCTGCGGTTGTGCCTATAATAATGTATCACGCATTAGAGGATACACCAGATAACCGTTGGGAGATAACCGAAGCAGAGTTTGAGGCGGATTTGCGCCATTTGTTGTTGCTTGATTATACCCCTGTTGTAATGCAGAATTTGATTGATTTTGTACATTATGGCAAGGCGTTGCCGCAAAAGCCCATTGTACTGAGTTTTGATGATGGTCGCCAACCAGCGTTAAATATTTTGTTACACCTGTTAGAAAAATATAACACGTGCATAACAATGGCAATTATCGGCTCTCAGACCGATAAATATACAAATCTTGCCAGCGAAGGACACGAGCGTAATTTTCCACATATGACTTGGGATGATGTGGAAAATGCGATAAAATCTGGCAGAATTGAAATTGGTTGCCACAGCTATGATTTGCACGGTAGCATTGGTGTTGGTAAAAAACGTGTAGAAAGCGAAATTGATTATAGAACCCGATTTTTAGCCGATTTGCAACAATTTGCCGAGGTGTTTTATCAGCACACGTTGTTAAGTGCTAATAGTTTCACTTATCCTTTAGGCATATTTAGCGATTTATCAGACGAAATTATTAAATCTGCGGGGTATCTTGCTAGTTTAACCTGTCGGGAAATTCCTAATACAATCATCGTTGGCGACCACGATAGTCTTTTCCAATTGGGCAGATACAACCGTCCGCCACATATTGACAGTGCGACATTTTTTAAGAATATTGGCATAGACTAATTTGTTGTGCGGAAAGCAAAGGATGAGCTTCCTTGCTCCCAAGTGGCGAAAACTTCGTATATGTAGACATTTCCGTCGTCGATTATTTGGATTGTTTGGTTGTGGATTGTTATATGGGCAAAATCTTCATAACCTGCACCTTCTAACCACCGCACAATGCGTATGGTTTGAGGATTTGGTGTGAAATTTAGAGTTATTTCGTTTACGCCTTCATTTAGTATTAGTGTGGCACGTTGTAATTGTTCATCTGATAATTGCAACGGATGCGGGGAATCAGATAAAATACAAGTGTCATAATTGCCATTATTAAAACACCAATTTGTTGTACCTTGAAGTGCTTGAACAGACTGTTCGTTAAGTTGCACTTTTAAGGTTGGTAAAACGTTATTACTTCGCCCGCAACCAATGGTTGCAATTGCCGAAATAATTACTAAAACTAACAGTAGCTTTCTAATAATCACCATTTTTAATTGATGCATCTACTGCCTCCTGTCTGCGCTGTACGTATTCACGATGTTGGTATGGTGTCATAAGGACTTTGCGGGGTTTTGCACCATCTTCGGGTCCTACTAATCCCCTGCCCTCTAGTTCCTCCATCATACGTGCCGCACGGTTGTAACCAATGCGGAATTTGCGTTGCAACATTGATGTGCTGGCTTTTTCACGTTCGACGATAAAGGCAATAGCATCTTCAATAAAAGGGTCAGAATCTGTTGAAAATAGGTCTACATCTGGCATTGCGGTGATTTTTTCAATCATTTCTTCGCTGTATTCCACTGCGCCGTCTTGTTTGATGAAGCCGACAATATTTTCCACTTCCTTATCGGAAACAAAAGAACCTTGTATGCGGCGTGGTTTGTTTAAACCGATTGGCGAGAACAGCATATCGCCTTTACCAAGCAGTTTTTCGGCACCTACAGCGTCTAAAATTGTGCGGCTATCTGTACCGCTGGAAACAGCGAAGGCAAGACGGCTGGGTACATTTGCCTTGATTAAGCCAGTGATAACGTCAACGGATGGGCGTTGAGTGGCTATGATTAGGTGAATACCTGCAGCACGGGCTTTTTGTGCAAGCCGCACAATGCTTTCTTCAACTTCTTTACCGCAGGTCATCATTAAATCTGCTAATTCGTCAATAATTATAACTATTTGTGGCAATTTATCTTCGCCTTTTTCGGCAAGATGAGCGTTGTAACCCGTCAAATCACGCTTTCCCGTTTCTGCAAAGCGGTTGTAACGTGTGTCCATTTCACGAACTGCCCAAGCTAATGCGCCATTGGCTTTTTGCGGGTCAGTTACAACAGGGATTAGCAGGTGTGGAATACCGTTGTATACTGATAGTTCCACCACTTTTGGGTCTACCATTAGTAATTTTACTTCGTCGGGTGTTGCTTTATAAATGATACTTGCTATTAGTGTGTTGACACATACGGATTTACCCGAACCTGTAGAGCCTGCTATAAGCAAATGCGGCATTTTTGCGAGGTCGGCAACCACTATATTGCCCGCAATATCTTTGCCCATAGCGAAGCTGAGTTTTGATGGGTGCGACCAAAAAGCATCGTCGTCGATAACTTCACGCAAAAATACTGCTTGTACTTCTTTGTTTGGTATTTCTATGCCGACAACAGATTTGCCGGGGATTGGGGCTTCTACACGTATGGATTCTGCGGCTAGGTTAAGTGCCAAATCGTCGGATAGGCCTGCGATTTTGGATACTTTCACGCCGCTACCCGGCGATAGTTCGTAGCGTGTTACTGTTGGGCCTTTTGAAACTTCGACAACCCTTGCGGTTACGCCGAAGGATTGTAAAGTTTCTTCTAGTTTTTTAGAATTTTCTAGGATTTCTGCACGGGAAGCTAGGGATGGTTGATAGCTATTTTCACGCAATAGCTCGACGGGTGGAAATACGTATTGCGTCGGTTCTTCAGGGGTTTTTGCTAGGTTGATTCCGGCGGGTGTTGTATCGGTTTCCCACGGCGGGGTTTCGTTTTTTTCTTCGGGCATTATTGGGTCGGGGGTATGTTCTGCACCTTCTACGAAACCTTTTATGTCGATGGTGTATTCTAGTTCTGTATCAGTTATTGGTTCTAAAGTAGTAATTGGGGCGGCTTCAGCTGGTTTTTCTTCTTGCATTGCTTCACGCACGAAAGGTACTGCTGTCATTGCAAAAGGTGATGATGCTGTTGGGTTTTCAGTAACGACAGGTTCTGACATAACGATGGTTTCTTTGCTTATGGCTTCTGACCAATCAAAGGGGCGTTTTATTGGCTCGTCGGTTTGTACGTAGGCGTATGTGGCTTCTTCCTCTTTACGTTCGGCACGTTCTGCGGCTTTTTCACGATATTTTTCACGTAAGTCTGCGCCTGTGTGGTGAATTTTTTTGGCAGATTTGCCTAGTATGGCAAAAATTGACTGACCTGTGATGATGATGAATAAAATAGCGAGAAGTGCAATAAAAAGGATATATGTAAGGATTTCGCCGATTAATAAAGTAAATGCTGTGGATAACGCCGCACCGATAATGCCACCGTTGTTCCAGGCACCGTTTGTGAAGGCGTGTGCGATATATTGCCAAAAGGTAGAATCTTCGGGACGCATAGAGCCTATTAAATGCGTTAAACTAATTACAAGAATAAAGATGGTGGCAAACATTATTATTTTGCCCATTGTGAAATAGTCGGTTTTTTTAAGCATTAAAACAACTGCCCAGCTGACCAAGGCGAAGGGCAGGATGAATGCACCAAGCCCGATTAAACCTGTGAATAACGAACTAATCCATTCGCCCAAAAAGCCGCCGATGCCTAATAGAGATAGTGCGATAAATAACGCACAAAAACCTAGGATTATTGCGACGATTTCGTGCCTTAAACCCGTTTTTAGCGGTGGGGTCGTTGTCTTGCTTTTGCTTACTGTAGATGGTTTCTTGTTTGTATTTTTACGCTGTTGCGCCATAATATCCCTCCGAATAATGCATTAAACTTTATCATAACATATTATGGTGCCATTTTCAAGATAGAAAGGATAAGACGTGAAAAATTTTTATTTGCAGAACAAAGATTTTATTGATAAATTGGGATTTTTGTTGTTGGTGGCAGGAATTGTTTTTGCCGCTGTTTTTTTGATGAGCTATGTTGCACCTTTTGTTGCTGGTTATGTTATTAGCTTGATTTTATCGCCTTTGGTAGGGCTATTGCATATGAAGTGGCGAATACCACGTGGGGTTTCTGCGGCTGTGCTTATTCTGCTTACTATTGCATTAATTTTTGCGCTTGGCGGGTTGTTGGTTGGTAGGATTATTGACCAAATGGCAGAGTTTTCTACAAATATACCACAGTATATAGAAGGTTTGCGGGTTTCTTTTGATAATTTGGCGGCAAATTTAGGTCTTTCGCTTGATTTTGAAAGTGTTTCCGAAAGGCTTTTGGCTTTTATTACAGGACTTTTGCAACGAGGTGCTGAAGGCGGCAATTTTTTAACCGCCATACCTAGTGCAATTTTGGGTATTGTGCTTGCAATTATATCCGCTTTCTTCTTTATTAAAGATAAAGAATTTATAAAGGCAAAGGTTGTTGGACTTTTTCCTGAAAAAATCCATTATAAGGGCGGCAAGGTGCGTAAATCTTTGATTAGTTCCTTAGGCGGTTATGCTCGTGGGCAACTTATTATAATGTCTTTAATTGCGACTATTTGTGGCATTGGTTTGACGGTGCTTGGTTCGTCATATTCTATTTTTGCCGCTATTGGCATTGCTGTGTTTGACATCATACCTATTTTTGGTGCGGGTGGTATACTTATACCTTGGGCTATATTTTCATTTATTGATGGAAACACTGCATTTGGTGTTGGACTTTTGGTTATTTCTGTTGCGTGTTTTCTTGCTCGTCAATTATTAGAGCCACGAATTGTTGGCAAACGTATTGGATTGCACCCAATTGTTTTGTTGATGTCGATTTATTTGGGAATTACGCTAATTGGCCCTGCGGGGATTTTGGCAGGTCCTTTGGTTACTTTGTTGATTAAGATTATTATGGAAACAAAATTGCAAGACAGTGATGGAATCGCAGGTCAAACTCGTAATGATTTATTGAAATAAATTTACGTATTGCTAAAGTTTTTTGTTTGTGATAAAATAGATTTATACGTTGCAAAGTATATTTTTTTGTCGTTGAAATTTTTGGGAGATGTTATATGCGCTTTGTAAGAGTTGATGATATAAAACAAGGTATGGAAGTGGCTCGTGGTATATATGACGGTAGCGGGGTTTTGATGCTTCGTGACGGTTATATTATTGACTACAGCCATATCTCTGCGCTTAAAGAACTTGGTTACCCTGGTATTTATATACACGATAAGATATCGGAAGGTATTGAACCCGAGGAGATTATAGATAACGTCACAAGAACCACTGCAATAGGAACAATTAAAGAGATGTACAGCGGTATAGGCGACAATAAAAAATCGAGCATTGCCACGGTGCAGGCGATGTCTGATGAAATTACAGACCTTGTTACAAATGTTGCGGCGCGTATTTTTGAATCGGATTCTTCAGTCATTAACGTGCCACTTTTGTGTACCTATGACGAATATACCTATAGACATTCTGCTGACGTTGGGGTATTGTCAATAGCGTTAGGCAAGGCTTTGGGGCTTACACAAGAGCAGATGACCGACTTGGGTAAAGCCGCATTTTTGCACGATATTGGCAAGATGTTTATCCCAAAAACAATTTTACATAAACCCGCAAAATTAACCGAAAACGAATTTGGTTTGATGAAATCACATTCTGCCCGTGGTTATGATTTTGTAGAATCTGCGCTTAAACAAAAGGGCATAATTTGTCGGTCTGTTTTACATCATCACGAGCGTTGGGATGGTGCTGGTTATCCTTTTAGGCTGAAAGGCGAACAAATTCCTTTGTATTCCCGTATAATAGCGGTTGTTGATGTTTTTGATGCAATAAGCTCTGCACGTCCATATAAAACAGCAAAAATTGCAACAGAAGGCTATGAATTTGTTATGGCAAACAGCGGACAACATTTTGACCCAAAAGTTGTTGGGGCTTTTGTGCGCAGTATCGCTCCTTTTCCTGTTGGGCTTACTGTTATGTTGTCTAATGGTTTAATGGGTGTTGTCATTAAAAATCATCCCAGCTTTATGTCACGACCTGTCGTTAAGGCTTATGAGCCTGAAAATCCTACTTCGTATGAAATTATCGACCTTGCTTATGATATGAGTGCGTTGAACATAACTATTGTGGAAACCAGTTGATTGGTTGATGGTGACCAAAGGTTCACCCTACAAGTTGCATATTGAATTTAGTTTATGGATTGTGATGATATAAGGAGTGTTGATAAAGTATTAATTACACTTTACTTAATTTGGTGTTTGTGATATAATAGTCAAAGATGGTTTAGGTGTTTTTTAACATATGAAAAGGGGTGTCTATTATGATTGCGATGATTATTCTTAGTGTATTGTTTGCATTAAGTATAGTTTTTTGCGTTATTTTGTTGCTACATATAAAGAAGATTAAACAACAGTCGATAGAAATAATAAAGCAAGCAGATGCATCGCAAGACCTGTTACATACTATAATGGACACTGCACCTTTTACAATTAGTTTTTGGGATTCGACAGCAAATATAATACGAGCTTCTAGCCAAACCGAAAAATATTACGAAATATCTAACCGTGATTATTATATACAACATTTTGCTGATTTTTCTCCACAATTTCAACCTGATGGCTCGCCTTCTGTTAGCCGTGCTAAAGAGCTTATTTTGGGGGCTTTTCGTGATGGCTATACCCGTTTTGAATGGATGCACCAAACCGCAAGCGGCGAACCTTTGCCAACAGAGGTGGTTGCAGTAAAAGCCAATTATCAAGGCAAAAACGTGGTTATAGCTTATACAAACGATATGCGGCGTGTAAAGGCGGCATTGCAGACAGAAGCTAATGCCCACGCTCTTACAGGAGTTTTGGTTAACTCTGCACCATATGTAATGAATTTGTGGGATAAGGATATAAAATTAATACGGACAAGCCATAAGGCTTTAGAGATGTTTAAGGTTGATAGCCGTGAAGAATATATTGATTTGTTCTTTGAATTATCACCTAAATATCAGCCTTGCGGTAGGTTGTCTGATGAATTGGTACAGGAAAAATTAGAGCAAGTCTATAAATATGGTTTTGTTAAATTTGAATGGATGCATTGTGCAAAAGATGGTGAAGAATTACCGTCGGAGGTTACATTGGTTACCTTTGAACATAATGGCGAAAAGATGATGGTTGGTTATATAACCGATTTGCGACCCATAAAGCAAGCTATGCAAAACGAGCGCGAAGCATTGGAAATGACAACGAAGTTTTTAGAATTTGCGCCATATTTATATAATTTATGGGACGAGCATCTTAACCTTATTGATGTAGGGCGACAAACTATGGAACTTTTTGATGTACCCAACAAAGAATATTACATCAATAATTATCGTGATTTTTGGCCAGAACGTCAGCCTTGTGGCACAGAATCTTATGTGCTTGCACGCAAATTTGTTGCTATAGCTATAAAAAAAGGTCGTGCAAGGTTTGAATGGGTAAATAAAAATAAAAATGGAGATGAAATACCTGTAGAAGTTACTTTAGTACATTTTGTACATCGTGAGCGTAATCTTATAGCGGCGTTTATTGTAGATTTGCGCCCTATACGTGAAGCGATAAAGCGTGAATTAGAAGCAAACGACCTTAACGAGATGCTGTTGCGTGGTACGCCGCTTATGACCACTGTTTGGGATGAAAAACATAATTTATTGTCGGCAAACCAGCAAATAATTGATATAATGGGTGTTTCTAGCGAAGAAGAATTGGTCGAGCGTATGGCAGAGTTCCAAATGGATCCACAGCCTTGCGGCACTTCTCATACCGAAAAAGCGGCACAATATATTCAAACAGCTTTAAAGGACGGACATTGCCGTTTTGAATGGTGGCATATAACATCCGATGGCGAGCCTTTGCCTGTAGATGTGCATTTGGTACGCTTTATGCGACGTGGTAGCCCTATGTTGGTATCGTATGCCAGTGATTTGCGTGAGATTAAATCAATGCTCGAGGAGCTTGACGCAACGCACCAATCCGTGGTAGCAGCAGAAGAAAAAGCGCAATTATTGCTACAAGAAGCTCCTGCGGCAATAACGGTTTATGACAATAATTTACAAGCCATTGATTGTAATGCACAGGCGGTTACAATGTTTTTAGCCGCAAATAAAGATGAATATTTAGATAACGTTAATACGTATATGCCGCAATTTCAGCCAGATGGTACAAATTCTTATGAACTTCACCGTGAATTGATTAAGCAGGCTTTACGGGAAGGACGTTCACGTTCAGAACTTATATGTGAAAGAAGCGATGGTTCGCTTTTATCAACGGAAGTTGTTTTTGCACGAGTGCATTTTGATGAATATTTAGGTGTTATAGAATATACAACCGACCTAACCGAGATTAAAGAAGCGCACGAAAAACAACGTGCTTCCGATGAAGAAAGCCGTGCAAAAACCCGCTTTTTGGCGCATATGTCGCACGAAATACGCACGCCGATGAATGCGGTTTTGGGTATAGCAGAAATGCAATTACAAAGAAATGGACATACACCAGAAACCGAAGAGGCATTTATGCGTATACACGCATCGTCAAATCTTTTGCTTACCATCATAAATGATATTTTGGACTTGTCTAAGGTAGAAGCGGGCAAGCTAGAGATTGTACCGTTTAATTACGAAACTGCGAGCTTTATTGTTGACACGGTTCAATTAAATTTAATGCATATCGGCTCGAAGTCAATTAAATTTACGCTTAATATTGACGAAAACCTGCCGACAAATCTTTTTGGTGATGAAACCCGCATAAAACAGATTTTGAACAACCTAATGTCAAATGCGTTTAAATATACGCTTGCAGGGCAAGTAGTTCTTACGGTTTGCCGTGAAGAATGTGATATTGCGGATAATGTGATGCTTGTAATGCGCATTTCTGACACAGGGCAAGGTATGACGCAGGAACAGATAAATTCGCTGTTTGAAATTGATTTTGCACGTTTTAATAATTTTACACGATTTAATATCAAAGCCAACCGTTATATCGAAGGCAGTGGGCTTGGGCTTACAATCGCACGTCAATTGATTGAAATGATGGGCGGCACAATGCATATTGACAGCAAACCTAATACAGGTAGTATTTTCACTGTGCGTATACCGCAACAGGTTGCAGGTGTTGATGTTTTGGGTGCAGAGCTTGCTCAAAATCTGCAAAACTTAGAAACAACCACCTCATCGCTAAGGCGTATGCGTGATATTGTGCTGGAGCCAATGCCGTATGGGCGTGTGCTTGTTGTAGATGATGTGGACTCTAATATCTATGTAATTAAAGGCTTTTTACAGCCTTATAAAATTGCTGTTGATTCTGTAGAAAATGGTCAATCTGCCGTGAATAAAATTAAAAACGGCGAGGTTTATGACATAATTTTTATGGACCATATGATGCCGGTAATGGATGGTATTGAAGCCACACAAATTATTCGTGAATTTGGATACACCGAGCCCATTGTAGCACTTACGGCAAACGCTTTGGTTGGGGCAAGAGAGCAGTTTTTAAATAATGGCTTTGACGGTTTTATTGCCAAACCAATTGACTTTCATCAGTTAAATAGTTATTTGGAAAAATACATCCGTGATAAACAAACACCAGATGTATTAGCTGCCGCACGAAAAACCGTTATTGCAAAAATACCCCAACCGCTTGAAAATAACGCTTTTACCCGCTCTTTTGTACGTGATGCACAAAAAGCAATTAAAACTATTGCTGGTATTATCGAAAGCCGCAATTTGGATGACGAAAAATTGCGTAATTTTGCAATTGCCGTACACGGCATGAAAGGCGCATTGTTAAATATTGATAATATTAACCTATCAGATATAGCAGACAAATTAGAAAAAGCCGCAAATAACAATGATTTGGGTACAATAACCACAAAAACTCCCGAATTTTTGAAAGCATTAAAACAAGTGCTTGAAAACATCACGCCAAATGACGAGCAAGATATTTGCAAATGTGAATACGACATCGCAAAATTTAACGCAAAAATCAAGGAATTGCTGATTGCAATTAGTGATTTTGATATTACGGCAATAGATAACACTTTTGAAGAATTACAAAATTTACCATATCCAAAACATAGTAAAGAAGCATTGATTGAAATTGAAGCAAATTTATTGCGTGGTGATTATGATAATGCCGCCAGTATAGTAAAAACTTTAATTCCATAAAAGTTTTATTGTGGATGGGGTTGTTCTTGTGCAGTACCTACCTTAATAATTCTTGGCATTGGGCGATAGGTTGATGTGTTAATTTTAACACGCTCCTGTTGCCCGTTTTTTTCTATAGTTTTATATAGCTCGTATTTTGCGCCATTTGCACCTTGTTTTTCAATGCGTTTATATCCCACGGGCAATGTATTATCTTCTACAACCTTGTCCTCAGCGGGGATAATTTCAATCAAATAACTATCAAAATAAATCCTTCTGTCTTGCTCGCGGGTGTCATAGCCATAAATATTTACTGTATGACTATGACCAGTTAAGACCGACTGCACAAGCACGGGATATGATGTATTGTTCTTAATTTTTAAGTCAATGGCACCTTCGGCTACTGTTGCGTCTGTAGCTGGCTGCATATATCCCACCATCAAACTGTGGTTTAGCCGCTCTACAATGCCCATTTCGGCATAAAGAGCCGCCATATACAGTGTACTTGTTATTTGGCAAATACCGCCGCCAATGCCTACATCAGGTACGCCGTGCAAAATTTGCCCTGCCGCAACATATCCATTAGCTTCAGTGCGGGGACGAAAAGTTGTACAAGCCGACATCACCTCGTTTGGCATTATAATTGTATTGTTTAAATAGCTATTAGCCACATTTAAATTTCTGGCACGCTGTGCGTTGCTACCGTCAAAAGGCGTTGAGAAACTGCCTAATAACTGCGTAGAATTTTCAAAATCTGCCGCTTTTATATTTGGCTCAATATCCACAGCAACAGCAGTAATTTTGCCGCCTTTTTTACTATTAAGCAAATTTGTAATTTCTGTTACCAAAGCATCTTCATCCAATTTGCGACCTATAATTTCATTCTCGGTTATAAAAATCCCATCGACTATGGCGAAGGTTGCATTCTTTGGCACTACATTAATCTCGTCTGCAATTTCTTTTGTTGCTTTTGTTATATCTGTGGTTAAAAAACTATACTCTGCTGTTATGTTATGTGGATTGTTGTATAATCGCAATTTCTTAAAAAAGTCCACAAAAAATCCATCTTTTTCGCTAAATTCTATTGCCTGTGCTATGGCTGTGTCGAAATCATATGCTGCCCTAAAATCTTTAAAACTATAATTAAAAACCTTATCGTTTGCAACAATCATAATGCGCTCGTCTTGCACATTATGTGGCGCCAAACGCTGTAAAGCCGTATCGGCATCTAACCCAGAAACATCAACCCCATTAATAAAAACATTGGGCAAAATAACCGTTACTGCAACTGTCAAAATAGTTAAAAAATTTCTCATATCATCACCTCGTTTTTATTTTTACCAAAAATAAAAAAAAGACACCCAATAAGGTGTCAGTTTAAAAAAATTAATTGTTTACAGCATCTTTAAGAGCTTTACCAACTTTAAAGCGTGGAGCTTTAGAAGCAGGAATAGTCATAGGTTTGCCAGTTTGTGGGTTTCTGCCTTCACGAGCCGCTCTTTCAGCAACATCAAAAGTACCAAAACCAACAAGTTGTACCTTACCGCCTTTGCCCAATTCTTCAGTTACAACATCAACAAATGCTTGAAGATTTTTTTCAGCATCTTTTTTAGTGATGTCAGCCTTTGCGGCAATTGCAGATACCAATTCAGACTTATTCATTGTGTTTCCTCCTTGAAATTTGTTGTTATAAATTTTTATAGGTTTGTTTGGATTACAATGTTCAAACATAAACCATTATTAACTAAAATACACTGTTTGTTGAGATTTGTCAAGCATAAAAATCGAATTTTTTCAATTTTTATTAACTTTCGTTCGATTTGATACATATATTTCCATTTTCAACATCAATTACTAAGCTCTTTCTGCCTTCTAGGTCGCCTGTAAGGATTTTTTCTGCCGCCAAATCTTCAACCTTGGACTGTATGGCACGACGTAATGGTCTTGCGCCATAATTGGGGTCATAGCCTGCGTCGGCGATATATTCTATTGCCACATCGGTTACGGTTATATCTATGCCCATTGTTTCTTTAACACGTTTTGCAGTTTCGTTCATCATTATGCGTGCAATTTGTGTAATTTCTTCTTTTCCGAGTTGTGTAAATGTGATAATATCGTCGATACGATTAAGAAATTCGGGTTTAAAAATGCGCTTGACCTCTTCCATAATATCCCTTTTCATTTCTTTGTGCTTCGCATCTTCTTCTTTCGCCACATTAAAGCCCAGTTTTTTGGGGTTTACTATATTTCTAGCACCCACATTGCTTGTCATTATTATTACGGTATTTTTAAAGTCCACTTTGCGTCCTTTGCTGTCTGTAATATGTCCATCGTCAAGCACTTGCAATAGTATGTTAAAGACATCTGGGTGAGCCTTCTCCACCTCGTCAAACAGCACAACAGAATATGGCTTGCGACGAATTTTATCACTAATTTGTCCGCCGTCGCCGTGTCCGACATAGCCAGGTGGCGAACCAATTAGTTTGGATACGCTATGTTTTTCCATATATTCGGACATATCAATGCGTATCATAGCGTCTTCGTGTCCGAACAACACCTCTGCAAGACTTCGTGCAAGTTCGGTTTTACCAACGCCTGTAGGGCCTAAAAATAAAAACGAACCTGTAGGGCGTTTTGGGTCTTTAAGACCGACACGACCACGTCTAATAGCCTTTGAAACAGCTGTAACCGCCTCACGTTGACCAATTAGACGACGATGAATTTCTTCCTCCATATTCATCAAGCGTACGCTTTCTTCTTCTTTTAACTTTTTAACAGGCATACCCGTCCAACTTGATACAATGTCGGCAATGTCATCTTCATCAACAATTTGTATGGAGCTATTGCTTTTTTTAGTCCATTTTGCACGGTCTTTTTCAAGTTTTGTACGCAATTTCTCTTGTTTTGTCTTAATTTTAGCGGCTTGTTCAAAATTTTGGCTTTTTACAGCTTCTTCTTTTTCTTGCTCCAGCTCGACAAGCTGTTTTTCAGCATCTTTTACTTCTGGCGGTGTTGTGTAATTTTTTAAACGAACCTTGCTTGCCGCTTCGTCTAATAAATCAATTGCTTTGTCTGGCAAAAATCTATCGCTGATATAACGTGCCGCAAGCCTAACGGCAGATTTAATAGCGGATTCTGTAATTTGTACGCTATGGTGTGCCTCATATTTATCCCGCAAACCTACAAGCATTGCAACGGCTTCTTCTTCAGTTGGCTCGTCCACCATAACGGGGGCAAAGCGGCGTTCTAGTGCCGCATCACGCTCTATA
This sequence comes from Defluviitaleaceae bacterium, assembly GCA_009784615.1. Classification (GTDB taxonomy): domain Bacteria; phylum Bacillota; class Clostridia; order Lachnospirales; family WRAX01; genus WRBJ01. Next base: position 23,021 of record WRBJ01000017.1, on the reverse strand, counting down.
TACTTTCGATATTCGTCCATAGTGGTTGCACCAATTAATTGCAATTCCCCACGGGATAGTGATGGTTTCATAATATTAGAAGCGTCAATCGAACCTTCGGCAGAGCCTGCGCCAATTATTGTGTGTATTTCGTCCATAAACAAAATAACATTGCCTGCTTGCTTGACTTCGCCTATGACCTTTTTAATGCGTTCTTCAAATTCGCCACGGTATTTACTGCCTGCCACCATTGCCGCCATATCAAGCGATACAATGCGCTTGTCCTTTAGTGTTTCAGGAATATCGCCTGCTATAATGCGTTGCGCCAAGCCTTCGGCAATTGCAGTTTTACCAACACCGGGGTCGCCAACAAGGCAAGGGTTATTTTTTGTACGGCGTGAAAGGATTTGAACAATACGCTCTATTTCCTTTTCACGTCCAACGATTGGGTCAAACTTTTGCTCAGTTGCTAATTTATTAAAATCACGGCTAAATTGGTCAAGCGTGGGGGTTGCAGAAGATGCATTATTGTTGCCCGTTTGCTGCGCCATCTGCGCCAAATGGTTAATGCCCATTTTGGAAGAATTATTTTGCGCATTAGGATTATATTCGTTAAGTATTACCATTATCTCGTTATACACTTTTTGAACACTAACACCGATGGATAACAAAATTTGTACGGCAAGCGAATCTTCTTCACGAAGCAAAGCCAAAAGCAAATGCTCTGTACCGATATAATTTGCACCCATTTTTTGAGCTTCTACATTAGATTGTTCCAAAATACGTTTTGTACGTGGCGTATAGCCCTGCGGCTGACCGCCACCAATGACAGGTGCACCATCATTTCCATCAAGCACATCCATAATTTTACGCTCGATAGCATCCGCCGTTCCGCCGTGCATTGCCAAAGCCTTTTGCGAAACAGAATCCTGCGCACGAGCCAGCCCTAAAAGCAAATGTTCTGTACCGATATAATTATGTCCCAGATGCTGTGCCGAAGCCCCAGCATTATTTAACGCCTCTTGCGCCTTTTGTGTAAATTTAGCTTGCATATATCCTCCTGTTCATCATCTTCATATTCAATATTAATTAACAAAAGTCTGTCTTAGATAATCCGCCCGCAATGCTTCTAAATGGCGGGTATCGTTTGCAACCCCCATAATGCGTTGCAAATTGTAAGGTTGTATATTTGTAATAATTTCATAAATGGTTTTTTTCGTAATGGGTTTTTCGATAATGCCCATAATTTGTCCTGCACGAATATCCGACAGCAATCCCGTCGCTTCTTTTAATGTCATTTTACGGGCATTGCACAATATTCCGTAGGCTCGCCAGATGCGGTCTGCGGCTTCGGTGTTCATATCTTTTAAAACACGTACACGCAAAGCGGTTTCTCTGTCTACAATTTGATTAACCAGTTGCTTCAACGAGTTTAAAATTTCATTTTCTGTCTTGCCCAATGTAATTTGGTTTGATACTTGATAAATATTGCCTAATGGGTCGCTGCCTTCGCCATTTGCGCCACGTATAACAAAGCCTGTTTTAACAATCATATCTGCAAGGCTTTTTAATTGCCCTGTAGATTCTAAAAGCGGTAAATGTAACATACACGATGCACGCAAGCCCGTCCCTGTATTAGTTGGACAAGATGTTAAAAATCCAAATTTTGCGTCAAAAGCATAATTCAAACTAACGGCAAGTGCGTCATCTAGGCGGTTTGCCGCTTCATATGCCGCATCTAAATCCTGCCCAACAAAAATGGACTGTATACGTATATGGTCTTCTTCATTTATCATTACCGACAAATCTTCAGTTTCATTATAAACAAGCCCACGCAAATAATGTTTACCATCTACCATATTTGGGCTTATTATATGTCGCTCTACCAAAACGTTTAAATCCCAATTTGGTATATGTGCCAAATCTAAAAACTGCATATGGTGGGGTTGTATTGCTAAAGCAGTTTGTTCACTAATAGCCGAGTGTTTGACCCTTTGCACCACATCATCAGAATTAGAACTATCCATACGAACAGAAAAAGGCACATCCGCCAAATTGCGAGCCAGCCGCACCCTTGACGAAATTACAACACCTGTATCAGCTTCAGTTTTTTCATACCATTTTTGCAATTTTATCACCCCTTTAAAAGCAAGCGCATATTTACCATTTGCACATCCCCGTCTTGTACAGTATCCATTTGTTCAAAACCTAAATGTTCGTACAGCACCTTACTGGCAGTGTCGCCGTATGTATATGATGTGGTTATCACTTTAGCTTTCTTTACTTTTTTTAATTCATCAATCAATTCTTCGACAAGCCTTTTGCCAAAACCTTGACCTTGATAAGGCTCGCCTATATATGTTTTCCAAATAAAATACCCATCCTCTTCAAAATTGCGAACCAAAGCAAAGCCCACTGTCTTGCCCTTTGCGTGGGCATAATACCCAAAACAATCATCCTGTGTTAGGGCGTGTTGGATTTGCTCTGTTTTTTCAAGAGCAGGCTCCTTTGTCTTTGCCACCATAAAGGGCGAATATTTTTCGGTCAAAACAATAGTCATTATGCATTTTCTCCAATTTCGTCAACAAGAGCTTTAACAATATCACGATAACGTGCGGCATCCTCGTAACTTTCTGTTTCAATTGCTTTTTGCAGTAAAATACGGTTTTCTTCAAGTTCGCGTCTAGCAACAACATCCGCAAACTTTCCTTCTTTGCCGCAAGGAATTTTGCCCGTGTGTACATTGTTTCCGTGGATATTTTTAAGTGCTTGTGCAATTTGCTCGCCAAAAGCCTTGTAGCAATTGGCACAGCCCATTTTGCCAGATTTTTTAAAATCGGCATATGTAGAGCGGCACACAGAACATTCGGCGTGGTCGACACTATTTGCACGCTCTATCCCTTCTACAATTTCAAAAATATATTGCAAAAAATTTTTAATTTGGTCGTCCATTTGCTTCCTCCTACAATGCCCTGCCGCAAGAAAGACAAAAACGCTCGAATGGGTCATTTGTCGCAGAGCAAACATTACAAATTTTTCCTGTTGGCTGTGATGGAATTTGTTGCTGTTGGGGTTCTTGCAGGGGTAACCTGTGGTCGGTTGCTGTCGCTTCTGACACAACAACATATTCCTCTGCCCCCGACAAACTTTCGCCGCAACGCTGACAAAAGCTAGAGCCACGTTTTGAATTAGTATCGCATTTTGGGCAAATTACAACGCCTTTTGCAATCTCTAGTCTATTGCGAATATCAGCAATCTTTGCTTCTTGTTCAACAATCATTTTATATTTATCGTCAAACATTGCTCCCAAAGTACCGCCGTGTTTGTAAATTTCGTGTACAGCCTTGCCAATATCGTTATAAATCGCTTTTAGTTTACCTTCTTCGTTAGAAAGATTGATGGATAGCTTTGTGGTTTTTAAAAGCCGCCCAGACCCTTCCGTTACAGCTTTTATAACATTTGCCGCAGTACCTGTTTTTGAGTCGCTCATAATCTTACCCCCCAATTATATCAAAAAATCCCTAGTATTGCAATGGGTTAATTTATCAAAATCCAAGTCATATACAACGCATACATCAACGTCATTATTAACCCTTCTTTTCGCACAATCCTACTACCCGATTTTGCCATAGGATAAAATGCCAACGTGCCAATTGTTAGTATAGCAAGGTCAAACAACACATTGCTTTCGATGCCAAGCGGTGTTATTAGCCCTGCAAGACCAAGCACAAACATAATATTAAACACGCTAGACCCAATGATAAAGCCAAGTGCAAATTCGCCTTCGCCACGTTTACAGGCAATAATGGTCGTTACAAGCTCTGGCAGTGATGTGCCCATTGCAACCACCGTCAAGCCAATAAGGCGCTCTGAAATATTAAGTGCCGACGCAAGCTCTGTTGCAGTATAAACCGTAAGCTGTCCACCGCCAACAATAAGCCCAATACTAAATACGGCAAGAACAATACTTTTCCACAGCGGTTTTTGCTTTGATTTAAACTCATTTTCCTCTATACCATCTGTTTCGTAGCAACGATTTTTAAGCGCAGTCCTAACCACTATAAACAAGTATACGACAAAACCTGTTAAAAGTATGAATGCACCGTAGCGAGGAATAACATCGCCCCAAAAAATTACGCCAACCAGCAAAAATATGGTAGCCGAAACAGACACCCAATAATCACGTAATATTACTTTTATATTTACGTTAATTGGGAAAATAAGTGTGCAAAGCCCCACAATAAACAATAGGTTAAATATATTAGAACCAACGGCATTTGCAACCGCCAAGTTGCCAATACCCCGAACAGCCGCCGATGCACTTATAACCGCCTCTGGCGCAGATGTTCCCATAGCCATTATTGTCAAACCAACAACAATACGTGGAATTTTTAGCTTCGTCGCAATATTAACACTAGCGTCAACAAAAAACTTTGCGGCTTGTATCAAAATAACAAAGCCGACAACCAATAAACCAAAATGCAATGCAATCGTCATAAAAGCTCCTTTTATATTAGGTAATGGTTCAAAAGTCTTGCACTACCCTCAAGGCTTCTACATCCGAGTGCTACAGCACCGTACTGACGAATGTAAAAATGGCAGAAAACACCATTGGCTACTCCCTTTTGAAAATATGTTATACTTCACATCATAAAAGCAAATGTTTTTTATTCTTCTTCATTCTCATAAAACAATCCACGAGCAAAAGCCTGTGCATCAAACACTTGCAAATCGTCGGCTTGCTCACCAACGCCAATATAACGCACAGGTATATCAAGCTCTGCGGTGATAGCCAGCGTAATGCCGCCTTTTGCCGTGCCATCCAGCTTCGTTAGCACAATACCTGTAATCTTTGCAATTTCTGCAAAAGTTTTTGCTTGTTGCAAAGCATTTTGCCCCGTTGTAGCGTCCAATACCAAGAATGTTTCACGATAAGCGTCAGGAAATTCTCTATCTACAACACGTGAAATTTTTTCAAGCTCTTGCATTAAATTCTTCTTATTATGAAGTCTGCCCGCCGTATCCACAATCAATACATCAGCTTTGCGAGCCTTTGCGGCAGCGCAAGCGTCAAAAACAACGGCGGCAGGGTCGCTGTTTTCTTGGTGTTTGATAATGGTTGTATTAGCCCGCCCTGCCCAAACTTCCAATTGGTCGATAGCCGCCGCACGAAAAGTATCGGCCGCCGCCAACACAACATTTGCACCATTTGCCGCAAAATTTGTCGCCAGTTTGCCAATGGTCGTTGTTTTGCCAACGCCATTTACACCGATAACCAATATAACGGCAGGGTATTGCATTTGCGGTGTTTCGCCACTCTCACCCATCACCTGCGAAATAATTTCTATCAAAGCAGCACGCACTTCGCTTGCATCGCTTAATTTATCACCTTTAACCTTTTTACGCAATTTTTCAACAATATCCACCGAAGCCTGTACGCCACAATCTGCTAAAATCAAAGTCTCCTCAAGTTCTTCAAATAATTCCTCATCAATGCGAGAAAAAGCCTTAAAAACATTCTCAATAGACCCTGCGATGTTTTGCCTAGTCTTTGTCAATCCACTGGCAATTTTCTTAAAAATCCCCATTATCATATCCTCCAAAATTTTACATTATAAGCATAGCATCACCAAAGCTAAAAAAGCGATAACGCTGGGCAATAGCTTCATTATAAGCGTTTAATACATTTTCACGTCCTGCAAAAGCGGAAACAAGCATAATCAACGTGCTTTCGGGCAGATGAAAATTAGTAATAAGTGCGTCCACCGCCTTATATTTATAGCCAGGATAGATGAAGATTGATGTATAGCCGCTGTTTGGGTGCAAAACACCGTCATCTGTGGCGCAAGACTCTAACGTTCGTACGCTGGTTGTGCCAACTGCAACAACTCGCCCACCATTTTTACGGCAATTGTTTATTATTTCGGCTTGTGACGGGTCTAGTATATAAAATTCCGAATGCATTTCGTGGTCTTCTATTTTATCTGTTTTAACGGGTCGAAAAGTCCCAAGCCCTACGTGTAAAGTAACATTGGCAACCTTAACGCCTTTTAAAACAAGTGCGTCAAGAAGCTCTTTTGTAAAGTGTAAACCTGCCGTTGGTGCCGCCGCCGAACCCGGTTCTGCCGCATAAACCGTCTGATACCTGTTTTTGTCCTCTAACTTCTCAGTAATATATGGCGGCAATGGCATTTCGCCAAGCTCATCCAAAATCTCCTCAAAAATCCCGTCATACTCTAATTTTATCAATCTATTTCCATTATCTAAAACATCAACAATCTCGCCGCATAAAACCTTGCCAAAAACCAATCTATCGCTTTTGCGGGCATATTTTCCAGGTTTAACTAAAATTTCCCAAATATTATTGCCTTTATTGTTTAATAGCAAAATTTCAACGACTTTACCATTATTCTGCCCAAAAAGCCTCGCGGGAATAACCTTTGTATTATTGATAACCAAACAGTCCCCCGCATTAAACACATCCAAAATATCAGTAAAAATGCCGTGCGAAACTGCCCCGCTCGTCTTATCCAATGTTAATAATTTTGATGTTTGACGGTCTTTAAGCGGAGTTTGCGCAATCAGCTCTTGCGGCAATTCATAATAAAAATCACGTTTATCCATTTTTGCTCCTTTAATGCGCACGCACAATATCAATACCTGTATAATAATGACGCAAAATATTATCAAAACTATGCCCATTATCTGCCATAGCCCTTGCGCCGTGTTGCGACATACCAACACCGTGTCCAAAACCTTGCCCAACAAGCGTGAAACTATAATCTGACGTGCTTACGATATTCGTTGTATTAGGTGTGTGTGCAGTAGAAAGCAAACGCACACCTTGTGCCGAAATTACACTATTTGGCATATTTGTAGTATCTGTTCCAAATGCTGAAATTACAAACACATTACGCAAATCAACCGCAAATGTACCACCTGCGCTGATAGCAAACTGCTCGTTAAGTGGCTGTGTGCCCTGCCCTGCAATGGTAAAAACTCTACTACGAAGCGACCCGCCGCCAATCTCTAATGACCCAAAAAACGACCTTATATTTTCTCGCTCTAAAGTATGCGTACCACTATTGCCAATTATACGAAACTGCATAACCCGTCTGATGTTATTTTTGTGTAATTCCACAGACTGCACTGCACCAATATGTATGTTTTGAGCTGTTAATAGCTGTTGCAATTGTGCGTGGGTAATTGTACGCTCCCAATCCGCTAAAGATGATGGATAAAGTTCTGGAACTGCTCGTGCAAATGGCTCTACGCTTGCCCATACATCTTCGCTGTTTGCTGTAAATCCGCCAGCGCAAGACGAATACCACGCCGATATAAGCCGCCCATTATGCATAAGAACAAGCCCCGATGTTTCAATCACTGCTTGCGTGGTGTTGGGGTGCTCTCTATCCACACCGCTGTAAACCTGCGAAAAAACTGTGTCGCAAAGCGAATAATTAGCTGTACGCGGGCTTGACAGGCGGTTCATAGCAAAAGTGCGTGCTGCAACCGCTTGCGCTTTTAACGCTTCGATGTGCCATAGGGCGGGCATCTCTGACGGCACAACGCTAAACAAATATTCATCCATATGTACAATATTTACGGCTGTAATGCCATTTGTGTTAAACTGTCCAAATTCGATAATACCACGATACTGCCGCACACCAAGATTGGTTATGCCGCTAACACAGCGCAATTGTAGATTAAGCCCTGGATTATCTGCGACAAATACGACTGCGCCATCAGCCATTAAAACAATGCCGCCATAGCCCGCCATAGCCGTAAAATGCGTATGCGAATTAATTGTTTGCATAACAAAAAACTCGCCATCAATAAACAAACCAACCTCAATGTTTTGTGAATATATATTAATTTGTTCACGGTTTAAAAAATGCTGTTCCAAACCAATACGCAAAAAACCGTCAAAACCTTGCGGAATTGCGGCTTGCATTAATGTTGTATTATACGAGCCAAAAAATATTAAGCACGTCAAAAAAACCATTACAATATGTCTAAATTTATTTTTCACTTAGTCAACCCCTAATTGTCATTGCTTGTTACAGCTCTGTTTTCAATTTCTAAATCTTCAGTAACTTCATCAGAAAAATCTGCCAAATAACTTTCAAGCGCATCAATTTTTGCAGAAATTGCTTTAAAATCTTCATTATCCGTCAATTTTAAATATTTTGAAACAATTGTATTATACTCATTTTGAAAATCTTCTAAAAGCTGTTTTTGTGTGCCAATAGACAATGCAATGTCAGTAAGCTGTTTAATAGTATTTTCACGTATGGTACGTCCTTGGTTTTTTGCGTTTACAACTATGCTGTCTGCCGCCTGTTGCGCCGACACAATAGCATTATTTATAGCCTTATCTTTTTCACGATAACTGTCAATTTGTGCTTCAAGCGTAGCAATATAACGCTCTACGGCTTCTGTATCATATCCTCTTTTTACCAAAACAAATCTTTCTGACATACAACTTCCTCCTAAGGTCTGCTTATTTACGCCATTGTAGCATTTTGACAAATAAATTGCAATACTATTCTTCAATAAAACCACTTTCTAAATTTACAATTATATCTACACCATCGCCGATTTGCTGTTTAAGTCCGTTAATTAGGTTTTTTTGCTCATCTACAGACAAATCTTGCGGCAATTGTAGGTCAAAAACTAATTGTAATTTGTTATGATTGTGAACAATGCGAAACTCATGCGCATCTGCTTTTGGGCAGTGGTTTTTAAAATACGCTTTGACTATATCTCTTAACGGAATTAATTCGAGACAATTTGTATCAATCGGGTCTAAATGTACCGTTAATCCTATGCCTAGTTTGTCAAGCACGGCCCGCTCTGCCACAGCGGCAATGTCGTGTGCCGTTTCAAGCGTGCTATCCCCATCCATCTCTACATGTATAGTAGCTACACGATGCACCGCACCATATGCGTGAACGACCAAGTCGTGTACGCCAAGCACACCATTTTGTGCCAATACAATTTTTTTAATATTATCGGCTGTTTCTTTGTCCGATGGTTTGCCTAATATGGACGAAATCGCTTCTTGCGCCGCCTTATATCCCGAAAATAACAATACAATCGAAACCAAAAGACCAGCGACACCATCAGCATAAATACCAAAATAATGCGCAACAAGTATCGAAATAACAGTAAAGGCAGAGATTATGCAGTCATTGCGAGAATCCGCCGCAACAACCAACAATGCTGTCGATTTTATCCTCTTACCAATGCGGTAGTTAAACATCATCTTCCAAAACTTTACAAAAAATCCAAAAACCAATACCCCTATAGAAACCCAAGAAAAATTAATCTCTTGCGGACTAAAAATATTAACAATAGAAGAACGCCCAAATTCTAGCCCAACAAAAATAATACTGATGGCAATGATAAGACCGATAATATCCTCTAATCTACCGTGTCCAAATGGGTGTTCTTTGTCTGCGGGCTTTGACGAAATTTTAAAACCGATAATGGTAACAATCGAATTGGCAGAATCCGACAGATTATTAAAAGCATCTGCCATAACTGCAACAGAGCCTAACAAAATACCAACTGCCAACTTTAGCAAAAAAAGCAGTGTATTAAGCACAACACCCACAATACCGCTAGCAAAACCATATTTTTTGCGAAGCTCTGCCCCTTGCGCCTTAGCTTCTAGCTTTCTAATTACATATCCTGTCAAAAATCTATCACTCCATTCAATTATTTTTAATTGTATCACAAATCTACCAAAATGTCAAGCTCCGCAATGTGTTTGTAAGAATATATTAATATTAAGGGGGAATGAATATGAGTGCCTTAATAGCTTCGTTGTGCATAATAGCCGCCACTGGCATACTAATAGCAGCCACATATATAAAGGAACGCAAACGCAGAAAAAACACCTAGAAACAGTACAGAATACTCTTTCTAGGTGTTCATTGTGCCGTTTTAACAAACGGCTAATCCGTACACAAGCCTACAAACTACTGAATATTACCAGCCATTTGACGCTCTTGCGCTTCAATCATTTTTTTAACCATGTAACCACCAACAGAACCGTTTTGAGCAGAAGTTAAATCACCGTTGTAACCTTTTTTCAATGGTACGCCGATTTCAGAAGCAACTTCGTACTTGAAAGCGTCCATAGCAGCTTTTGCGTTAGCTTTTGATGTGTTGTTATTCATATTTTTCACCTCCCCTTGAAATTATATTGTGAAAGTGTCGAGGTAAATATTCTGGTTTTTTCTGCATTTGTTGTCTTTTGGCGTAAATACAGGCTTTCTTTCGTTTTTTGGCATTAATTACATATGAAAAATGCATTATTATATGATATAATGTCAAAAAAATGACTTTGGAGGTTGCTATGGGAAAGGTGAAACAGGTGCATACTTTTTGGGACGAATACCAAGAAAGTGTAGCACCAAAGATTGCTGATATTGACGTGTATTTAAAATCGGCGGAGCATCCTTTTGATATTGGTTGTGTAGCCGATTTGTTAGAGCTTGACGAAGCCGAGATTTACGCTATTTTGCGTGATGCGGGTGTAAAATCTATTGACAAAAATATATTTTTGTATATAATGACAACAGGTAGCAGTTTTTTATGCGGACTTTACAGGCGCGAGGTAGAGCTTAATAGTCCACCAACCTATACCGCAAACGATTTGGCATATATTTATAATTTGGACATTTTGGCAGTTAATAATGCTTGCCAAACATTGCAAATTAATGAAGTAACCTCATTTACAATGCCGTTAATTTTTGCAAATATTCCTTGGAGGAATTAAATGAATACAAAAACATATGAATTTAACGCAACAATACATAAGACCGATGACCAAGATGCCGCATATGTTGTTTTTCCTTATAATGTATATACAGAATTTGGCAAAGGCAGGGTAAAAATTCGCGCTACTTTTGATGGTGAGCCATATGACGGTAGCGTGGTAAATATGGGCGTAAAAAATACCGACGGTAGCATTTGCTACATCATCGGTATTCGCAAAGATATTCGCAAAAAAATCGGTAAACAAGCAGGTGATGTTGTCAAAGTAGCAATTGTCCAGCGTTTTTAGCAATCTCTGCAACCACATCAATATTATCATCATCCGCCACCTTATTGCGTTGTTCGTGTCCGCAATCTACACATCTATGCACTATTTGCCAACCCTTTTTGCTATGCGTTGCCACTGCAACGGGTTTCATTCGTCCTCCGCAATCGCTTTGTCTATCACCTGGAACAATATCTAAATGAATAGACCATAAACAAAAGGGACAATGGTTTCTTATCGTCCCTTTTTTAATGGCGGCGACAAATTTGCCACAGTTTATGCAGTCAAAATCTGTATTTTCGGTTTTGCGCCCCATATTATACGGTTTGTGGTGGTTCGGATGGTGTGATACCAAGCATTTCATCAAAACCACGCATAACAGCGTCAAAAGTTTGGCGAGAAATTTCTGGCAACTGTCCACCCCAAACATTTTCAGCCGCCGCAAAGCCTGCTAAAAACGCATTTCGCATAATTTCAATACGACCTTCGTCATCACCTGCAAAGGCACGGGCAAAACTTAAAATACGTTCAGAAGTCTGCGCTACGCCAAAATAACCGTCTTCGGCAATATCTGCCTGTGCTTGCGCACGTGTAGCATCATCAATTTGAATCATTGTTTCGCCATTGACAATAGTTGCTGTATGAGCTTGTTGGTTTAAAAGCCTAGAAACCATCTCACGAAAAGCGTCTACTTGGCGATTGTGCTGGTCTAAAATAGCACGCATATCTCTAACATTCACTTCAGAAGCAGGTCGCCATCCCGTCAAAGACAAAATATCCTGCGGTATAGGTTGGTTGCCAATTAAACCCGTTTGTGCATTTGCGTTATTATTGTTATTATTAGGAACAACGGGTGTATTAGCCGCATTTTGTACATTTAGTAAATTTAAGCTAGTATTGACGTCCATATCATCTTCTCCTTTATAAATACGTCTTTAGTTTATATCGGATATAGTTTGGGTAAACTTAACAGCCTCTACGCAAGCATAATCAAAACAACCTTAAATAAATCGCCACTTATGTGAATTTGCATTTCTCCGCCCATAAGCTCCATCAAACTTTTGGCGATGTATAGCCCTAGCCCGCTACCTTCTGTTTGACGTGATTTATCACCACGCAAAAATTGCTCTGTTACATCACTACCAGCAAAATCTATAAGTTCGCTAGAAGTGTTTTGAATGACAAAATTTGCCTTGCCGTCGTTTAAAGTGATTTCTGCAAATACTCTAGTGCCAAACAAAGCATATTTAGACGCATTAGAAAATAAATTTTCTAACACACGATGAAGATGCCTGCTATCGGCTTTAATAAATGTGGCTTCGTTTGGTTGGCGCAAAACCAAAGTCAATCCTTTTTCAATAAAAATATATTCAAATTCGCCCGCCACCTGCCCAACAATTTCTACCAAATTAATCTCTTGCATATCAACCCGCAAATTTCTCGTACCAGCCTTGCTCGCTTCCATCAAATCATCTATCAACACCTTTAGCCTTGCCGATTTTTTATCAATCACTGCTATATATTCCGCCGATTTCCCCGCATTTTCCTCATCTTTTAGCAAATCCACATAATTAATAATACTTGTAAGCGGCGTTTTTATGTCGTGAGAAACATTTGTAATAAGCTCTGCCTTAAACCTTTCTGCTCTAATTTTTTCAGCATTAGCCGCTTCGTATTCTTTTGCCATATTAAGCATATATGCCGCAAAATAAGTTAATGCCGCAATGGTAAATAATGCAAATATCCTAATAGGCGTGAAAAAATATACAACTAACAAATATAGCTGACTCACAAGGAATATGAAAACAATAAACCCCATAAAACGCCAAAGCGGATAGTGTTTAAAAAATACCAACCAATATAGCGTCTTTAACAAAACCTTGTCCCGCAAGCGTGCTAAAAATTCGCCAAACACCATCATTGCCAAAAAATATGTTGTGATAGGTATAAGGATTATTACAAATTGTGTCGTATGTTCTATTAAAGTATATACCCCAGCCACTATACCAACGGCACAAAATAAGACAAAAATAGTAAAATCAGCACGCCGCAAAGGATTGTAAGGCACAAAGTTTTTTGTTTGCCAAACTGCATATGCAAATATTGCCGCACAAACAGCAAACCATAGCACAGAAAGCCCAATGCCAAAATTAAACCAATCGCCATAAATAATTTGTGCATAATAATTAAATGCTGTGCTGGATGTGCGCATAAATGAAAGTGCACCAAAAAACCCTAAAATCATTGCAATAGTCCTAATGACGCTAAACAAACCAATATTTTTCATTTTAGACTTACCACCTTATACCCCAAACCATATACAACTTTTAAATATTGCGGCTCTTTAGGGTTTATTTCAATCTTTTCTCTAATTTTGCGTATATGCACACTTACCGTTTTGCTAACATAAAAAGCAGGCTCGTTCCACACTGCTTCATAAATTTGTTCAGAACTAAAAACCCTATCCAAATTCTTCATTAAAAGCAACAGAATGTTATATTCAATCGGCGTAAGCGAAACCTGCGCTCCATCAATAGACACCATTTTTTTATCATCATCTACCACCAATCCTCCAGTTTGCAAGATTTTTATATTTTCTGGTTTTTCGCTTCTAATTCCAAGCAATCTAGTAAACCGCCGCAATGCCGCCTTAACCCTTGCCAAAAGCTCTACCACATTAAAAGGTTTGGTAATATAATCATCAGCACCCATATTAAGCCCCAAAATTCGGTCAGTATCCTCGCTTTTTGCTGAAAGAAAAATTATAGGAACATTGCTGTGTTTACGTATATCTACCGCCGTCGCAATTCCATCCATTACAGGCATCATAATATCCAAAAGCACCAAATGTATCTCGTCATCGGCTTTTTTAAACAAATCAACCGCCTGTCTCCCATTTTGCGCTCGCAATACATCATAGCCATCTTGACGCAAATAAATTTCTAACGCGTTTAAAATATCTATATCATCATCACAAATCAATATCCTATGCTCCATTACAAATCACCGCCGTACCATTATAATAAATCCACCTAAATTATCGGTGTATATCGAAAAGTCCATCCCATCAGGCACTTCTATAATACCATTTTGTGCATTGGTATGCAACACAAAATGCTCCACCCCGTTAAAATCAAATACAACCCCATCATTTCGCACCATTTCTATATATTCTTCTAAAACCACCCTATTTTGAAACATAAAATATGCATGAGCTTTCCCAACGTACCGAAAATGCCAAGGTTCAAAAGGTACACCTGTTACATCTTGTTTATCCTCGGGGTATCGAAGAATCAGCCCAAATCTCCAAGAATTTTCTGCCATCCATCGCCCTTGTTCAGAACCTGCCAATTGTACTTGCGAAACCCCAGTTGCCATAATATCTACCGCCAGACCTGTATGATGTTCGCTATAGCCCGGCGGCAAAGCAAATACGTTGCGCCCATTATCATACAATCGCTCTTGTTCGTCTAATCCCTTAAACCCACTGCTAACAAACAAACCCGAAAATCCCGCCGCACGTGCCTCATCAAACATTTCCGCCACAGCCCACAAAGCCGAATGATGTAACAGCATTCCATCTATCACGCTTACCGGCACCGTAGGCCAAGCCGCCGACAAATCTTGCTCGTTAATAGCTCTTGCCCGATTTTGACGATTAATCAACATCAAGTAATCGTAAATCTCTACATCTGTTAAATCCACATCTCTGTATCCAAGTCTTTCATTAGAAGTTTCTTGTTTTTCATCGGCAACAACCAGCCCCTGACCATCAGACATTAAATCTTGCACAGCTTCACATCCGGCAAACACAACCCCCAAAGCTAAAATTAACAACCAAACCCTTCTTTTCATAATACCGCCTCCTATGTTTTTTATCATCATACATAGGAAATTCAAAATCACGGCGCATAAAAATCAAAGATATTTCAAAGAAATTAGCAAATGCATTGTATACTTGACATATAGCCATTCATCTGATATACTACATTAAATTTGGAGGATTATTATGAAAAAATCATTGAAAATTTTTCTTAATTCGGTCGGTATTCTTTGTGTAATCTGTGGTATAATCGGCATTTTTATGCCCTTATGGCCTACAACGCCATTTGCAATAGCCGCTTGTATGATTTTTGCAAAAGTCAACCCAAAAATACGCAACAAACTTCTAAACAACCGTTTCCTCGGTCCTTATCTTGAAAATTTTTATAGCAAAAAAGGCATACCAATGGCATATAAAATCCGCACAATCGCCTTTATGTGGGCAGGTATGGTTTTTTCTATGACTTTGATAGGGGTAATATGGGTGCAAATTTTGGTTACCTGTATAGGCATCGCCGTAAGCATACACGTATTCGTTGTAAAAACCCGCAAAACGGACATACTGCAATACAATATTGTATACAATTTATTTAGTATATTTTTATCGTGGATATGGATTGCATTGGGCTTTGTCTTTGCCGAAACACCTTTTGAAATGTATCGTTTAACAATAGTGGCTGTAATTATAACTTCAACATTGTTAATATACGGCATTATTACCGCAATTAAGAGGAGAAACGCAAATGAAAATACCAATACGTGATATAACTCAAATAGCAATTTTTACCGCAATTATCGTTATTTGCGCCCAAATCCGCATACCACTATCAGGCGGCGTGCCTTTTACCCTGCAAACCACGGGGGTTGCCCTAGCCGGTATTATTCTAGGCGCAAAAAAAGGTGTAATTGCCGTTTGTATATACATATTGTTAGGTGCCGCTGGTGTGCCAGTATTTAATGGGCTACAAGGCGGCATTGGTATAATCGCAGGTCATACAGGCGGCTTTATACTTTCTTTTCCGCTTATCACCCTATCCGCCGCTTTTGCCGCACGCAAACAAAATGTCCTATATTGGGCAATGCTTCTAATATTAGGTTTTGCCGCAAATCTTGCCATTGGTATGGTATTTTTTGCCGCTATATTAGAACGCACAATCGCAAATGCTTTTGCCGCTGCTGTTGCACCATTTTTGCTAACATCATTGTTACAAATAGGTATAGTTATAGCATTAGGCAAGGCTTTACGCTATGCCTTAATCAAATCTCGCATAACCATATAATGTTATTATTAAAATACTATTGATTTTTGTCGCTTGCTGTGATATACTATTTTAAATATGATTTCGGAGGTGGCATTATGGCATATGAGACCAAAGTAATTTTAACACTTTTAGCCGAATACATCGGTCGAGCCGCAACTGTTGAAGAAGCATATGAATGTGTCGTAAAAGCGGCTAATGTTGAAGGTTTAAAACTGCCAAGTTATGCAGAATTTCAAAAACAAATTAAAAAGACCAAATGTAATTGTTCTTAAATATAGATAGGGGGATACACAAATGCAAATACCGCAAGCACCAATAAACCCAACACGCAACGAAAGAGTGGATATGTGGATAATGGCAAACCACAAATATTTTCCGCCAGAACGTGTACAGTATTTACAAGAACGTATGCAACATCTGCCCGAAACACATTTTAACTATCTTTATGCACTAAAAATGCACGACCCTACAACAATCTTGCTTCTTTCTATCTTTTTAGGTGGTTTAGGTATAGACCGTTTTGTGCTTGGTGATGTTGGTTTGGGCGTTGGTAAGTTATGTGTATGGCTTTTTGGTTGGATTTTGTGGATAGTCTTTATGGGCTGGACAGCGTGGATTTGGTGGATTGTTGACATCTTCTTGGTTTCTGGCAGGGCTCGTGAAAAAAACTTTGAAACAGTCATAAACTTTTTGACTTATTACGGTTATTAATATGGAACGCTCTGCAAAAAAACCTGCAAAAATGTTTTTTGCCCTTGTCGGCATTTTCATAATTGCGGTTCTTTTATACCTTTACACACCTTTTCGTATGCCTTGTATGCTTAACACTACAACAGGTATACCCTGCCCTGGTTGCGGGCTTACACGTGCCACCATACACGCAATTAATTTCGAGATTGTTGATGCCATTGCAATGAATATATTGTTCACGCCGCTTGCATTAGTTTTTACAGCCTATTTTACTCTTTCCGCAATCGACATTTTCTCACGTAAGTTGCACTTATCAAGGGTTTCGCGCCTTACCAATATAATAACATCAAAATGGGGCGTACGAATAATAATAGCACTTTTATCCATTTCTTGGGTATATAATTTAATAAGAGGAATATAAAATTTATACATAACGGAGGTAATTTTATGAGCAATATACCGCCACCAAATAACCAATCACCACCCCCGCCACATCAAGCTCCACCACCTTACGGCGCACCAATACCGCCATACGCTGTTCCTGTAGTGCCTTACAAACAGCCAGGCGATGGTAAAGCCACGGGGTCTTTGGTGCTTGGTATAATTTCTGTCGTTTGTTGCGGGTCTTTGCCTTTTGGTTTAATAGGGCTTATTCTTGCGCTTTCCGCCAAAAAAGATGGCTTCACGGGCGGCAAAATGACGGCAGGTCTTGTGTTATCCATAATAGGCTTGGTATTCTTCGTTGGCTGGATAATCTATTACGTATTCTTTTTCTTAATATGGGGTCTAGCTTTTACTGATGCTTTTTGGTATGATTTAATGTATTATTGGTAAAATTGGCAACAACTATTTTACATAACTAATTTTTAGGAGGAATTTTCTATGAGCAACGGAACACCAGTACCACCACCAACCGGTATGCCACCAGCAGGCGGCAAAGGACCTGGCGAACAAAAGGCTTTAATTGCTTTGATTTTGGGTATCGCTTCATTAGTTTGTACCCCAATTTGCGGCATTATCTCTTTGGTAATTGGCAAACAAGCCGAACAAGAAGGATATGTAGGTAGCAATGTAAAAATCGGCAAAATCCTATCTTTTGTCTCTTTTGGTCTATGGGCATTAGGTATCGTCTTCTACATCATCTTTGTTGTGGTGTTATCAACAGTAGCATTTTGGTAAAACCAAAAAGAGCCGTTACGGCTCTTTTTTATTATAACGACAATAGCTCATCAGCTGTTTTCTCGGTTAATATCCGCACTTTGTCAAAATTCATTGCGCTAGAATATATGTCTTCTATTTTGGTATGGTAGACTTTTGACAAATTCATAGATTCTATAACAGCACCAAGCATTTTTCCGAATAAATCATACTCATTATTTCGTCTTTCCTTATGCTTAATATCCCCTAATACTTTTGTGTCAAAACAACTGCCTACATCAATTTTATCATCCACACTCCCTTTGTATCCAAAGTTACCGTCCATTGCCGCAAAAGCTATTTTCATATCAGGCAAATGCAAACATTCAATCCATTTCGGTGCAAACGGACAACAAAAACTTTCAGTATTTATCCCAACTGCATTTATCTTATCTCTTAATTCGGTTAAAAAAATACTAGCTTTTGCCCTGTTTTCTCCATAAAGACCGTAAACTTTACAGTCACCAAAATAGCCTTCTGACAGGCTAACAAATCCATTCGGCGTAATCGCACTTATAAATAACTTTCGGTCAAAACCAAACGAATTTGAAGCACGCTGCATATTCGATATTTTTAACAATTCCTGCAACAAATCATTTAAAGGATTTTTGTTTAAGGTCATATTGTAGGCTTCATTTTCGGCTAAATAAACACTTCCAGCGGCAGAAAGATATGCAAACGCCTTATCAATAAAATATTTCTTCATACGAACCAACGATTTTATCTCGTCCACGTATCGACTTACTTTTTGTTCATCCAAAAATTCTGCAAAATCAATTATTTTATCTATAGCGGCGGGTATCTCGGGTTCACAACAATGCGGTGCGGTTGCGTCTAATATGCATAAACCCTTGCCAGCAACCGATAAAGCATCAAGACTATCGGGGTCGTTTGCGCAGTGAAATCTTTCGGTATTTGCTCCAATAGCTTCAAACTCATCTGCAATTTTGTTAATAAACGTACTTTTCCCAGAGCCCGAAGACCCCTTCAAAAAAAGCCGTTTTTTAGCTTTTTCCAAAGGCATTATATAGTTAAAAAAGTTTATAAACCCATCGGGTGTGCTTGCGCCAGCAAACATATGTTTATTCATATCTTCAAATCCCTTTCTATGGTAAATACCTGCTTCTATGATATTCATCCGCAATATAAATTGACACAGAAAACAAATTTGCAACCAGTACCCTGTTTTGGCTTATTTGCATATCATAATCCAAGACCAAATATTTTGGAGGAAAACACAATGCAAGGAATCATCATAAAAGATGACGCTAGGTATCATTATAGCGAAAATTACCTAAAAAACTGCGGATATGTTTTTTGCGAAAATGACACACCGCCAGATAAATTAGATTTTATCATCTTCCCTTTTATGGGCAAAGTTGATAAATTCATCTATGACGATTCTTTTTTCGCAACACTAAAAAATGAAGTATTGATTTTTTCTGGAGTAAAAGATATATACATTGCGGATAAATGCAAAAAATACGGGCTTAAATATTATGTTATGATAGAGAAACGAGCTGTAGCAATTAAAAATGCCGTGCCAACCAGCGAAGGCGTAATTGCACATCTTATTACAAACAGTATTAATACCTTGACAAACAGCCGTGTACTTGTAATAGGATACGGTGTTTGTGGCAGGGATTTATCTAAAAAGCTAAAGGCTTTAGGTGCAGACGTATATGCACTTGTAAGAAATAGAGAGAAAGAATCTTTGGCATATTCCGATTATGTTATACCAATTTATATGAGCGGACTTTTTGATAAATATATCTTTGACACTATAATTAACACGGTTCCCGAACGCATATTAACAAACGAAATGCTTGATAAAACCAATGGGGCAGTTTTAATTGACATAGCCTCAAAACCATATGGGTTTGATATTGACTACGCAAAAAAACTAAACGACAAATCCACAATTCTTGCAGGTATTCCAGGCAAATATGCAGTGCAAACGGCAGGCGAAATTTTAGGCGAATATATAAACCATATTTTATGTAGGAGGTATCAGAAATGACATTAAAAGGAAAGAAGATAGGTTTTGGCATAACCGGCTCGTTTTGTACCGTTATGGAAATACTAGAGCCACTTAAAACACTAAAAGAACTGGGTGCAGATATTTATCCTATAGTATCTGAAAATGTATTTAAACATAGCTCTCGTTTCCACGACAAAGATTCTTTTTTGGGCAAAATATACGAAATAACAGACAAAAACGCAATAAGCACAATAGCAGAAGCAGAGTTTTTTGGACCTGATAATCCATTGGATATTATGATAATAGCCCCTGCAACTGGTAGTACAATTGCAAAACTGGCTAACGGTATATCTGACGGTGCTGTACCTATGGCAACAAAAGCCACATTGCGCAACAATAAACCAGTTCTACTTGCATTATTTTCTAACGATGCACTCGGTGCAAATGGCGTAAACATAGCAAAGCTCTATAATACCAAAAATATATTTTTCGTGCCATTTGGGCAGGATAATCCAACAAAAAAACCCACAAGTATGACCGCCGACCTTTCTCTTTTGGAAAAATCTTTAATATGCGCTTTGGAAGGCAAACAAATACAACCCGCAATAATAACCCATAATAAATAATAAAAACATAATACAAACCCACATCTAACAGACGTGGGTTTGTATTATGTTTACAGCAAAAAACCATTATTAATAAGTAAGGTCGAGGCGGATTTTAACACTTTTTTAGATACAAATGACTATCTTCCGATAATCTCTCTTGCTTCATATATAGACCGCACTATGGATTGCGCCGCACGATAACGGTATTCTTGTTGATGTAATCTTTGCGCATCCACCATAGCATCCATAAAGCCCACTTCAACCAAAGCGGCAGGTATTCTTGTAGAATTTAGCACCAGCAACAAAGGACGATTCCACAATCGACGATAGTTAAAACCAATATCCTCAACCATATTACTTTGAATAATTTCTGCCAAATGACGTGAATTAAAATCACTAGGTTCGGCATTGTGTACAAAATACAGCGTTTCCACACCATTTGCCACACCATTTGCAGCATTTAGATGTATGGATATAAAAATATCTCCTGCTTCATTGCCAATTCTAGCTCTCTCGGTATTTGTAACGGCAACATCGGTATAACGTGTAGTATAAACCTTAACAAGCCCATCACGGTTAAGCATATCAATCACCATCAAAGCAATATCAAGCACCAAATCCGACTCGTGATGACCGTGATGTACCGCACCTGGGTCACGCCCGCCGTGCCCAGGGTCAATAACCACAACAAAGTCATATTTTTCACGTGGGTCAACAGGACGAATTAATATAGCGTCTGGTGTTTCTTCAATTATGTAAGACCTTATTACGGCGGTGTCAAAAATAATTTGCGTTATGCCGTTTTCCGTTACAATTTCTATATGGTTAATAATACCATCCCGTATCCAAAAATCACCATAACCAAAATGTTCAGAAAAATCAGAAGGTAAGATGAAGGAATATCGCCGCTGATGATATTGGTCAAATTGCAAAATATCACCAATACCCAAGTCTTGTGGACGCATTAACATAATCGTTCCGTTTTGAGAATTAAGATAAATATTTCGATGCGTCGGCAGTCCAACATTTATAGTAACGCTTCCATTTTCGGCATTTTCTTCAACCGTAAACGATATATTCTCATTCAAATCCAACACAACACGCACAGCCATCGGGTCAAACTGTGCCATACGCACATCACTAACAAGCCATTTAGGCATATTATTATCCGTCAAAACTGCATTTTCAGAAAGTCTAGCGTGGGGAATATCAACCACCAAACGCAAAGGGTTACCCAGCAAGAAAATATCCGTAATCGGCGCAGTAACACCTGTTATAATAACACTTTCGCTTTCATTTTGCACAAAGCGATTAATATGGTGTACAGCAGAAATCTCGTTAAGTTCAAAGGTAACCACAATATGCCGCCTGTCTTCTGACATAGTTATACGATATGTCATAGCACGTGTCAAATCAAAAACCACACGCGCGACATAATTGCCATCAATAATATTTAACCCCGTACGTACAGTTGTTAAAAAACTATTATTTATAGTAAAATTGCTTTGCGCCAACGCTGTTTGTGCATTAAAAATATCTACCACAAGCCGACCATCGGCAAGCATATGCCAATCCACCATAGTAATTGCAGTTTCTGCAGAAATAGTGAACTGCGTACGGGCTTCGTTCCAAGTAACAGATGTAATATTAGTCTGCAAATTAGTTTCCGATGGAATTATGGTGGAATTATCAACAGAAACATCTGACAAATCTGACAAACTTAGCTCTGACGCGTTTTGATTAGTTAAAAATACTGTAGATGTTGCATCATCCCAACGCACATCAAAACCCATCAAACCAGCAACAAAAGATACCGGTACCATTGTACGCCCATTAATAAGTTGCGGAGCAACATCCATTGTATGATTGTCATTGTTAAAAAAGAAACTATATTCGCCAATATGCATCAAAATCAAATTGCCTTCGTGCAGTATAACAACACGCTCCATCGCCTCTTGAAAATCAACAACAGCCCCCATCGCCTCAAAAACGTGGCGCACAGGCACAAGCGTACGACCACCCATTAACACAGGTGGCATATCACCAACAGGCGGTGCTTGCAACAAATTTCCATCAATATTAATTTGCACCACGCGCTGGTTTTCTGCGGCATAGACATCTTGCACTGCAACCATACCCACAGCAAACATCACAATATATATAAACACAAAAATAGCACATCCAGCAAATTTTTTTCGCATACTAGACCTCCGATGTAATCAAAATCTACATCATTATATCAAAAAAACAGCCTAAATGCAACAAATTGTCGAGATGTTACGCAATTGTAATATGTGGGAAACATCAGACCTGTTCTGAAACCTTGCCGCACCAATTTCTTGGCGTGGTAGGTGGCAGAGTTTTTGCCCATTTGTGGGCAAAAAGCTCGAGACCTTGCACTTTCGCTGTGCGAAAGCGACGCATAGCGT